>CP000699.1:2815000-3158333 GCA_000016765.1 Rhizorhabdus wittichii RW1
TCCCCAGCAGGCGGCCCGCGCCTGGCTCCGTTTCCGCTGGATCATGCGCTGGGTGATCGCGACCGCGATGCTCGCCGTCGCCGCCGCGCTCTTCTATCTCTGGATGGACGGATCGCCGCTCACGGTCGCGGTGGTGATCGCGACCAGCGCGGGGGTCGCGCTGTCGGTGCTGCTCGCCGGCGCGCTGATGGCGCTGATCTTCATGAGCTCGGGCACCGGCCATGACGAGGACGTCGCCCGCTTCGAGCCCGAGGACGACAGGCGCTCCGGCGACTGAACGGCCCCGGGGCCGAACGCAAAAGGGCGACCCGAAGGCCGCCCTTTCGTTTTTCCAGCCATATGGCCGGCTATCTGGGACGCCGGTCAGGCCGCCGCGGTCTCGCCGCGCGGCTTGCGGGTCCGGGTGCGCGGACGCGGGGCTTCGTCGCCCTCGCCGCCGTCATTGACCGGCGCCTGCAGCGTCAGCGACGGGGGCAGGCGATCGACCTCGATCTGCTCGGCCGCCTCGGCGGGCTTCGCCTTGGGCGGGCGGCCACGGCGGCGGACCGGCGCGGCGGGCTCCTCCTCCGCGGCGGCGGGCTCGGGCGCGGCCTGGGCCAGCGGCAGCTCGGGCGCGGCCGACGGAGCGTCGACGGGACGCTCGGCGCGCGGCGGGCGGCCCCGGCGGGGCCGGCGATCCTCATCCCCGCCATCGGCGTGGGTCGGAGCCGCGACAGGCGCCTCGGCCTCCGCTTCACGCTCGCGGCGCGGCTCGGCGTCGCGGTCGCGGCGATGGAAGCCGCGCTCCTGCCCGGCGGCTCGCGCCGGCGCGGGCTGCTGCTCGTCGGCGCCGATCCGATCGCCCTCGTCGCCATATTCCTCGTCGGAGGCGCCGGTGAACTCGTCGCGGCGCGGGCGCGGCTGCTGATCCTCGAAGCGCGAACGGCTCTCGCTCAGCACCCGGAAATAATGGTCCGCGAACTGCAGATAATATTCGGTGTTGACCCGGTCGCCCTGCATCTGGGCGTCGCGCGCCAGCGCCTTGTACTTCTCGAGAAGCTGGGCCGCGTTGCCGCGCGCGCGATTGTCGATACGGTTGCCGCGATCCTGACCGCCGTTGGAACCGTTCGGCCGGGGCGCGCCCGACCCACCGCCACGACCGCGACGGCGGCCGTTCTGCCGATTATTGATCAACTTTCCGATGTCCTCGTCACTGGTGGTATCGGTTCACCACTCCCATTTCCGGGACCACCCCGGAACCTGTCGGGGCTCTGCCCCAAACCGTCCTATGATGCACGCCGCCCCAAGGCGCGGGCCGGTCAAGGCCCGCATCCGCCATGTGACAAGGCCGCCGAAAAAGCGTCCGTGACATTGGAGGTCGTAGCATCGGGCCGGTGCGCAATGGCATCCCGAGCCCTGTCCATGGACCTGATGTAGGGGCTCGCGCGGCATTTTCCAAGCGGAATATGCTGGCTTTCGACAAAAGGTTCAGGCGCGGACGAGGATCGCCCGGTCGCGCCCGGCAAGATCGCGGCGGACCGATCCGGCCAGCCCGTGACGGGCGAACAGCGCGATCACCGCATCCCCCTGCTCCGCCCCGATTTCGACCGCGGCGAGGCCCCCGGCGGCGAGCAGCCCGCCGATCATGGGCGCCAGCCGGCGATAGTCGTCGAGCCCGTCGGGGCCCGCGAACAGCGCCGAGGCCGGCTCATGCTCCGCCACGTCGGGCGCGAGGATCGCGCCGCTCTCGACATAGGGCGGATTGCACAGCAGCAGGTCGAAGCGCTCGTCGATCCCCTCCGCCCAGTCGCCGAGCCGGATCTCGGCCTGGCCGGCGAGGCCCAGCCGCGCGGCATTGTCGCGCGCGATCGCCGCCGCCGCCGCGGACCGGTCGACGCCGATCCCGCTCGCCGCCGGCCATTGCGCCAGCGCCGCCAGCAGCAGCGCCCCCGATCCGACGCCGAGGTCGAGGATGCGCGCCGGCCCCTTCGCGCCGAAATGCCCGACCGCCGCCTCGATCAGCGTCTCGCTGTCGGGGCGGGGGATCAGCACGCCGGGGCCGACCTTCAGGCTGATCGTCCAGAAATCGCGCTCGCCGACGATATAGGCGACCGGCTCATGCGCCACGCGCCGCGCCAGCAGGGGCGCGAATCCCGCCGGCGCGGGATCGTCGAGCCGGCCCAGCAGCATCGCGTCGCGCGACACGCCCAAGGCATGCGCCATCAGCAATTCGGCATCGAGCCGCGCCGTCTCGCTGGTCGCGGACAGCGCGGCCGCACCCCGGACCAGCGCCGCCCGGATGCTCTCAACCATCCAGTTGCGCGAGCCGCTCGGCCTCGTCCTCGGCGATCAGCGCGCCGACCAGGTCGTCGAGCCCCGGCCCTTCGAGAATCTCCGACAGGCGGTGGAGGGTCAGGTTGATGCGATGGTCGGTCACCCGTCCCTGCGGGAAATTATAGGTGCGGATGCGTTCGGAGCGATCGCCCGACCCCACCATCGACTTGCGCGCGCCGGCCCGCTCGCTCGCCAGCCGCTCGCGCTCCATCTCGTAGAGGCGGGTGCGCAGCACCTTGAGCGCCTTGGCCTTGTTCTTGTGCTGCGACTTCTCGTCCTGCTGGATCACGACCAGGCCGGTCGGCAGATGGGTGATGCGGACCGCGCTGTCGGTGGTGTTGACCGACTGGCCGCCCGGCCCCGACGATCGGTAGACGTCGATGCGCAGGTCCTTGTCGTCGATATGGACGTCGACCTCCTCGGCCTCGGGCAGCACCGCGACGGTCGCCGCCGAGGTATGGATGCGCCCGCCCGATTCGGTGACCGGCACGCGCTGGACGCGGTGGACGCCGCTCTCGAACTTCAGCCGCGCGAACACCCCCGCGCCGGTGACGCTCGCCACCACCTCCTTGTAGCCGCCGAGGTCGGCCGCGCTCGCCGAGATCAGCTCGACCCGCCAGCCGCGATCCTCGGCATAGCGCTGGTACATGCGGAACAGGTCGCCCGCGAACAGCGCCGCCTCGTCGCCGCCGGTGCCGGCGCGGATCTCGAGCATCGCCGATCGCTCGTCGGCGGCGTCGCGCGGCAGCAGCTTCAGCGCCAGCGCGCGCTCCGCCTCGGGCAGCCGGGCGCGGATCTCCTCGGCCTCCTCGATCGCCATGGCGCGCAGCTCGGCGTCGCCCGCCTCGTCCTCGGCCATGCCCTTGAGCACGTCGAGCTCGGCGCGCAGCCGCCGCACCTCGCCCGCCGCCTGGGCGACCGGCTCGATCTCGGCATAGTCCTTGGACAGCTGGACGAACTGGTCCGACGGCAGGTCGCCGCGCGCCATCAGCGCCTGCAGCTCGTCGCGACGAGCCTCGATCTGCGCGATCCGCGCCGAGGTGATCCCTGCCATGGCGTCAGCCCCGGATCGCCGCCACGAGCCCGTCGATCGCGACCGGCGCCTGGGTCTGCCCGGCCATGTCCTTGAGCGACACCTCGCCGCGCGCGACCTCGTCGTCGCCGATAATCACCGCATAGCGCGCGCCGCTCGCGTCGGCCTTCTGCATCCGCCGCTTCATATTGCCCTTGTAAGCCATGTCGGCGGCGATGCCGGCGCGGCGCAGATCGGCCAGCGCGCGGGCGGCAAAGGCCTGCGCGCCCTCGCCCATCGGCACCACCGCGACCTCGATCCGCTCGGGCGCCGGCAGGTCGATCAGCATCGCCAGCCGCTCGATCCCCGCCGCCCAGCCGACCGCGGGGGTGGCGGGCCCGCCCAGCGTCTCGATCAGCCCGTCATAGCGGCCGCCGCCCAGCACCGTGCCCTGCGCGCCGAGCCGGTCGGTGACGAACTCGAAGGCGGTGTGGCGATAATAATCGAGCCCGCGCACCAGCCGCGCGTTGCGCGTCCAGGCGACCCCGGCGGCATCGAGCCCGCTGGTCACCGCCGCGAAGAAGGCGCCCGCCTCGGCCGACAGATAATCGTCGATCTCGGGCGCGGCGTCGGCGACCGGGCGATCGCGCGGGTCCTTCGAATCGAGGATGCGCAGCGGATTCTTGGCCAGCCGGTCGAGGCTGTCCTCGCTCAGCTCGCCGCGATGCTTCTCGAAATGCGCGACCAGCGCGGCGCGCCACGCCTCGCGCGTCTCGCCGTCGCCGAGCGTGTTGAGCGTCAGCGTCACGCCGTCCGCGACGCCCAGCTCGCGCAGCAACTGGTCGGCCATGCACAGCAGTTCGACATCGGCCTGCGGCTCGGCGGCACCGATCACCTCGGCGTCGAGCTGGTGGAACTGGCGGTAACGGCCCTTCTGCGGCCGTTCGTAGCGGAACAGCGGGCCGTGGGTCGCGACCTTGAGCGGCGCATGCTGCTGCCAGCCCTCGGTCAGATAGGCGCGGGCGATCCCGGCGGTGAACTCGGGGCGCAGCGTCACCGAATCGCCGCCGCGGTCCTCGAAGCTGTACATCTCCTTGGAGACGACGTCGGTCGTCTCGCCCAGCGAGCGGGCGAAGACCGCGGTCGGCTCGAACACGGGCACCTCGACCCGGCCGAAGCCGTAGAGGCGGCGGACCCGGTCGAAGGTCTGGACGACATGGCCGAAGCGCAATGCCTGCTCGCCCAGCATATCCTGCGTGCCCCGGATCGGGCGCGGTGTTTCGATCCTGCTCATGCCGCGCCCTTATCGTCCCTTTGGCCGGGGTGGAAGCGCTTTGCGATTCGCCGGGGCCGCGACGGCGGGCGATGCGGATGGGCGAAAATCATGGTAAAAGCATGGCTTGCAGGGACTTGGCGCGCGCGAACGCATTTCCGTCGCGGAAAACCGCCATATCGTCCCTATTGGCGCTTGGAATCCGATGCGGTGCAGCATAAAGGCGCGGCCATGAACATCGACCTCATCCCCGTGGGCGACGATCCGCCCAACAGCCTCAACGTCATCATCGAAGTGCCGGTGGGCGGCGAACCCGTGAAATATGAGTTCGACAAGAAGTCGGGCGCATTGTTCGTCGACCGCATCCTGCACACGCCGATGCGCTATCCCGCCAATTACGGCTTCGTGCCGCACACGCTGTCGCCCGACGGCGATCCGCTCGACGCGCTGGTCGTCGCGCGCTCGCCCTTCGTGCCGGGCTGCGTCGTCCGCGCCCGCCCGATCGCGGTGCTCAACCTCGAGGACGAGCATGGCGGCGACGAGAAGCTCGTCTGCGTGCCGGTCGACAGCACCTTCCCTTATTATACCGACGTCAACGAGCGCGACGACCTGCCGCAGATCGTGCTGCAGCAGATCGAGCATTTCTTCACCCACTATAAGGACCTCGAAGCCGAGAAGTGGGTGCGGATCGGCACCTGGGGCGGCGCCGACGACGCGCGCACCATCGTGCTCGAGGCGATCGACCGGGCGAAGCAGGCCAAGGCGGCCTGATCCTTCCCGGATTCCTTCACCGTCATTCCAGCGAAAGCTGGAATCTCACTACCTTTTCGATAGCGTCGACAGAGAAGTGAGATCCCGGCTTTCGCCGGGATGACGGCCCTCTTCCCCAGCCACCAACTCCCCCCTTGCGCAGCGACGTACCGATCGGTACGGTCGCGCCATGCTGCATCGTCGCGCCACCGGACAGCGCTATGCCTTCATCGTCATAGCGGTCACCTTCCTCGCGCTCCTGGTCGCGGCGGCGCTGCGATCGGCGCCGAGCGTGCTGATCCTGCCGCTCGAAGCGCATTTCGGCTGGGACCGCGCGACCATCTCCTTCGCCGCGGCGGTCGGCATCTTCCTCTACGGCCTGACCGGGCCCTTCGCCGCCGCGCTGATGCAGTCGATCGGCATCCGCCGGACGATGATCGGCGGCCTCGCGCTGATGGCGGCGTCGAGCCTCGCCAGCCTGTGGATGACAGAGAGCTGGCATTATGTGCTGAGCTGGGGCGTGATCTCGGGCGTCGGCAGCGGCGCGATCGCCCCGGTGCTCGGCGCGACCGTGGTCAACCGCTGGTTCGCGACGCGACGCGGGCTGATGATCGGCCTGCTGACCGCGAGCACCGCGACCGGATCGCTGATCTTCCTGCCCGCCATGGCCTGGCTGACCCGCAACGGCGCCTGGACGCCGGTGGCGCTCGCGGTCGGGCTGGCCGCCGCCACGCTGATCCCGGTCGTCTGGCTGCTGATGCCCGACGGCCCGGCAGCGATCGGCGCCCGGCGCTATGGCGAATCGCCGGACGCGTTGCCCCCGGCCGAGAACCGGCGCGGCGCGATGCTGGCGATCACCACCCTGGCCGAGGGGATGCGCAGCCCGGCCTTCTGGCTGCTGTTCGGCACCTTCTTCGTCTGCGGGCTGACCACCAACGGCCTCGTCGGCACCCATCTGATCGCCTATTGCGGCGACAACGGCATATCGCCGGTGCAGGCGGCGGGGCTGCTGTCGCTGATGGGGCTGTTCGACCTGATCGGCACCACCGCCTCGGGCTGGCTGACCGACCGCTACGATCCGCGCAAGCTGCTGTTCGTCTATTATGCGCTGCGCGGCCTGTCGCTGATGGCGTTGCCGGCGATCGACTTCCAGCCGACCGGCCTGCTGCTCTTCGCGGTCTTCTACGGGCTCGACTGGATCGCGACGGTGCCGCCGACGATGGCGCTGGCCAACCGCCATTTCGGCGAGGCGAAGGCGCCGATCATCTTCGGCTGGGTGATGACCGGCCACCAGATCGGCGCCGCCGTCGCCGCCTTCGGCGCGGGCCTGATCCGCGAGCAGACGGGCAGCTACCTGCTCGCCTTCGTCATCGCCGGCGCGTTCGGCGTGCTCGCCGCCTTCGCCGCGATGGGCCTCGGCCGCAGGGCGCCGGCCTTCGCGCATTGAAGCAGGGAAAGGGCATGGGGGGAGCGCCGACCGGCTTCCGCCGAAAAAGTCGAAAACAGCCCCTTGCATGGAATCGGGGCGCCCCCTATAGGGCCCCGACTTGGCTCAATCCGGTCGGCTCCCGAGGCCGAAAAAACGACCGGATCTCCGTCGGGGAGTAGCTCAGCCTGGTAGAGCACTGTCTTCGGGAGGCAGGGGCCGGAGGTTCGAATCCTCTCTCCCCGACCATCTTTTTATCTGGAAAATCGGCAGATTAGCCATGCGGATGTGTCCAAACTTGCCTCTCCCTTTGGGGCAACCGGATGTTTGAGCCCGACTCATGTCGTGCTACTCTGCGATATCGGCGCAAGGGGGAAAGGCATGTGGCATTGGGACCAAGGTCACGTTGAATATTTCGAGTTCGACACACTTCGTGCCATTTCTGCTTTTGTTCAAAATCACGACTTCATGAGCACTTCGCGGCAGGTCCTGGCAGCAGCTACGGGCCTTCCATTCCCCGCTCCTCCTACTCATAGCCCTCAGCGCCAATACGCCCGCGTTCTGAAACTTAGTCTTTTGATCAGCGAGAACGGCGGCGTTGCACAACCTACCCCAGTTTCACTTCTGCTCTCCCAACCAGGCGTCATCACATCTGATGAATATTTCCATTTCCTGGCCCAAGCCTCAACAGAGCCAAGTCCTGCGCTAAAGGACTGGTATCCGGAAGCACCGTTCCGATATCCGCTGCTGGTTGCTCTGAAGTATCTTTTGGCCAAGGCGGCAGTGGGAAGCACACCGTCCGCCACTCTGGACGAGATTATCGGAGCCTATCGTGCGACTGGTTTCGTTGGGTCGGAAGATGACGCGGCCTTTATTGGCTCGCTCGGTAATGACTCTGCATATACAGTGAAGGGGCTGTCGGCACCCGACAATCTTCGCCGGCAAGCTCGAGAGAGCCTTAAGGTTCTCTGTCAGATTTCGTACCTGCACGTCGTCCGCGATCGGGTGTTCATCAATCTTGCTCGAAAAGATGCTGAAATAGCCTTCGGAGAGCTGAATCCCATCGGCGGGCCGCGCGCCGCGAATCGCGATGCTGAAATTAGGCGATTGGCGAATCTCTTCACGGGAGGCTCAACGCTCGACTTCTTCGACTATCCGGAGACCGTGATAGCAGAGGTCGTCGAAAGTGGCTTCGAGGAGGGGAATAAAGTTCAAAAAACGCATGTCACGATCGAGCGAAACAGTGGGCTGAGGAAGGCATTCTTCGCTGCAAATCCGACTACCGTTTGCGATGTCTGCAATCTCGACACTGCACGGAGCTATCCGTGGACCGAGAGGGTCATGGACCTCCACCACCTACTCCCCCTCAGCTCCGGCACTCGGGTTATCGGCAGAGGGACCACTTTCGACGACCTCGTGCCGCTGTGCCCCAGTTGCCACAGAGCCGTTCATCGCTACTATGGCGAATGGTTCCGAACCACGAAACGCCTAGACTTTCACAGCCGGGATGAGGCGGTCGGGGTCTACACCAATATGAAATCGAAGTTCCCAGGGCTTATCCATGCATAGCGCACTCCTCCAGTTCGAAACGCCGCATCTGATCGAGCAGATGCGGCTACTTAAGAAGGTAGCAGCCGTAGACGGCGACCTTCCGCCTGAACTGGATCGGATTGGCTGGACTTACGACGATCTGGTTTATGAAGTGTCGGGGCCCAAGCGTTGGCGTGGACCGTCCCCGCTCCATCTTGGAGATATCTCGAGCGCGGCCACCGGCATACCGCTGGTCAGCTTTTTCACCGGATGCGGGGGAATGGATCTGGGGTTCGAATCTGTCGGTTACCAACACGTGGCAGCTTTCGAAATCAACGAACTGTTCTGCAAGACTCTCCGCCGCAACCGCCCCGAATGGAAAGTCTTTGGCCCGCCAGTTCACTCAGGCGATGTGTCGATGTTTGAGAATGTCGCGGCCGCTCTGCGGACCGTGATTAAGGCACCTTTTGAAGGCGTTTTTGCCGGTGGGCCACCTTGCCAGCCATTCTCAATCGCTGCGAATCAGCGGTTCGCGAAATGGGGCGACAAGTTCAAGAGAACGGGCTTCGCTCATGAGAAAAACGGGAATCTCCTTTTCGATTTTGTACGCCTCATCATTGAGTTCCGGCCGAAAGCGTTCGTCATTGAAAACGTGCCTGGCTTGCGAGATCTGGACGGGGGCGAGCAGTTGGAGGCCGCCATTGAAAGCCTTAAAGCAGCAGGATACGCAGTAAGCGAGCCCAAAATACTCGATGCGGCCCAACACGGCATCCCACAGCAGCGGTTCAGGCTGTTCGTGATCGGTTCTCGGACCGGGAACGAATATTATCCGCCTGCACCTCTCAACTATGTCGTCGGCAGCGGCAGCGTTTTGTTTAGATCCACGGCGGGTGTTCCGAACAACGAAACCCGCGAGCATCGCGCCGGCTCCCTTTTACGCTACATGCGGCTAGGATATGGAGCACGAGACCAGCTTGGCCGCGTAGATCGCCTAGACCCCAAGCTGCCCTCTAAAACCGTGATTGCAGGCGGCACTAAGGGCGGAGGGCGTTCGCACCTGCATCCGGAAATCCCCCGGACACTAAGTGTTCGAGAGTGCGCCCGGCTGCAGACCTTTCCGGACGATTACGTCTTTGTGGGGGCCAGCGCTCGACAGTTCACGCAGGTCGGCAATGCAGTCCCTCCTGTTTTGGCCGCAAGAGTCGGCAAGGCAGTTGCAGAGGCCTTCTTCTAAAGGCCAGAGTTGCCGAGTACGGAACGAAGAGTTCCTTCGAGCTTGCTCAAATGCGAGGTCTCACACTCCCATATCTCGAGGACGCGCCATCCCGCTCGCTCCAAGCTGATGCGGTGCGCTGCGTCGCGCTGAGCATTGCGTCGTAGCTTGGGGACCCAGTAATCTTGTCGTGATTTCGGCAGTCTTGCCCGCCTGCAAGCGGGATCGGGATGTTGATGCCAGAAGCACCCATGCACAAAGATTACCGTCCGGTGGCGTGGGAGCACGATATCGGGGCAGCCCGGCAGATCGACCCTATGCAATCTGAACCGATAACCGAACCGGTGCAATAGCCGCCGCACTCGCAACTCCGGTGCAGTGTCCTTGGCGCGAATACGGGCCATGCGTTCGCTGCGTTCAGCGCTGGTGAGGATGTCTGCCACAGTGTCACCTAGAAAATGTGGGACAGCGAGTATCCGAAGAGATACCTACGCCACTTGATCCGGTGCTGCACCACCATTCCCGAGGCCGAAAAAACGACCGGATCTCCGTCGGGGAGTAGCTCAGCCTGGTAGAGCACTGTCTTCGGGAGGCAGGGGCCGGGGGTTCGAATCCTCTCTCCCCGACCATCTTTTCCAGCGACGAGGCGATCGACCCTTACGTCAGGCGCGCGAACAGGTGGTCCGCCTGCGACCAGTCGACCGCCGCCATGTAAGCGTCCACATAGGCGGCCGCCTTCGCCCCATAGTCGATGGCATAGGCATGTTCGTACATGTCGAGCGCCAGCAGCGGCGTGCCGCCCGCCAGGGTCGCCATATGATCGGCCGCCCACTGGTTGACGAGACGCCGGTCGCGGTTGCTCCACATCAGCAGCACCCAGCCCGATCCGCCGCCCAGCGCCTTCCCCATCGCGCCGAACTCGGCCGCCCATCGGTCATGGCTGCCGAAGTCCCGCTCGATCGCGGCGGCCAGCTTCGCGCCGGGCCCGGTCGGTCGCCCCAGCCCCGCGAAATACAGCTCGTGCAGGATCATCGAGTTCCAGGCGCTCAGCTCCTCGCGCTTCAGGCCGTTGATCGAGAAGCCCGGCGCGGTGGCCGGGTCGAGCCCGGCGAACGCCTGCCGGATCGCGCCGAGCCGCTTCACCGCGCCGACATAATTATTGTCGTGATGGCTGGTCAGCAATCTCGCCGACAGGCCGGGAATGGCGTTCGGATCGAACGGCAGGGGCTGGGGCGCGAACGCATCGGCCGGCGGCTGCGCCAGCGCGGGCAGGCCGGCGGCCGCGCCGGCGGCGACGGTCGCCGCCATCAGGGTTCTGCGATTCATCGACATGCGAAAGCCCTCCTTAGATGATAGCGAAGAGATGCAGCGCGACGCCCGCCGCCGAGGTCATCGCCAGCGTCGCGGTCACGCCCAGCCGCAACCGGAACATCGCGACCACCGCCGCGAGGCACAGCAGCGCCGCCCAGATGTCGATGCTCGCCGGCACCGGCAGGTCGACCGCGAGCGGGCCGGCGGCCAGCCGGGCGGTCTGCCGGAACAGCGTGTGGATGGCGAACCAGATGGCGAGGTTGAGGATCACCCCGACCACCGCCGCCGTGATCGCCGACAGCGCGCCGGCCATCGCCCGGTTGCTCCGCATCCGTTCGATGAACGGCGCGCCGAGGAATATCCACAGGAAGCAGGGGGCGAAGGTCACCCAGGTCGCGAGCAGGCCGCCCAGCGTCGCGGCGAGCAGCGGCGGCATCCCCGTCGCCTCGCGATAGGCGCCGAGGAAGCCGACGAACTGCACCACCATGATGAGCGGGCCGGGCGTCGTCTCCGCCATGCCGAGGCCGTCGAGCATCTCGCGCGGCTGCAGCCAGTGATAGGTCTGCACTGCCTCCTGCGCGACATAGGACAGCACTGCATAGGCGCCGCCGAACGTCACCATCGCCATCGACGAGAAGAAGACCGCGATCTGCGAGAAGACGTCGCCCCGGCCGAGCAGGACGAGCAGCAGCGCCACCGGAACCAGCCACAGCGCCAGCCAGACGAACGCGTCGAGCAATGTCCGGGCGAGCGTCGGCACGGCATGGGCGGGCAGTTCCTCGCCCAGCAGCGTGTCCGCGTCAGCGACGATCGCGCCGGCCGAGGCCTTGTGGCCGCCGCCGACCGCGAAGGCCGCCGCGCCGCGCCGCCCGCCGACGAAGCCGATCGCGCCGGCGCCGATCACCACGACGGGGAACGGCACCGCGAAGAAGAACAGGGCGACGAAGGCGGCGGCGGCGATCGCCACCATGACCGGGTTCTTCAGCGCCCGGCCGGCGATCCGCAGCACCGCCTGCACCACGATGGCGAGCACGGCGGCCTTGAGGCCGAAGAACAGCGCGGCGATGATGCCGAGCGCGCCGTAGAGGACATAGATCCAGCTCAGCGCCATGATCGACACGACGCCGGGCAGGATGAACAGCAGCCCCGCCATCACCCCGCCGCGCCGCTCGTGGAGCAGCCAGCCGATATAGGTGGCGAGCTGCTGCGCCTCGGGGCCCGGCAGCAGCATGCAGTAGTTCAGCGCATGCAGGAACCGGTGCTCGCCGATCCAGCGCTTCTCCTCGACCAGCACGCGGTGCATCACCGCGATCTGGCCGGCCGGCCCCCCAAACGACAGCAGCGCGATCTTCGCCCAGACCCGGCACGCCTCTCCGAGGGTCACCGGGGCGGGGCGGGCGATCGGGGCGGCCGGCACGGCGGCGGCCCTCATGGGCGCGCCTCCCGCGGCTTGTGGGCATCCCAGTCGTGCGTCTCCGCCCGCGCGTCGCGGCACCAGCGATAGAGCGCGTCGTAGATCGGCAGGCCGGCCTCCAGCTGCCGGTCGTCGTCGGCGTGCAGCCGCGACAGGCCCAGCGACAACGCGACCAGCCCGGCGGCCTCGGGAACCAGGTCCGGCCGCCCGGTGTCGGCGCCGCGCACGATCTCGGCGAGATAGGCGAGCGCCGGCAACGCGCCCAGGCCGAATTCCTCGACCATCACGTCGAAGGTGCAGCGCTCGCCGCGATGGCTCCAGAACACGGCGTCATGCTGGAAATCGAACGGCGTGGCGTCGAGACGCTCGGCCACCGCCATCACCTCCCCCGGCACCACGAACAGGAAGCGGGCGCCGGGATCGACGAAGCGGCGGATTAGCCAGGGGCAGGCGATCCGGTCGACCTTCGGCCGCGCGCGGGTCACCCACAGCGTCCGGCCGTCCGCCTGGCGGGACGGCAGGCGACCGGTGCGGACCAGCGGCTGCCCGGCGTTCCGCCAGGCGGCATGCCCGCCGCCCAATATCTCGGCGGCGATGCCGTCGCTCCGCAGCCAGGCGGCGACGCCTTCGCTCAGCGGCCCGCCATCCTCGTCGATGATCACGGCCGCCCGGCCGGCGAGGCCCCCGCCCCATTCCGACACCTCCGCCGCGCGGCGGGGGATCGATCCGGGGATCAGCCGATCGTCGCCGATGCCGGCGCGCAGGTCGATGAGAGCGGGACAGGACGGCGTGCCGATGAGGCGCGCGAGACGGTCGACGGAAATGCTGTTCAGTGCAGGCATGGAGCGTCCCTACGAAAGTCGGACGCGATATTTCGGCATGCCGCCTCGTGGGGCTATCGCATTCCCCATGCCCCTTTCATTCCCCGAAACGCCGGCCGAGTCAACGCGGGCCGGGCCGCGGAAAAATGATGGACCCGGGCTGGACCCTCCGGCGCATTCGCGCGTTACGGGCGGAGTGTTGGAGGCGTTGCGTCATGGGGATGGTTGCGGGGCGTATCCTGGTGGTCGAGGATGATCTCATGCTCAACCACATGTTGCGGGAGATGTTGGAGGATCTGGGCTTCGTCGTGTTGACCGCCGCGTCGGCCGAGGCCGCGCGCGACGCGATCGACACGGCCAGCCTCGACGTCATCCTCGCCGACATGGCGCTGGACGCGGGGGGCCTGGGCTCCGACGGCCTGTCGGTCGCCCGCGCGGCGCTGGAGAAGAACCGGCAGCTCCGCGTGGTGATCGCCTCGGGCCACCCCGCCCCGGCCGGGCTCGGACAGGACATGGCCTTCCTGCAGAAACCCTTCACCGTCGCCGAACTGGCGCGGATGGTGCAGAACTAGGGTTTCCGCCCAGCGAAAGCCGGGATGACCGGCGAGGGATCGTCCAAGCCACTTTTCGCAAGGCGCCCGCAAAACACCCAAAAGGAATGGCCCCCGCTCCGGGGGCGGGGAGCGAGGGCCTACCTAGCGTTCGTCACGCAGGCGGGGCGTGATTGGTTTCTCGAGCAACAGGGGGGAATCCCGAGAAGATCACGACCGCTGAGGAGACTTTTAGGGGGTTCAACCTGTCGCCTTTATGAACGACGGGACTAATTCCGGGGGCCCTTCGGGCGTGGGTCGTCCCATTTGAACGCTTTGTCGGAAATGGCCACCCCGAAGCGCTGATTCGTCAGCCGCACGGTCGAGCGGCCGTTCTGCGCGTCGAGCACGGTCCACCCCTGGAGCGCGAGGCCGCCCGGCCCCGCGCCCTTGGCGAAGACGATCGTGATCGTCCCGAACTCGGGATGCTTGCCGTCGCGCGCCTCGACGGTGATCGTGCCGGGGATGGTCGACGGCACCACCTTGGCGAAGCGGCTCATGTCGCGGCGCGGGTCGATCAGCACCGACAGCGGCGAGTTGCCGACCGGCCAGCGCGACACCTGCCGCACCGAATAGTCGATCATCGTCAGCGCCTTGCCGTCGCCGACGATCAGCAGCGGCACGCCCTTCTGATATTCGAAGCGGACCTTGCCCGGCTGGCGCAGGGTCAGCATGCCCGACAGCGACTTGCCGTTGCGGTCGGTCTGGACGAAGTCGGCCGTCATCGTCGTGATCCCGCGCAGATGGGCGGCGACCTCGTCGAGCGAAGCGGTCTGCGCCATGGCGGGGGCGGCCATGACGATCGCGGCGGGCGCGATCAGGGCGGCGGCAAGGAAAGGGAAAAGCGGGCGCATGCGGCTCCTGTCGATTTCGATATCGGTCGTTTCGGCGGCCCTTATGCCCAAGCGCCGCTGAATTGGGAATGAAGCGCGCCTCCGCTATAGGCATCGCCCGATGAACGGGAGACCGCTGACCGACGCCGAAGGGGCGCTCGTCCGATCGATGTTCGGGGCCGCGATCGACATCGGCCGCGTCACGATCCGCCGCGCCCGCTGGTGGCCGCTCCAGCCGAGGAACGTGCTGATGGCGCCCGACGGCCATCTCTGGTGCCACCCCGCCGGCCCGCTGTGGCGCGACTGCTATGCCGGCGCGTCGCTGTCGATGCAGGCGCTGTTCGTCCATGAGATGACCCATGTCTGGCAGGCGCAGCGCGGCGGCCGCTGGTACCTGCCGCTGATGCGCCATCCCTTCTGCCGCTATGTCTATACATTAAGGCCGGGCAAGCCCTTCGCCCGCTACGGCATCGAGCAGCAGGCCGAGATCGTCGCCGACGCCTTCCTCCTCGGCCAGGGCGTGGCGCGTCCCGGCAAGCCGGGGCTGGAGGCGTACAAGGCGGTGCTGCCTTTCTAGCTCCCGCGTCATCCCGGCGGAGGCCGGGATCTCGGGAGGCTCTTGCGACCAGCTTCTCTCCCCTCTCCCGAGACCCCGGCCTCCGCCGGGGTGACGAGGAGAAAGCGATGCTCTTCCGCTTCCCCTTCGCACCGGCTAGAGCGGCGCGATGACCCCCACCGGCCTGCTCGGCGGCAGCTTCAACCCGGCGCATTTCAGCCACCGCCACATCAGCCTGTTCGCGATCGAGGCGCTCGGGCTGGAGGAGATGTGGTGGCTGGTGTCGCCCGGCAATCCGCTCAAGGCCGCCGCCTCCGACATGGCCCCGCTCGCCGCGCGCTACGCCTCGGCCATGCGGATGGCGCGGCGCGCGCCGATCCGGCCGACCGCGATCGAGGCGCGGCTCGGCACGCGCTACACCGCCGACACGCTGCGCGCGCTGGTCCGCCGCTACCCGAAGCGCCGCTTCGTCTGGATCATGGGAGCCGACAATCTCGCCCAGTTCGACCGCTGGCAGGACTGGCGCGGCATCGCGCGCAGGGTGGTCATTGCCGTCGTCGCCCGTCCGGGTTATGATGACGGCGCCCGCGCTTCGAGGGCGATGGGCTGGCTGCGGCATTTCGTCCGGCCCGCGGCCAAGGCGAAAGACTGGACGAGCTGGAGACCGCCGGCCCTCGTGCTGCTGCACTTCTATCCTGATCGCGGTTCCGCAACGCGGCTCCGGGCCAAGGACCCAGGCTGGCACCTTTCCCACAACAACACAGGCTTGCGCGACAGGTTGACGCGCCGGCCGCTGCCCTAGGAGGTACATTGACCGCCACCGACAGCATCAGGCCCAGAGACGCCTCTGCCGCCAGGGATGCCGACCCTTCGGACAAGCTGCACCAGCTTGTGCTGAAATCGCTCGACGACGACCAGGCGATCGAGACCGTCTCGATCCCGCTCGCGGGCAAATCGTCGATCGCCGACCATATGGTGATCGCATCGGGCCGTTCGACCCGACAGGTCGCCTCGATGGCGACCAAGCTGGCCGACCGGATCAAGAGCGAGACGGGCCGCACGGTCCGGATCGAGGGCCTGCCGACGGCCGACTGGGTGCTGATCGACGCGGGCGACGTGATCGTCCACCTGTTCCGTCCCGAGGTCCGCAGCTTCTACAATCTCGAGCGGATGTGGAATTTCGGCGACGCGCCCGCGCCCGTCGCGGTCCAGGGCTGATCCACGGAGCAGCGGCGGGGAGGCCCTGAACCACATTGCTGCTGCACATCGTCGCGCGGGGCAGGATCGGCCGGGGTCCCGAGGCCGATCTGGTCGACCGCTACATCAAGCGGATCGGCTGGCCGACCCGCATCACCGAGCTGCCCGACAGCGGCGGGCGCCTGCCGCCGCGCGATCCCGGCACCGTGCTCGTCATGCTCGACGAGAAGGGCGAGCAACTCGGCTCGATGGCCTTCGCCGAGAAGCTCGGCCGCTGGCGTGACGACGGCCGGCGCGAGGTCCGCTTCCTGATCGGCGCCGCCGACGGCTTCGACGAGGCGCAGCGCCGCGAGGCCGACCTGCTGTTCGCCTTCGGCAAGGCGACCTGGCCCCACCTGCTCGCCCGCGCGATGCTCGCCGAACAGCTCTGGCGGGCGACCAGCATCCTCGCCGGCCATCCCTATCACCGGGAAGGGTGATGCGGGCCGCCTTCCAAAATCCTTCCTCCCTGTTCCGGGGAGGATTTATTATTGTAGCGGTCGCTACAATCCTCGCCGTGCCCGCCTTCGCCCTGTCGCGCGACCCCGGCGTGGCCGAGCAGCAGCGCGCGCTCGCCGCCGCGAAGCGCGACGCGTCGGCCGCCGAACGCCGCGCCGCCGATCTCGAACATCGCGCGAAGGCGATGACCCGCGCCGCCGACCGCGCCCGCGCCGAGCAGGCCGCCGCCGCCGCCGCGATCCAGGCGTCGGAGGCGCGGATCGCCGCCGCCGAGGCGCGGGTCGGCATCGTCGACCGGCTGCGCGCGCGCCAGCGGGCCCGCCTCGCCGAGCGGCAGGGGCCGATCGTGCGGCTGACCGCGGCGCTCCAGACGATGGCGCGCCGCCCCGCCGCGCTGGCGCTGGTCCAGCCCGGGTCGGTCGACGACCTGGTCCATGTCCGCGCCCTGCTGGGATCGGCGCTGCCCGAGATCCGCGCCCGCACCGCGGGGCTTCGCGCCGAGGTCGCGCGCGGCGACGCCCTGCGCCGCTCGGCCGGGCTGGCGGTCGCCGACCTGCGCCGCGAGCAGGACCAGCTTCGCATCCGCCGCACCGCGCTCGCCCGGCTCGAAGCCGACCAGCGCCGCCGCTCGCAGGGGCTGGTCGACGACGCGATGGCCGAGCAGGACCGGATGATCGCGATGGGCGAGAAGGCGAAGGACATCGCCCAGCTCATCGATGAGCTGGGCGAGCAGTCCGACGTCCGCGCCCGCCTCGCCAGCCTGCCGGGTCCGCGCCTGCGCCCGCCGCTGCCCGGCCGCGCCGCGCCGCCGCCGCCGTCCGAGCTGGCCCGCCTGTCGGCGATCGCGCAGGCGCCGCCGCCCTATCGGCTGCCGGTGCGCGGCCGGCTCGTCTCGGGGATGGGCGAGCTGTCCGACTCGGGCGTCCGCGCGCGCGGGCTGACCCTGGCGGCGGCGCGCGGCGCGCAGATCGTTTCGCCCGCCGACGGCCGGATCGCCTTCGCCGGGCCGTTCCGCAGCTATGCCGGGATCGTCATCATCGATCATGACAATGGCTGGTCGACGCTGATCACCGGGCTCGGCCGGGTCGGCGCCAAGGTCGGCGCGGCGGTGATCCAGGGCAGCCCGCTGGGCGTCGCGGGCGGCGGAAATCCGCGCGTCACGGTCGAGCTGCGCCACGAAGGGCGGCCGATCGACATCCTGCCGCTGCTGACGCGCGGATGAGCCGCCGCCGGGGCAGCCATTGAACCGCCGCGCCCGGCCAACCATCTTGTCCGATGGTCGAAGCCGGACAGGCGCCTATTTCGCGGCCCGGCAAAAACCTGTACGATGGCGGCTTGTTTGGAGCGGGCTGATTTGATGACGAAGACCCTGTTGCGTTCCATCGGCCTGTTCGGCGCCGGTGCCATGATTGCCACCCTCGCCCCCGCGATCGGCGCGGTCGACGTCGGCACCTACAAGGAACTCGACCAGTTCATGAGCGTGTTCGAGCGGGTCCGCTCGGACTATGTCGACAAGGTCGACGACCGCACCCTGATCAAGGGCGCGATCGACGGCATGCTCGCCAGCCTCGATCCGCACAGCTCCTATCTCGACGCGCGCGACCGGCAGAACATGCGCACCCAGACGCAAGGCGCCTATGGCGGCCTCGGCCTGTCGGTCACGATGGAGGACGGCGCGGTCAAGATCATGACCGCGCAGGAGGACACCCCCGCGGCCAAGGCCGGCCTCAAGACCGGCGACTACATCACCCATCTCGACGGCAAGCTGCTCTACGGCGGCACGCTCGACGAGGCGGTCGACCAGATGCGCGGCAAGCCCGGCACCAAGATCCTGATCACCGTCGTCCGCCCCGGCCGCGACAAGCCGTTCGACGTCTCGCTGACCCGCGAGCTGATCCAGCTCAAGCCGGTCAAGTGGGAGGTCAAGGACCAGGTCGGCATCATCAACATCAACACCTTCGTCAACGCCAACACCGGCGATTCGGTGCGCGCGGCGATCGCCGGCATCCAGAAGTCGCTGGGCCACGACCCGCTCGGCTATGTGATCGACCTGCGCTCGAACCCCGGCGGCCTGCTCGACCAGGCGATCGACGTGTCCGACATCTTCCTCGACCGCGGCGAGATCGTCTCGCAGCGCGGGCGCGAGAAGAACGACATCGAGCGCCGCTACGCGACGGCCAGCCCGCCCGACCTGGCCCACGGCCTGCCGATGATCGTGCTGGTCGACGCCGGCTCCGCCTCGGCGGCGGAGATCGTCGCGGGCGCGCTGCAGGACCAGAAGCGCGCGCTGGTGATGGGCGAGCGGACCTTCGGCAAGGGCTCGGTCCAGACCGTGCTCGAACTGTCCGACGACACCGCGCTCAAGCTGACCACGGCGCGCTACTACACGCCGTCGGGCAAGTCGGTGCAGGAGGGCGGGATCAAGCCCGACATCCTCGTGCCGCAGCTCAGCGACCCCGACTACAAGGACCGCCCGCGCCTGCGCGAGGCCGACCTGCGCCGCCATCTGATCAACGAGGCGAAGATCGACGACAAGGTGCTCGAGGACGACGGCAAGCCCGATCCGCGCTTCCAGTTCACCTCCGAGGCGCTGAAGAAGCAGGGGATCGACGACTTCCAGCTCGACTATGCGGTGAAGGCGATCGCCCGCATGGCCCACCCGCCGCTCCGCACCGCCCTGGCCGGCGCCAAGAGCGGGGCGCGGTAAGCCACATGATTTCCCCTCCCTGCAAGGGAGGGGTCAGGGGTGGGTCACGGAGACGAGGGGCTCGACGCCCCTCGGCGGAGTTCCTTGGGACGACCGGGCAAGGCTCCCCTGAATCAAGTTCAGGGTCGCCACCCACCCCCTGCCCCTCCCTTGAAAGGGAGGGGGGTTCGGCTATACCCGCCCCCATGACCGGTTTCGCCCAGGCGCGGCTCGCCGCGCTCCTCCTGCCTTCGGCGCTGATGCTGGGGGCGCTCGGCTCGCAGTTCATCGGCGGGCTCTTCCCCTGCGAGATGTGCCATTGGCAGCGCTGGCCGCACGAGGCGGCGATCGCGCTGGCGCTGTTCGCCTTCCCGCTCGGCGACAAGCGATCGGGGCGGATCGTCCTCGCCCTGGCGATCGTCGCGATCCTGATCAGCGGCGCGATCGGCGTCTTCCATGCCGGCGTCGAATATCATTGGTGGCAGGGCATCACCCGCTGCTCGGCCCCGCCCAGCGGCGGGTCGGAGGGCGATCTGCTCGCCCAGATCATGGCGACGCCGATGATCCAGTGCGACGTGCCGCAATGGACGCTGTTCGGCATCTCGCTCGCCGGCTTCAACGCGATCTTCTCGATCCTCGGCGGGCTCGGCGCCATCGCGCTGTGGAAGCGCAAGCCATGAGCGCGGATGCGCAACAGCGCGCGGCGTCTTCGGCGGTCGCCAACGCGCAACAGCGCGCGGCGATGCTCCGCGTCGACCAGGCCGGCGAATATGGCGCGACGCGCATCTATGCCGGGCAGCTCGCGGTGATGGGCCAGCGATCGGCCGACGCCCGCGCGATCGCGCGCATGGCGGACCAGGAGGCGCGCCATCGCGCGGTGTTCGACCGGATGACCGCCGAGCGCGGGGTGCGGCCGACCGCGCTGCAGCCGCTGTGGAACGTCGCGGGCTTCGCGCTGGGCGCGGCCACCGCGCTGATCGGGCCCAAGGCGGCGATGGCCTGCACCGCCGCGATCGAGACCGAGATCGACCGCCATTATCGCGAGCAGATCGAGCAGATCGGCGACGGCGATCCCGAACTGAGCGCGACGATCGAGGAGTTCCGCGCCGAGGAGGTCGAGCATCGCGACGCCGCGATCGCCGCGGGCGCCGAACAGGCCCCGGCCTATCCGCTGCTGTCGGGCGCGATCCGGCTCGGCTGCCGCATTGCCATCGGGCTTTCGCGCCACATATAATAGCCGACCACAGCCAAGGAATCGCGCCGATGACGACCCACCGTTTGCTCCCGCCGGCGCTCGCTGTCCTGGCCGCCATCGCCGCCGCCGCGCCCTTCGCCATGCCCGCCCAGGCGCAGCGGACCCAGCGCGTGCTGACCATCTTCGGCAACGATCCCTGCCCGACCAGCAACGGCGAGGAGATCGTCGTCTGCCAGCGCATCCCCGAAGGGGAGCGCTACCGCATCCCCGAGCAGCTTCGCCGCACCGACCCCCGCAACGACAATTGGAGCGACCGCGCGTCGAGCCTCGAATATGTCGGCCGCAGCGGCGCGCAGAGCTGCTCGACCAGCGGCGCCGGCGGCGCATCGGGCTGCTTCCGCCAGCTCGCCCGCAAGGCCTGCGACGAGGACAAGGCCGACGGCAAGAAGTGCGGGATCAAGTTCTGACGTCTCCCGGCGTCCTTCTCTTTTCCCAGGCGGCCTCCGCGCCATTCAGCACCCCGAAAGCGTCTCGCGCGTTAGCTGTCGCCATGAAGCTTCTGCTCCCGATCGCGCTGCTGCTCGCGGCGCCCGCGCTTGCCGCCCCCAAGGCCGAGGCGCCGCCGCCGCGCATGAGCACGCTGGTCGTGTTCGGCGACGATCCCTGCCCGCGCAGCTCGGACGAGGAGATCATCGTCTGCGCCCGCCAGCCCGAGAGCGAGCGCTATCGCATCCCCAAGGCGCTGCGGAAGAAGCCCAAGGCCGACGAGGTCACCCAGAGCTGGGTCGAGCGCACCCGGACCTTCGACATGGTCAGCAAGCAGGGCCTGCCCAACAGCTGCTCGCCCAACGGCAGCAATGGCCAGACCGGTTGCATGCGCCAGTTCCTGGAGGCCGCGCGCGCCGAGCGCGAGGCGATGAAACGGGGCGAGTGACACCCTTCGGCCACATGGTCGAACCCTTCCGCTTTTCCGCCGATCGGCTATAGTTTCGGCGAGAGCATATCGATGAAGGCGATCGATCCCGACCTGCTGCTGAGAGCCTATTCGATCGGGGTCTTCCCGATGGCCGACAGCCGTGCCGCCGACGACGTCTACTGGGTCGAGCCGAAGAAGCGCGGCATCCTGCCGCTCGACCATTTCCGCCTGTCGCGATCGCTCGCCAAGACGATCCGCTCGGACCGCTTCGCCGTCACCGCCGACCGGGCGTTCGGCGAGGTCGTGGCGGAATGCGCGGCGGTCACCAGCCAGCGGCCCGACACCTGGATCAACCCGGCGATCGAGGCCGCCTATGCCGACCTCCACCGCCGCGGCCACGCCCATTCGATCGAGTGCTGGCGCGAGGGGCGGCTGGTCGGCGGGCTCTACGGCGTGCGGCTGGGCGGCGCCTTCTTCGGCGAGAGCATGTTCAGCCGCGAGAGCAACGCGTCGAAGGTCGCGCTCGCCTGGCTGGTCGCGCGGCTCCGGGCCGGCGGCTTCCGGCTGCTCGACTGCCAGTTCATCACCGATCACCTCCAGTCGCTCGGCGCGATCGAGGTGAGCCGCGACGATTATGTCGCGCTATTGGACGTCGCGCTGGGCGTGGTCGCCGGGGCGGGAGCGGCCGGCGGCGTCGCGGTCGCGGGGGCCGCGGCGGGCTGGTCGGCGCCCGACTTCTTCGCGCTCGACGGCGGCGCGACCGATCCCGACACGCGCACCGTGTCGGGGCCGATATCGGGATGCACCATCGTGCAGCTCTTGGGCCAGACGTCGTAGACCGGGTCCTCGACCGCGTTGAGCGACGGCGATTCCTTGAACAGCCAGCCCGAGAAGACCCGCCGCCAGGCGCCGTCGCGGCCGCGCACGTCGGTCTGGACGAAGGCGCCGGTCAGCTTCTGATCCTCCCAGGGGGCGGTCGTCTCGCAGGCGCGCAGGCGCAGGACGACGTCGCCGATCCGGATCGCCTGACCCGGCCGCAGGGTGACGTCGCGCGATTCGCCGTTGCGCTTGTTGAGCAGGCCGAGCACCGCCACCCGCTCGCCCATCGGCGTGCCTTCGGTGACGAGCGGCTTGTCGGGGATCTTCTCGACGACGGGCGTCGGCGGCGCCGCGGGGGTGCTGGCGTTGGCCGATTCGCTCTCGGTGTCGCCGCTCGGCGCCAAAGCGGGCGCGCCGGCCTGCTCGTCCGACGGGATCGCCTCGACCGGGACCTGCTGCTGGCTGATCGCCTGCCACGCGCCAAAGGTCGCGAGGCCGCCGAGCGCGACCGCGCCCAGCAGGATGCGCCTCACGGCTTGGGCGCCTCTTCGGCCCCGCCGGCGGCCGCGCCGCCCGACTTGTTGATGAACTGGCCGACCATGCTCATCAGGTCCATCGCGCCCTGGGTGTCGGCGATGGTGTCGCCGTCCTTGAGCGGGACGGTGTCGCCGCCCGGGATCAGCGAGACGAAGGTCGCGCCGAGGAAGCCCTCGGAGGTGATCGCCGCGCTGCTGTCGGCGGGCAGCTTGACCTTGGGATCGAGCGCGAGCGTGGTCTTGACCTGGAAGCTCTGCGGATCGAGCGCCTGGCTGGTGACGGTGCCGATCTTCATGCCGGCGACGCGGACCTCGCTGCCGACGTTGATGCCGGTGCTGTTGGGGAAGAGCGCGGTGACGTGGATCGCGCCGGCCTTGGCGCCGCCGCCGGTGGCGCCCCAGGCGAACCAGACGAACCAGGCCGCGAACAGGACGACGAACAGTCCGACGAGCGCCTCGCCGATATTCTCACGCAACAGCGACTTCATGGCTCAGTTCGGGCTCCATGCCTCATAATCGCCGGTCGCGGCGGCGCGGACGCCGCCCCGCTCGAGCGCGCCGGCCGGCCGATAGGCCGCCTCGGTCCCGGTCAGGTTCGGTTCGGCCGGCTTCTGCCAGGCGCGCGGCGCCGGAAGCTGGTCGGGGGTCAGGTCGGTGCTGTGGTGCAGCCAGCCGTGCCATTCCGCCGGAACCCGGCTGGCGTCGTTCGACCCGGAATAGATGACCCAGCGGCGCGGCCGGCCGTCGGTGGTGCGGCCGCCCTCGAAATAGACGTTGCCGAGCGCATCCTCGCCGATCCGCGTGCCGTTGAGCTTGCTGAACAGCAGCGTGCCGATCGTGGCGCCGTCCCACCAGGTGAAGATCTTCTTGAGCATGGCTGTCCGCTTAGCCCTTGCGCCCTAGAGGGCGCAAGTGTTTGTGGGGTGTTCGATTGGCCTCAAGCGCCGGCGTGCGCATCCGCGCACTTGGCTTTCCTCGCATAAGCTCGGGCGGCCGTTCGGCCTTGCGGGACGCTGGCGCGTCCCGTTCCACCGCAAAAAAACAAACGATCCTACTTCTTCTTCCACTCCACCCGATCGCCTGCGGCGATCCCGTTGGCGGCCGCGCCGCCGCCGACGATCTCGAGCACGGCGGCGACCGGCTCGCCCGATCCCACCGGGGTCAGGTCCTCGGGCACCGTGTTGGCGGCGATGCGGGCGATCGTGCCGTCGGCGCGGATGAAGATCATGTCGAGCGGGATGTAGGTGTTCTTCATCCAGAAGCTCGCCTCGCGCGGCGGCGACATCGGGAAGATCATCCCGCCATGGTCGGGCAGGCTGGTGCGGTACATCAGCCCGCGCGCCTGCTGCTGCGGGGTGGAGGCGACCTCGACCGCATAAGCCAGCTTGCCGCGCGCGGTGTGGATGGTCAGCGGGACGGTCGCCTGCGTCTCGGCGGCCGGCGGCGAGCCGGCGGCGGTCGGCGCGCAGCCCGCGAGCGCGAAGGACAGGGCGCCGAACGCGCCGATCAGCCGCAGCGGCGCGACCATCGTCAGTCGGTGATCAGCTCGACCGCCAGCGGGCCCTTGCGGCCCTCGGCGATGCGCGCCTTCATCCGCGTCTCGGGAAGAAGGTCGGGCAGGCCGGCGCGGCGGACCGTCTCCATATGGATGAAGATGTCCTGGGTCTCGCCGTCGCGGACGAGGAAGCCATAGCCCTTCAGGCGGTTGAACCATTTGACGATGACCGGCTCGGGCTCGCCCGCCTGGTCGACCAGCTGGGTCGGATCGACGCGGTCGGCGTTGCGCTTGGCGATCAGGTCGGGATCGGGGCCGGTCGCGGTCGACAGGTCGATCGCGAGGATGCGGCGCGCCTGCAGGCCGCGGTCGCGCGCCACCACCTCGCACGCGATGCGCGCGCCTTCGGGCAGGGTCCGGCGGCCATGGTCGCGCAGCACGGAAAAATGGACGAGCACGTCGCCGCGATCACCATCGGTGGCGATGAAACCGAACCCGCGGGTGGCGTCGAACCATTTCACCGCGCCCACGACGGTCTCGGCGGGTTCGCCGGCAGCCGGCGACACGCATTCCTGCCCGCTGTCCACGCTGACGTCGCGCAACGTTACAGACGCAACAGACTTCTCATTCATCGCCCTGTCACCCGCAGCCCTGGCGTCAGCTTCTATCATAGAGCGCCGTTGAAACGAAGCGCTTCCGAATCCGGTGCCGCGCCCCAAACCCCTGCCATTGCGCGTTCTGCGTCACGGTTCAACCCCTACCTCGTCAGGATCAACCTGGAGCAGGCGCAACACCAGCTCGATCGGATGGCCCGCGCGCGCCATCGCGGCGATCCAGCGGCGTTTCTCGGCGGGGTCGGCGGGGCGCGCGGCGAACGGCCCGATCCGCTTGCGCCGGGCGTAGCGCAGCGCCGCCGCCTCGGCGTCGCCGTCGATCCGCTCGCGCAGCCCCTCGGTCGTCTCGGCGTCGATCCCGGCGGCGCGCAGCGCGCTGCCGATCCGCCGCGCGCCATAGCCGCGCCGCAGCAGCGCCTCGGCCCGGGCCGAGGCGAAGGCGCGGTCGTCGACATAGCCGCGCTCGGCGAAGCGCGCGACCAGCGCCTCGACCGGAGCCGGGCCGTCGCCGTCCCAGCCGCGCTCGCGCAGCTTGCGGCGCAGATAGGCGGTCAGTTTCGCCCGCGTCGTCGCGTAGCGCGCGGCATAGTCGAGCGCGGCGCGTTCGAGGGTCGCGGCGTCATAGGGCGGCAAGGCTTTGGCAACTTCATGGGGCATGCGCCATGATTGTGCCACAGTCGGGCCGGATTTTGAACGCGCCGCTCGGCAAGATGTGGCGCACTGAACGAGGCTGCCTGTTGGCTGGCCGGCGTCACCGCAAGGGTGCGGCGATGCTGGATCGGGTGGGAATGGCCGCGAATGAACGAAGGATCTGACCGATAATGGCATTGGTGCCGACGCCGACAGCCGACGCGCTGCCGCGCCGTTTCTCCGATTTCGATACGCTGGGCGCGGCCCTCGACTATGCCGCGACCGGCACGCGGGGGCTGAATTTCCATGACGCCCGCGGCACGCTGACGCGCCCCTATCCCTTCGCCGAGCTGCGCGCCGAGGCGCTGGCCAATGCCGGCCGGCTGGTCGCGGCTGGGGTGCGCCCCGGCGACCGCATCGCCCTGATCGCCGAGACGGGAACCCATTTCGCCGCGCTGTTCTTCGGCGCGGTCTATGCCGGCGCCTGGCCGGTGCCGCTGCCGCTGCCGACCTCGTTCGGCGGCAAGGACAGCTATATCGACCAGCTTGCCGTCCAGCTCGGCAGCTCGGACCCGACGCTGCTCTTCTTCCCCGAGGAACTGGCCGAGATGGCGACCGCCGCCGCCGCGCTGCGCGGGGTGAAGGCGCTGAGCTACGAGGCGTTCGAGGCGCGCGAGGCGGTCGACGCGATCCTGCCGCAGGCGTCGCCCGACGACATCGCCTATCTGCAATATTCGAGCGGATCGACCCGCTTCCCGCACGGCGTCGCCGTCACCCACCGCGCGCTGCTCAACAACCTCGCCGCGCACAGCCACGGCATGCTGCTCGAACCGCAGGACCGCTGCATCAGCTGGCTGCCCTGGTATCACGACATGGGGCTGGTCGGCTGCTTCCTGTCGCCGATCGCCAACCAGGTGTCGGTCGACTATCTGAAGACCGAGGACTTCGCCCGCCGCCCGCTTGCCTGGCTCGACCTGATCAGCCGCAACGAGGGCACCTCGATCAGCTATTCGCCGACCTTCGGCTACGACATCTGCGCGCGCCGCATGTCGAGCCAGACCAAGGCGTCGGACCGCTTCGACCTGTCGCGCTGGCGGCTCGCCGGCAACGGCGCCGACATGATCCGCCCCGACGTGATGCAGTCCTTCGTCGACGCCTTCGCCGAGGCCGGCTTCAAGGCGACCGCCTTCCTGCCGAGCTACGGCCTGGCCGAGGCGACGCTCGCCGTCTCGATCATGCCGCCGGGCGAGGGCATCGTCGTCGAGCTGGTCGAGGAGACCCAGCTTTCGGGCGGCGACCACAGCAAGGACCGGCCGCGCCGCTTCCGCGCGATCGTCAATTGCGGCAAGCCGGTGCGCGACATGACGGTCGAGATTCGCGACGATGACGGATCGCCGCTGCCCGACAAGATGATCGGCAAGCTGTGGGCCAAGGGCCCGTCGATCATGACCGGCTATTTCCGCGACGAGGAGGCGACCGACGCCTGCATGGTCGACGGCTGGCTCGACACCGGCGACATGGCCTATATGTCCGACGGCTATATCTACATCGTCGGCCGCGCCAAGGACATGATCATCATCAACGGCAAGAACCACTGGCCGCAGGACATCGAGTGGGCGGTGGAGCAGCTTCCCGGCTTCAAGGCCGGCGACATCGCCGCCTTCGCGATCACCACCCCGGGCGGCGAGGAGACCCCCGCCGTGCTCGTCCAGTGCCGCACCTCCGACCCCGAGGAGCGCGCCCGGCTGCGCGACCAGATCCGCGAGAAGGTCCGCGCGATCACCGGCATGCACTGCGTGGTCGAGCTGGTGCCGCCGCGCACCCTGCCCAAGACCAGCTCGGGCAAGCTGAGCCGCGCCAAGGCGCGCAACCTCTATCTGTCGGGCGAGATCCAGGGCTACGACATCGCCGCATGATCGGGCCGGCATGATCCGGCGAAGCGCGCGCCTCCGGACATGGGCGGCCGCGCTGCTGGCGCTGTCGGCCGGGGCGTCCGCGCTCGCCGCGCCGCTCGATCCGCTCGGCGACCCCGACCAGTTCCGCCGCGACGTCGAGGCGATCAACCGCAAGCCGCTGCCCGACGGCGAGGCGCTGGCGCGCGCGGTCGGCAACGCCGTGATGGTCGACGCCAAGGTGCGCGGCCGCTGCCAGCCGAAGAAGATCAGCATCGGCAAGCTCGAGCCGGTGACGCTCGACGGCATGATCGCCGCGATGATCGCCGCTGGCCGGATCGAGAATGGCTGGATCGCGTCGGTCAGGCTCGACGACTGCCCGCCCGCCGACCCGATCCGCGTGCTGCTGCTGCGCATGGCCGACGGAGCGACCCTCGACGGCGTCTTCGCCGGCCAGGGCGAGAGCCTCGCCTGGCCGACGCTGTCGCGCGAGGCGCTGCGCGCCACGGTCGCCGCCGTGTCGCAGCGCCTGCATGCCGAGGACCCGCAATGCGCGCCCAGGGAGCTGACGCCGACCGGGGTGCGCGTCACCGGCACCAGCCCCGATCTCGGCCCCAGCCAGTACGGCATCCGCCTGAAGGGATCGTGGACCGAGCTGTGGACCTTCGAGCCGTGCGGCCACCGCCTCGCCATCCCGATCGCCTTCCGCACCAACGGCGCCGGCGGCGCCTGGTGGGATATCGACCAGCCCGGCATACAGTTCGCGAGGTGACAGGCAGTTCGCGAAGTGACGGGCGGCGGATGTCGGCCGCCATCCCGCAACCCCTTGCGCTTGCACGCCCCCACCGCTATGTGCCCGCCTCTCGGACCCGGAGGAGTGTAGCTCAGTTGGTAGAGCATCGGTCTCCAAAACCGAGGGCCGGGGGTTCGAGTCCCTCCACTCCTGCCATCTGACGATGGCCGGAAGGCCGCTGGGGTCGAGAAACGAGACGAGGTCAGGTCCGCCGGCCGAAAGGCCGAAGAGCGGACCGCGGCCTCGTGTCGTTGTTTGCGTGGTTTCCGGGTCGGACCCGGCAGGATAGGCTGAGGACGTGGCGAAGACTTCACCCGTTGAGTTCATCAACCAGGTCAAGGCCGAGACCCGGAAGGTCGTCTGGCCGAGCCGCAAGGAAACGATCGCGACCACGATCATGGTCGGCATCATGACCCTGCTGCTGGGCCTGTTCTTCTTCGGGATCGATCAGATGTTCGCGTCGATCGTGAAGTTCCTGCTGTCCCTCCTGGGCTAAAAGACGGAGACGTTGGCGTTCATGGCGCGCTGGTACATCATTCACGCCTATTCGGGCTTCGAGAACAAGGTCCGGGAAGCGATCCTGGCCGATGCCGCGCGCCTGGGCCTGGAGCAGCTCGTCGAGGCCGTCGAGGTCCCCACCGAGAAGGTCACCGAAGTCCGGCGCGGCAAGAAGATCACGTCGGACCGCAAATTCTTCCCCGGCTATGTGCTGGCGAAGCTCAGCATGAACGACGACGTCTACCACCTGGTGAAGAACACGCCGAAGGTGACGGGCTTCCTCGGTTCGTCGGGCAAGCCGCAGCCGATCAGCGAGGCCGAGGCCGCGCGCATCCTCAACACCAAGGAGGAGGCCGCCGCCGCCGCGCCCAAGACCAAGCTCAAGGTCGATTACGAGATCGGCGACCAGGTCAAGGTGCTCGACGGTCCGTTCGCCAGCTTCAACGGCGTCGTCGAGGAGCTCGACTTCGACCGCAGCCGCGTCAAGGTGTCGGTGTCGATCTTCGGCCGCGCGACCCCGGTCGAGCTCGAGTTCGAGCAGGTCGAGCGAGTCAAGTGACGGCCTGACCAGGGCCGTCATCCTGAACTTGTTTCAGGATCCACCGGGCCACACGCACGGACGGTGCGGATGATGGGTGGATGCTGAAACAAGTTCAGCATGACGATTTGGAAAGTTTCGGAGCGATCCGGAATAGGCGCCTTGCAGGTGCCGAACATTGCGGGAGAGGGCGTCGGCCTTCGCATGGACCGCTAAACTTGGAAGAGAGTGAAACATGGCAAAGAAGATCACGGGCTATATCAAGCTCCAGGTGCCCGCTGGAAAGGCGAATCCGTCGCCGCCGATCGGCCCCGCGCTCGGTCAGCGCGGCGTCAACATCATGGACTTCTGCAAGGCGTTCAACGCCCAGACCGGTGATTTCGAGGTCGGCACCCCGCTGCCGACGATCATCACCGTCTATGCGGACCGTTCGTTCAGCTTCGTCACCAAGACCCCGCCGGCGACCTATCTGATCAAGAAGGCGATCAACCTGAAGTCGGGCTCGAAGGAGCCGGGCAAGGCGAGCGCCGGCAAGATCAAGCGGTCGCAGCTGGCCCAGATCGCCGAAGTGAAGATGAAGGATCTCAACGCCAACGATATCGAGTCGGCGACCCGCATCATCGAAGGCTCGGCCCGCGCGATGGGCCTCGAAGTGGTGGAGGGCTGAGACCATGGCCAAGCTGAGCAAGAAGCAGAAGAACCAGGCCGCGTCGGTCGACAGCCAGAAGCTGTACGGCGTCGATGAGGCGATCGCCCTCGCCAAGCAGAACGCCACGTCGAAGTTCGACGAGACGATCGAGGTCGCGCTGAACCTGGGCGTCGATCCGCGCCACGCCGACCAGATGGTCCGCGGCGTCGTCACCCTGCCCAAGGGCACCGGCAAGGACGTCCGCGTCGGCGTGTTCGCCCGCGGCGCCAAGGCCGACGAAGCCAAGGCCGCCGGTGCCGAGGTCGTCGGCGCCGAAGACCTGCTCGAGACGATCCAGGGCGGCACGGTCGACTTCGACCGCTGCATCGCGACCCCGGACATGATGGGCCTGGTCGGCCGCCTCGGCAAGATCCTGGGCCCGAAGGGCCTGATGCCGAACCCGAAGCTCGGCACCGTGACGATGAACGTCGCCGAAGCCGTCAAGGCGGCCAAGGGCGGCCAGGTGGAGTTCCGCGTCGAGAAGGCCGGCATCATCCACTCGGGCATCGGCAAGGCGAGCTTCCCGGCCGAGGACCTGCGCGCCAATTTCGACGCGTTCGTCGACGCGATCGTCAAGGCGAAGCCGACCGGCGCCAAGGGCAAGTACCTCAAGAAGGCCGCCGTCAGCTCGACCATGGGCCCGGGCGTGAAGATCGACGTGGCGGACGTCGCCGGCGCCTGATCGCCGGTCCGCACGACACGCCTTCGAAAGGGGCCGGGAGCGATCCCGGCCCCTTTTTCGTGGCCCGCGTCCGGCCCGCCCGACCTGTCGGGTTTCTTTACATCCCTGCCCCGCCCGCCCGCGCCGTCCGACGCCCGAACCTTGGAAAACGGGCCTTTCGGGCAAATGGCACGATTCTGGCTTACCTTTCCGGCAACCCGTTATTCCTCTCGCCCGGGGGCGAGGGCGGGGGAGGATGGTCCGATGGTCAGTTCCGCATTCCGGGGGGTATTTGCGTTGAGCATGGCCGCCGCGATCGCCTCTCCCGCCTGGGCGCAACTCGATACGGTGACGGCGTGGCTGCAGAAGGTTCCGCAGCCGAGCGCGCTCGTCCTGTTCCTGGTCGCGGTCGCGGGGGTGCTGGTGGGTCGCTATGCGAGCCGCAGGCGCCGCGAGCCATGAGTTGCGCGTGACGTTCGAGTAGCTTGCGTTCCATTGCGTTCGTTCCCGTGCGTTGTTTTGCGTGATGCGGCCCCCGCCCGCTCTTCCCCGCCCGCCCGGCGGAGATGGACGGGCGGGGGTTCGTCATTTCGGCGATCCGCGTTTCGACGATTGACCTCGCCGCCTCGCCGCGCTTGAAGCGGCGGCATGACCGGCACCCTCGACCAGCTCGAATCGACCATCGCGGCGCGCCGCGCCGCCGATCCCTCCACATCCTATGTCGCCGCGCTGTTCGCGAAGGGCATGCCCAAGATCGCCCAGAAGCTGGGCGAGGAGGCGGTCGAGACGGTGATCGCGGCGATGGCCGGCGACCGTCGCGGGGTGACGGGGGAGGCCGCCGACCTGCTGTTCCACCTGATGGTGCTGCTGGCCGAGGCGGGGGTGCCCTTCGCCGACGTGCTGGCCGAGCTCGACCGCCGCGAAGGCACGTCGGGCCTCGCCGAGAAGGCGGCGCGGCCGAAGGGGTGATCATCCCTTTACGGGACGGACGAATTGGGAGTTGGAGAAGACGATGCCGATCGACGCGACCCAGCCTTATGACGACGACAATGTCTTCGCCCGCATCCTGCGCGGCGAGCTGCCGTCGCGGAAGGTCTATGAGGACGACTGGGCGCTCGCCTTCCACGACATCAACCCGCAGGCGCCGGTCCACCTGCTGGTGATCCCCAAGGGCCGCTACGTGTCGTGGGACGATTTCACCGCCAGCGCGAGCGACGCCGAGATCGCCGGCTTCGTCCGCGCCGTCGGCCATGTCGCGCGCGAGGCGGGGCTGTCCGCGCCGGGCTATCGCCTGCTCGCCAATGTCGGCGGCCACGGCCACCAGGAGGTGCCGCACCTCCACGTCCACATCTTCGGCGGGCGGCAGTTCCACGCAATGCTGGTGAACTGAGCCGCGAGCAGACCCGTCCCGCCCGCCCTCGCGCAATTCTGTTGCGCGCGGCGAATTAGCGATTAGGCTCCCCCTCCCATGACCGGCCGCGCGCACAAGCCCGGCATGAAAGGGACATCCGCATGATATTCGGGCGTGTTAAGCCTCTCGACGCCATTCTCGCCACCGCAGCGAAAAAGTCGCTGCACCGATCGCTAGGGCCGTTCCAGCTCACCATGCTGGGGATCGGCGGCATCATCGGAACCGGTATCTTCGTTCTCACCGCCGAAGCCGCGCAGAAGGCCGGCCCCGGCATGATGCTCAGCTTCGTGATCGCCGGCTTCGTCTGCGCGGTCGCGGCGCTCTGCTATGCCGAGATGGCGGCGATGGTGCCGGTGTCCGGCTCCGCCTACACCTACAGCTACGCCGTGATGGGCGAACTGGTCGCCTGGATGGTCGGCTGGGCGCTCGTCCTCGAATATGCGATCGCCGCCGGCGCGGTGTCGGTCGGATGGTCGGGCTATGTCGTCGGCCTGTTCCAGTCGCTGACGGGGATAACCGTGCCCAAGGAACTGGTGCTCGGCCCGATCGACGGCGGCATCGTCAACATCCCCGCCGCGATCATCGCGCTGCTCGTCACCTGGCTGCTGGTGCTCGGCACCAAGGAAAGCGCCACCGTCAACGCCGTGCTGGTCGGCATCAAGGTCGCCGCGCTGTCGCTGTTCGTGGTGCTGGCGCTGCCGGTGATGAACATGAACAATTTCGATCCCTTCGCCCCGCTCGGCTTCGCCGGCATCTCGGCGGCGGCGGCATCGATCTTCTTCGCCTATGTCGGCTTCGACGCGGTCTCGACCGCCGCCGAGGAGACCAAGAATCCCCAGCGCAACATGCCGATCGGCCTGATCGGCTCGCTCGGCATCTGCACCGTCTTCTACATGCTCGTCGCCGCCGGCGTGATCGGCGGCGTCGGCGCCCAGCCGATGCTCGACGCCTCGGGCGCCGCCATCCCCACCGGCTCGCCCGCGCTGGCGCAGGCCTGCTCGGCGATCGGCGACGCCAAGGTCGTCTGCTCGAAGGAGGCGCTGGCCTGGACCCTGCGCGAGATCGGCTACAAGGAGATCGGCAACCTGCTCGGCCTGGCCGCCGGCCTCGCCCTTCCCTCGGTCATCCTGATGATGATGTTCGGCCAGACCCGCATCTTCTTCGTGATGAGCCGCGACGGCCTGCTGCCGGGCGTCTTCTCGCGCATCCATCCGCGCTTCAAGACGCCGCATGTCGTTACGGTCATGACCGGTATCTTCGTGGCGATCTTCGCCGCGCTGTTCCCGGTGGGCGCGCTCGCCGACATCTCCAATTCGGGCACGCTGTTCGCCTTCGCCGCGGTGTCGATCGCGGTGCTGGTGCTGCGCCGGACCGATCCGAACCGCAGCCGCCCCTTCCGCACCCCGGCGGTGGCGCTCGTCGCTCCGATCGCGACGATCGGCTGCATCTACCTGTTCTTCAGCCTGTCGCGCTACACGATCACGCTGTTCTTCAGCTGGGCGGCGGTCGGGCTGATCGTCTATTTCCTGTACGGCTATCGGAAGAGCAACCTCGGCCGGGGCATCGTCGAGACGCACGAGACCGATCCCGACGCGCCGCCGCAGCCGGTGCCGCCGATCGAGTGATCGGCAACACGCCAGGACCAATGGATCGAGCCCGGCGAAAGCCGGGCTCTTTCTTTGTCAGGGGGCGCGGAGCCGATCCTCGATCAGCGCGGCGAGGTCCTCGCCCTCGGGCAGGCGCGGCCCGGTCAGCGCGATGATCCGCCCGGCGGCGATCGATCCCATGCGCAGCGCCACCGGCAGGTCGCGGCCCTGCGCGAGGCCGGCCAGCACCCCGGCGGCGAACAGGTCGCCCGCGCCGGTCGTGTCGACGATCGCCCCGAACGGCTCGGCGGGCGCCTCGCAGCGCCGACCGCCCTCCACGCCGATCGCCCCGTCGGGCCCGCGCGTCGCGATCAGCAGCGGCACCCGCGCCGCCGCCCAGGCGACGCCGGCCTCGAAATCGGCGCGGCCGCTGAGCTCGGCCAGCTCGCCCTCATTGGCGAACAGGATGTCGACCAGCCCCGCGTCGAGCAGCGCGACGAAATCGTCATGATGCTGCTGGACGCAATATTCGGAGGACAAGGTGAAGGCGGTGCGCCGGCCGTGCGCGCGGGCGGTCTCGATCGCGGCGCGGGCGGCGGCGCGCGGCTCGTCGGTCCGCCACATATAGCCTTCGACGTAGAGGATCGCCGCCTCCGCCGCGATCGCCCCGTCGAACGCCGCCGCCGGCAGATATTCGGACGCGCCGATCGCGGTGTTCATCGTCCGGTGGCCGTCGGGGCTGACGATGATCAGGCAGCGTCCGGTCGGCCGGTCGATCGGCGGCAGCGGGAAGGCGATGCCGCCGGCGGCCATGTCGTCGGCGAACAGCCGCCCGAGCCGGTCGGCGCCGACCTGGCCGACGAAGGCGAGCCGCAGCCCGAGCCGGGCGAGCGCCGCCATCGTGTTGGCGGCGGAGCCCCCGCACACCTCCTCGCACTGCCCCATCGCCGCGTGCAGCAGCACCGCGCGGTCGGGGGCGATCGGCTGCATCAGCCCGCGCATCAACCCCTGCGCCGCGACGAAGCCGTCGTCCTTGTGGCACAGCACGTCGACCAGCGCGTTGCCGATCGCGACGACGTCGTAGCGGGGGGGAATCATGCGCCCGGCTCCTAGCGAAAGCCGTCGCCGCCGCCAAGCGGTCCGCCGCCCGGCGCTTGCGCCCGGCCCGATATGATGCTGTGCGGGGCGGCATGACCCTGTTGCGATCCGCCCGCCTCCTGCCCCTCGCCCCCGCCGCGCTGCTCGCCGCCTGCGGGCCGACCGGCCATGTCCCCGTCGTCTCGGCCCCGCCGCCGCCGGTGCGGGCCGAGGCCGGGCTCGACCGGGTGCTGGGCAAGGACGCCCGCGCGCTGATCAGCCTGTTCGGCGTCCCCGACCAGGACGTCCGTGAGGAGCCGGCGCGCAAGCTGCAATATGCCAGCGGCGTCTGCGTGCTCGACGCCTATCTCTATCCGCCGGGGCCGGGCCGCGAGCCGGTCGTCACCCATGTCGACGCCCGCCTGCCGACCGGCGAGGACATCGACCGCGCCTCCTGCATCGCCGCGCTCAGCCGGCGGAAGGAAGCGCGTTAAGCCATATCTTCCCGATCAGTCCCGGCCCTCGGGCGCGCCGAGCGGGAAGAAGTGGCGGTAAGGCCGCGCCTCGTCGAGCGCGCGGGCGTAGCTCGGCCGGGCGAGCAGCCGCGCGCGATAGGCGCGCAGCGCCGCATATGTCTCGGGGATCGCGTGGCTCCAGTCGGCATAGAGCAGTTGCGGCGCCGCCGAGCAGTCGGCGAGGCCGAAGTCGCCCGCCACCCACTCGCGGTCGCGCATCCGCTCGTTGAGCAGCGCATAGGCGGTGTCGAGCGCGGCGCGCCAGCGGTCGCCGCCGTCGTCATGCTCGCGGCCGATCGCGATGTAGACGAGGCGCTGCTGCGGATAGGCGACATAATTGTCGAAGAAGCGGTCCCACATCCGCACCTCGGCCGCCGCCAGCGGATCGGCGGGGATCAGGCGCGGCGCATCGGGAAAGCGCGCCTCGACATGTTCGATGATGCCGGTCGCCTCGAACACCAGTTGGCCGTCGTCGACCGCCACCGGGAATTTGCCGACCGGCCAGAGCGCGGCGAACTCGCCCGCGTTCGGCTCGCTGCCGTCGAGCATCTTCTCCTCGAAGGCGATGCCCTTCTCGTAGAGCGCGGTCTTGGCCTTCTGGCAGTAGGAGGAGAAGGGATGGGCGTAGAGCTGGATCGTCATGGTCGCGCTGCCTTTCCGTTCATCGGCCGATGATGACATGCCGGGCGGCCTCGCCGGCTTCGCTGGAGAGCACCCTATAGCCGAGCGCGGGAAGGTCGAGCCCCGCGAACAGCGCCTCGCCGCGGCCGAGCAGCACCGGCGCGATCGCGAGATGCAGCTCGTCGACCAGCCCCGCGGCCAGATATTGGCGCAGCGTCGACACGCCGCCGCCGATCTTGACGTCGCGATCGCCGGCCGCCGCCTTCGCCTGCTCCAGCGCCGCGCCGATCCCGTCGGTGACGAAGTGGAAGACGGTGCCGCCCGCCATCACCAGCGGGTCGCGCCGGTGGTGGGTGAGGATGAAGGTCGACGCATGGAACGGCGGTTCGTCGCCCCACCAGCCCGTCCATTCGTCGCCGTTCCAGGGGCCGCGCACCGGCCCGAACATGTTGCGGCCGAGGATGTGCGCGCCGAACCCCTCCATCGCGCGGCGGGCATGGACCGCGTCGACGCCGTCGGTGTCGCCGCCCTCCTCGCCGATCATCGCCCGGAAGCTGCGCGTCGCGAAATACCATTGGTGCAGCTCGGTGCCGCGATGCCCCAGCGGGTCGGCGAGGCTCTGGCCGGGGCCGGCGCCGGCGCCGAAACCGTCGAGCGAGATCGAAAAGCCCGCCGCGCGAACCTTGCTCATCATGACTCTCCTGAACCGCTTTCAATCTGCAAGCAGTTGCGTCCTATTTCAACCGATTGTACTTTGCAAGCGGTTATGACGACGGAACGACTTCCCGGCCGCTCCGGCTGCCCGATCAACCTGACGCTCGAAGTGCTCGGCGACCGCTGGAGCCTGATCGTCATCCGCGACATGATGTTCGGCAACCGCCGCCATTTCCGCGAACTGCTCGGCCAGTCGGAGGAGGGCATCGCCTCCAACATCCTCGCCGACCGGCTGAAGCGCCTCGTCGCCCTCGGGGTGCTGTCGAGGCAGGACGATCCGACCCACAAGCAGAAGGCGGTCTACAGCCTGACCGACAAGGGGATCGAGCTGCTGCCGCTGCTCGTCCAGATGGGCGCCTGGGGCCGCCGCCATCTGCCGACCACGCCCGAGCTGGCGATCCGCCAGCAGCTCATGGAGGAAGGCGGGCCGGCGCTGGTCGCCGATTTCATGGCCGAGCTGCGCCACCTGCACCTCGGCGTGCCGCTGCCCGCCGGACACGATCCGGTCCTTCCCCGGCTGCGCGCCGCCTATGAGGCGGAACTGGCGCGCCGGGGCGGCTGACGGAAATGGGTCGGTTCCGCAGCGATCATGTTGCAGGACGATGACGCGCCCCATGGCCTGCCCCGCCCCATTCGCGCTAGGCAGGCGGTCGCCATGACCGACCTGATCTCCTCCGTCGCCGAGCATCTCAAGTCCCGCGGCGCACAAAAGCTGCCCAGCGCCAAGGCCGAGCTGTTCATGATCCGCGACTTCCTGCCGGCGGAGACCTGCGCCGAGCTGGTCGCGCTGATCGACCGCGACAACCGGCCCTCGACGATCGCCGACGACCAGGGCATCGCCTATTTCCGCACCAGCAAGACCTGCGACCTCGACCCGCGCGACGCGCTGGCGCAGGCGATCGACGCGCGGATCGCCGACGCGCTGGGCATCGACCCGCGACTCGGGGAGCCGATCCAGGGCCAGAAATATGACGTCGGCGACGAGTTCCGCGACCATACCGACACGTTCGAGCCGACCGGCTTCGACTATCTCGCCCATTGCGGCGAGACCGGCCAGCGGAGCTGGACGGCGATGATCTATCTCAACGAACCCGCCGCCGGCGGCGCCACCCGCTTCCGCCGGCTCGACAAGATCATCCCGCCCGAGCGCGGAAAACTGGTGGCCTGGGCCAATATCGACCGGTCGGGCCGGCCCAACGAGGCGACGTTGCATTGCGGGATGAAGGTCCGCAAGGGCGCCAAATACGTCATCACCAAATGGTATCGCGAACGGCCCTGGCCCGAACGGGGCTAAGCCCGCCCCACTGTCTCCGAACTGTCATGTCGGCGTAATCGAGCCGCCATCCAGCCTCTCTAGGAGCGGGTTCCGAAGGGCGTGGCCGAGAGTCGGGCGCCCCCTCGTCCAGCAAAGGGGCCATCATGAACAAGTTCCGCACCATCCTGATGCTCGGCTGCGCGCTGGCGGTCACCGCCTGCGGCGGCGCCGACGACGTCGCTTCGCCGGGTGAAGGCACCATCATCACCCCGACCCCCACCCCGACCCCGACGCCCACGCCGACCCCCACCCCGACTCCGGGCCAGGCCGCCGCGAGCTGCCCGACCGGCACGATCGACCGCGGCACCGTCACCTCGGCCTTCCGTAACTGCGAAATCTCGGGCCGCATCAGCGCCGACTATACGCTGCAGAAGCTGCCGGGCGTGGTCTACTCGCTCTCCGGCCCGGTCAATGTCGGCACCGACATCGGCGGCGACGGCGCGGCCGCGGGCGGCCAGCGCGTCACCCTTACCGTCCAGCCGGGCGTCACCGTCTTCGCCTCGTCGGGCAACGACTATCTGGTCGTCAACCGCGGCTCGCGCCTGAACGCGATCGGCACCGCGACCTCGCCGATCGTCTTCACCGCCCGCGACAACGTCGTCGGCTCCGCGACCGACAGCAGCCAGGGCCTGTGGGGCGGCATCATCCTGCTCGGCCGCGCGCCGATCTCGGATTGCAACACCGCGGTCACCGGCGGCTCGGCCCAGTGCCAGCAGGTCATCGAAGGCACCACCAGCTCGCTCTACGGCGGTGCCGAGGCGGCCGACAACAGCGGCACGCTGCAATATGTCCAGATCCGCTATTCGGGCTTCGCGATCGCGCCCGGCAACGAGCTGCAGGGCCTGACCCTGGGCGGCGTCGGCAGCGGCACCACCCTCGACCACATCCAGATCCACAACAGCTCGGACGACGGCATCGAGATCTTCGGCGGCCGCGCCAACCTGAAATATCTGGTGATCACCGGCGCCGACGACGACGCGCTCGACACCGACCTCGGCTACAAGGGCTTCATCCAGTTCGTGATCGGCGTGCAGCGCGACGGTTCGAACGGCGACTCGATGATCGAAGCCGACTCGAACGGCAACGAGGACGCCACTCCGCGCCAGAACACCCGCCTCGCCAACTTCACCTTCGTCCAGCGCTCGACCGTCCAGGGCGGCAACGTCATGCTGCTGCGCGGCGGCACCGACTATACGATGGTCAACGGCGTGGTGACCGGCACCGGCGCCTGCCTCGACATCGACGAGACCGGCACCACCACGACCCGCGCGGCCAACAGCAGCCTCGACGACGTCGGCCCGCCGGTGTTCAACTCGGTCGCGCTCGCCTGCTCGGGCGGCAATTATCGCGCCGACGGCAACGAGGCGGCGGTCCAGACGATCTTCACCGCCGGCAGCAACAACAAGCCGAGCTTCACCTCGTCGCTGACCGGCACCTACATCAACGGCGCCAACGAAGCCGCCGTGCCGGCCTTCGACGCCAAGACGCTCGGCAGCTTCTTCGTCACCACGTCCTATATCGGCGCGGTGCGGGACGCGACCGACACCTGGTATGCGGGCTGGACCTGCAACTCCTCGACCGCGTCGTTCGGCAGCACCAGCGGGGCCTGCACCGCGATCCCGAACTGACCGGCGCTTGAACGACGATACGGGCGGCGGTCGCGGAAGCGCTCGCCGCCCGTTCGCACATTTGAACGGGGACCCATCATGAACAACCCTCTCGCCTTCGGGCGCATCCTCCTGCTTTCGACGGCGCTGATGTCGCCGGCCGCGCTGCTCGCGCAGGCCGCCGCGCCGGCTCCCGCCGACCAGCCCGCCGACCGGTCGTCCGCCGACAAGGGCGAGGAGCAGGTCGAGATCTCGACGCTCGGCGCGCCCTCGGCCCGCGACATCGTCGTCACCGGCCGCCGCCAGCAGAACGTCGTCCGCGCGACCCCGCAGGTCGTCTCGGTGCTCTCCTCGGCCGACATCGCCCGCACCGGCGACGGCGACATCGCCGGCGCGCTCCAGCGCGTCACCGGCCTGTCGGTGGTCGGCAACGGCTTCGTCTATGTCCGCGGCCTCGGCGACCGCTACTCGCTGGCGCTGCTCAACGGCTCGCCGCTGCCGAGCCCCGAGCCGCTCAAGCGCGTCGTCCCGCTCGACCTGTTCCCGACCAGCATCCTCGCCTCCTCGCTCGTCCAGAAGAGCTATTCGGCCAATTATCCGGGCGAGTTCGGCGGCGGCGTGATCAACCTGACGACCAAGGCGATCCCGACCGAGACCTTCCTGTCGATCGGCGGATCGATCGCCGGCGACAGCGAGACGACCGGCAATCTCGGCTACACCTATTACGGGTCGGACTATGACTGGTTCGGCTTCGACGACGGCACCCGCGACATCCCCAAGGGGCTGAAGTCCGCGATCAGGAATTCGGGCACCACCCCGATCGTCCAGGGCGCGACCTACAGCGCGCAGGACCTGCAGGGCTTCGCCGCCAGCCTGAACAATGCGGACACCGCGCTGCTCCAGCGCAACCGCAACATCCCGGCCAATTTCTCGGCCGACCTGACCGGCGGCACCTCGTTCGACACCGACAGCGGCCGGGTCGGCGTCCTCGCCGCCTTCGGCTACAGCAACAGCTGGCGGACCCGCGACGTGCTCCAGCAGTCGTCGATCGACCCGGACCTGGCCGGCATCCCGCAGACCCAGTTCCAGACCGTCATCACCGACAACCACGTCACGGTGAACGGCCTGCTCGGCCTCGGCGCCGAGGTGAACGACCACAAGTTCCGCTGGACCAACCTGTTCATCCGCGACACCGTCAAGCAGGGCCGCCTGTCGGCCGGCTACAACCGCAGCGTCGAGGACCAGGACGCGACCTTGCCGCCGTCGCTGCTCAAGCAGAACACCTACTGGTTCGAGCGCCAGCTGATCGACACCCAGGGCGTCGCCGAGCTGCGCTTCGACAAGCTCAGCATCGACCTGCGCGGCACCTATGCCAATTCGCAGCGCGAGAGCCCCTATGAGCGCAGCTTCAGCTATAATTACAGCCCGGTCGTCGGCGACTACGTCAACAACCTGACGTCGGCCGGCCAGTCGGCCGACATCGCCTTCAGCGACCTCAACGAGGATGTCTACGCGGGCAGCGCCGACATCGGCTACACGCTCGACGGCGCGCTCAAGGGCACGCTGACCGCCGGCTATGCCTATAACAAGACGAAGCGGTCGTCCGAGCGCTACCAGTTCCAGTTCTTCCGCCCGACCGGCGCGCTGAACCAGGGCGTCGCGCAGGAGCGGCCGGACTTCCTGCTGTCCGACTATAATATCTACACCTACAACATCCAGCTCCGCGACGTGTCGGGCGCCGAAGGGTCGCGCGCCTATGACGCGGATCTCGTGATCCATGCGGGCTACGGCCAGGCGGAGATCGAGCTGGGCGACGGCCTGCGCATCCAGGGCGGCGTCCGCTACGAGGACGCGAAGCAGACCGTCACCCCCGACGCCGGATCGGGCACCAACATCTCGAAGAGCTATTTCCTGCCGGCGCTGACGCTGACCTATAATTTCAACGACGACATGCAGGTCCGCATCGCCGGATCGAAGACCGTCGCCCGTCCGCAGTTCCGCGAGCTGGCGCGCCAGATCTACCAGGACTTCGAGAGCGATCGCCAGTTCACCGGCAACCCGTTCCTGACCGATTCGAAGCTGACCAATGCCGAGGCGCGCTGGGAGTGGTATTTCGACCGCAACCAGCGGCTGTCGCTGGCGGGCTTCTACAAGAAGATCGACAATCCGATCGAGGCGTCGGCCTTCTTCGCGGGCGGCGGCGTGCTCCGCACCGGCTTCGCCAACGCGCCCGAGGCGCAGCTCTACGGCGCCGAGATCGAGGCCGAGAAGCACTTCCCGCTCGACGGCCTCGGCGGCGAGTTCTTCGCCAGCAAGCGGCTGGTGATGATCGCCAACTACACCTGGACCAAGTCGAAGCTGAAGGTCGATGACTCGATCGTGATCGGGCCGGACCTGTCGCCGGTCGCCGCCAACACGCTGTTCCGCGACGGCGCGCCGCTGACCGGCCAGTCGGACCACATCGCCAACCTCCAGCTCAGCTTCGAGGATACCGAGCGCCTGTCGCAGATCACGATGCTGCTCAACTATGCGAGCGACCGCGTGACCAACCGCGGCCCGATCCAGGGCACGCTGCGCCAGCCCGACATCGTCGAGAAGCCGGGCTTCCGGCTCGACCTGGTCGGCCGCCAGGGCTTCAAGCTGCTCGGCACCGACATGGAGCTGAAGCTCGAGGCGCGCAACCTGACCGGGACCCCCTACAAGGAGTTCCAGAAGACCGGTTCGAACACCATCTACCTGAACCGCTACAAGGTCGGCCGCAGCTTCTCGCTGGGCCTGACCGCGAACTTCTGATCGGACCATATCCGATCGGACGGCAGGAAGGGGGCGCGGGACCGGGGTTCCGCGCCCTCGCCTTTGGTCAGGACATCTTCGCCAGCAGCTCGGCGATCGGCACGAAGGCGAAGGCGACCGAGCTGTCGGCGACGCCATAGGGCAGGAACAGATGATCGCCATGGCGCAGCGCGCCGCAGGTGTAGACGACGTTGGGCACATAGCCCTCGCGGTCCTGGTCGTGCGCGGCGAGGATCGGCTCGACGGTCCGCCCGAGCAGCTTCGACGGATCGTCCTTGTCGAGCAGGACCGCGCCGATCGCATATTTGCGCATCGCGCCGACGCCGTGGGTGAGCAGCAGCCAGCCCTCGTCGAGCTCGATCGGCGGGCCGCAATTGCCGATCTGGACCAGCTCCCACGGATAGGCCGGCGTGAGCAGCAGATCCCCGTCCTCCCACTGGTCGACCCGGTCCGACGCCAGCAGGAACAGATTCTGCCCGTCCTGCCGGCCGATCATCATGTAATGGCCGCCGATCTTGCGCGGGAACAGCGCCATGCCCTTGTTGCGCGCCGCCGCCCCCCGCATCGGCACCAGGTCGATCGCCCGGAAATCGCGGGTGCGCATCAGCTCCGACTGGATCTCGCGCCCCGAATAGGCGGTGTAGGTGCCGATATATTCGCGGCTGCCGTCGTCATGGGTGAACAGCGTCAGCCGCAGATCCTCCAGCCCGTTGCGCTGGGCCGGGGTGATCGGGAAGATCACCGTGCCCGACAGGGTGCTGTCGGGATGGCGATAGACCGTGGTCGGGCCGTCGAGATCGTAGATGCCGTCAGCGTCGGGCGCGTCGGCGGCGGTGGCGAAGGGCGGCTCGGGCGCCAGCGTCAGCTCGCAACCGGCGGAGATCAGCCCCTCGCGGAAGGCGACCGAGCTGATATGCCCCTCCCCCACCGCGCGCAGCGACATCAGGATGCGCAGCGTCGAGGGGGACAGCCCGCTCTGGTCGGGATGCGGCACCACGCTGGGGTTCATCAGCGCGGCGGCGGCATAGCTGTATTCGTGGCAGAAATAGGCGCCGATGAGCTGCCGCTTCTCCTCGCCGACGTCGGTCGGGTCGAGATCGAGCAGGGTGCGGATCTGGTCGAATCGGGTCTCGAACACCCGCCGCGTCTGCCAGTGGCGCGCCTCGAAATCGGCGAGGACGAGGTCGAGCTGCCGGCGCGTCTCCGCCGCGTCCAGGTCGAGCACCGCGCGGACGAGCCGCTGGGCGCGACCGGGTTCGGCGCCATTGGCCTGCCAGGCGAGGTGGAAGGGGCGCACCACGACCCGCGACGCATCGGCGGACAGGCGGAGCGGATGATTATAGGCCGCGAGCATGGGCTCCCACAGATATTGGGACCGGACCGACGCCACCGCCGCCCTGAGGGGTTCAGGCGGCGTCACGGGTCTTTCTAGCGCCCAGATTCGCGGAAAGCATCGGGGAAAGCGAGGCCATGGCGAGATTGGCGAGTTGCAGCGCCAGGATCGATTCGGCACCCTGGTTGCGATTGATCCCGTGCGGCATCAGCCCGTCGAAGCAGCCGCCGTCGCCCGCCTGCGCGAGCGACAGGCCGAGGTCGTTGTCGCCGGTGAACCAGCCATGGGCGTTGCGCGCGCACTCCGCCCATTGCCCGTCCCCGGTCGCCGCGAGCGCCGCGAGGCAGGCATCGATCGTCGCCTGCGCCTCCAGCGGCTGCTGGTCATAGGGCAAAGGCGACGCATAGGGCCGGTGGAAGCTGTCGGTGCCGACCGGACGGAAGCCGCCGCCGGGCCCGCGCTGGACGCCGCAGATCCAGGCCAGCGTCTCCAGCCCCGCGTCGATCGCCGCCTGGTCGCCGAGCGCCGCCCCCGCGCGCAGCAGCGCCTCGGGCAGGCGGGCATTGTCATAGGCGAGCACCGCCTCGAACCAGGTCCAGCCGGGCTGCCGCGCCGTGGCCAACAGGGCCATCAGCCCATCGACCACGTCGCGCAGGACGGCGCGCGACGGCGCGTGGCCGGGATCGGCGGCGAGCCGCTCCGCCGCGCCGAGCGCCGCGAAGGCGCGGGCGCGCGGCGACACGAGCTCCCCGGCAAGCGGCAGCGCCTCGTCGAACAGCGCCGCCGCCCAGCCGCGCAGGCCGGGATCGGCGCCACGGGCGGCGGCGGAGCCGAGCGCCCAAAGCGTGCGGCCGTTGCTGTCCTCCGACCCCACCTCCTCGCACCAGCGGCGGTCATAGCCCATGAAGTTGCGGAAGCGGCCGCGCTCGGGGTTCCAGCCATGGTGGACGAAGGCGGCATAGGTCGCGGCGAGCCGGTCGATCAGCGCGCGGTCGCCGGCCTCGATCCGGCACATCAGGATCAGCGCGCGGGCATTGTCGTCGATGCAATAGCCATGGTTGCGATCGGGAATGCCATGGATGCCGTGCTGGAGCAGGCCGGTCCCGTCGGTCATCCGCAGCAGCGCGGCGAGGTGGAGCGGCGGGCGCGCCGGCCTGACCGCGAGCGGGCCGGCGCGCGGTCGTTCCTCGACGGCCGCGGCGATCAGGCCCATCGCGCGCTCGACCGCCCTGGGCCAGAGCAGCTCGCGGCCCAGCGCATAGGCGCGCCGCGCCAGCGCGTCGCGCGCCTCGTCGTCGCGCAGCAGGCCGTTGACCGCCGCGGCGAGCGCCCCCGCGTCGCGCGGCGGGACCAGCACGCCATGCCCGTCGGCGAGGATCTCGGCGGCGTGGAGATAGGGGGTCGAGACCACCGGCTTGCCCAGCCCGATCGCATAGGACAGCGTCCCCGAGGTGATCTGCGCCATGTTGAGATAGGGCGTGACATAGACGTCGCAGGCCTCGAGCCGGTCGAGCAGCGCCTGCTGTTCGAGGAAGGCGTCGACGAAGCGGACATGGCCGGCGACGCCGAGCGCCTCCGCCCGCGCCGTCAGCGCCTCGCGCAGCGCCTCGCCCTGCTCGCGGACGAGATTGGGGTGGGTCGCGCCGATCACGAGATAGCAGCAGTCGGGATGGGCAGCGACGATCGCCGGCATCGCCTCGATCATCACGTCGATGCCCTTGTCGGGCGCGAGCAGGCCGAAGGTCATCACGATCCTGCGCCCGGCGAGGCCGAGCCGGGCCTTCGCCGCCTCGGGATCGGCATGGGCGCGGTCGGGCACGCCATGCGGGATGACGGCGATCCGGTCGGCCGCGACGCCATAGACCTCCTGCAGGATGCGGCGGCCGCGCTCGGCCATCACGATCAGGTGGGAAGCGCGCCGCAGCAGCGCCTCGAACGGCGTACGCTCGGCCGGGGAGGGATGTTCGAGGACGGTGTGCAGCGTCGCGACGATCGGCAGGGTCGACCGCTCGACGAGGTCGAGGACATGGCGCCCGCCCTCGCCGCCGAAGATGCCGAATTCGTGCTGGAGCCAGATCGCCTGCGCGCCGCTCGCCTCGATCAGCCCGGCCGCGAGCCGATAGGCGGCGGGATCGTCGGCGGCGATGGTGCGAACAGGGGCGGGATAGGCGACCCCCGACCCGTCATCCATCGCATAATGGTCGACCAGCAGCGCGGGAAAGCGCGCGCGCAGCGCGTCGATGACGTGCGAGGTGAAGGTGGCGAGCCCGCAGCGGCGCGGCAGGGCGTTGCCGACGACGGCGATATGGCGAATCCGGGGCGCGGGCGGCCGATCCCCCGCGGGGGCCTCGAAGATGGAACGAATCGGGTCCTGCATGCCGCGCGGCGCTCCCTTGTCCAGCGACGCCCCCGCCGCGGGTCAAGAACGATGCTGCACCGCAATAGTTGCACCGATTTCGGCGACGCCCCGGAAAAAGCCGAGTCGGGACAAGCTTTTATCGCCGCGCCGCCGCGCTCCGATCGCGGATCGCCTTGAACTCCGACCCCGGCTTCCATTGCGGCCAGGCCGGCCCGTTCGCCAGCTCCTCGGCGATGGTGCCGAGCAGGTCGATGTCTTCCACCGCCCCGGCGAGATTCCAGTCGGCGCTCCAGGCGTCGCAGGCCTGATGATAGCATTGGCCGGTATAGGCATCGATCCACGCCTGCCCCGCCTTCACGCCGCCGTCCTTCAGGTCGGAGGCCCCGGCGATCCCCATCAGCAGCAGCACCGGCACCCCGCGCTTGGCGAGCGAGAAATGGTCGGCGCGGTAGAAGAGGCCACGCTCCGGCAGGCTTTCGGGCGTCACCGTGCGCCCCTGCGTCGCCGCGACCCGCGCCAGATCGTCCTCGAGCGTGCCCTGTCCCTTGCCGACCAGCACGACGTCCTTCGCCGGGCCCGCCGTCTGGAGGATGTCGATGGCGAGGTTGGCGACGGTCGTCTCGACCGGATAGACCGGGTTGGCCGCATAATATTCGGAGCCGAGCAGGCCGCGCTCCTCGGCGGTCCAGGCGGCGAAGACGACGCTGCGGTCGGGCGCGGGGCCCGCCTTCATCGCGCGGGCGATCTCGAACAGGCCGGCGAGGCCGAGCGCGTCGTCATTGGCGCCGGCGCGGTAGATGCGGCCCTGCGCGTCGGGCTTGCCCGCGCCATAGGCGTCCCAGTGCGCGCCGAGCATCACCACCTCGTCGGGCCGCTTCGCGCCGGGCAGCCGCGCCAGCACGTTGCGGCTCGCCACCGTCTCGTGCGCGACGGGGACGTCGGCGGCGAAGGTCACGCCCTTCAATTCGACCGGCCGGAATTTCGGCGACCGCGCCGCCACCGACAGCTTCGCCAGGTCGAGCCCGGCCGAGGCGAACAGCCGGGCGGCGGCCTCGCCCGACAGCCAGCCCTGCAGGGCGACGCTGGTCAGCTCCTCCGGCTTGCGGACGATGTCGTAATTCTCGCCGCCGCCGCTGATCACCACGTTCCAGCCATAGCCCGCGCCCGCCGTCTCGTGGACGATCAGCGCGCCGACCGCGCCCTGCCGCGCGGCCTCCTCGAACTTGTAGGTCCAGCGGCCATAATAGGTCATCGTCCGGCCGCCGAACCGGCCCGCCGCGGGCTCGCCCGGCTGGGCGGCGAAATCGGGATCGTTGACCAGGAAGATGACGACCTTGCCCTTGAGGTCGGCGCCCTTGAAATCGTCCCAGCCGCGCTCCGGCGCCTTGACGCCATGGCCGACGAACACGACCGGCGCGTTCGCGATCCGCGCGGCGTCGTCGGGCCGGACGGTCGAGACATAGACGTCCTTCGCCGGCACCAGCGGCATCGCGCCCTTCGGCCCCTGGAAACCCAGCGTCTTCGGCGTGCCGAGCCGGGTGTGGAGCAGCGGCACTTTCTGCACCCACTGCCCGCCGGGCCCGCCCGGCTCCAGCCCCAGCGCCTCGAAGCGCGCGACGAGATAGCCGATCGTCCGCTCCTCCCCCGCCGTACCGGGCGCGCGGCCCTCGAACAGGTCGGAGGCGAGGGTCTTCACCGTCTCGGTCAGGCGGGCGGGATCGGCCGCGACCCTGGCGGCGGCGGGCTGGACGGTGAGCGCGGCGAGCGCGGCGGCGATGGGGAGAATCTTCATGGATGGACTCTTACGAGACCCATCCTCCACCGTCATCAACTCAGAAGTTGTTGATGGGTGGATCAGGGGAGGGGCGGCGCCTGCAACGGCGCGGAGGCGCCGGTCCAGCGGCCGACCACCGCCGCGGTCTTGCCGCCCTGGCCGTCGTCCTTGCGGGCGATCAGGCTGGTGACCTGCTGGCTGGTGTCGCCGATCCGCACCCGGGTGCGTACCCAGAAGAGGTTGGAGGTGAGCCCCGTCCCCTGCGGCATCGACACGTCGAGCGAGGCGAGGTCGGCGGCGGTCAGATAGCCTTGCCGGTCGCGCAGGGCGACGATCCGCCGCGCCGCCATCGGGTCGCCGGTCACTATGCCGATCAGGTCCTCGCTCGCGGCGTTGAGGTTGATCTTGCCCTCATAGGGGAGCGCGGTCAGCAGCCCCGAAAGCCGCGCCACCTGGCCCGGCGCGAGGCCGAGCGCGCCGAGCGGGCGGATGTCGGTCAGCGGCCCGGCGGCGCGGATCGCGGCGACCGCCCGGGCCGACTGTTCGGGCGTCATCCCGACCGCGCCGGCGATCCGCCCGAGCGTCGCCGCCGCGATCGGATCGGGCTGCATCAGCGCGTTGACGTTGAACCGCCCCTGCGCGTCGGCGATGGCGAGGTCGAAGCTGCCGCCCTCGATCGGCGCGCCCGATTCGGCGAGCGCGCCCCAGGGCTCGGCGCGACTGTCGGTGTCGGGCGCGACCAGCGCGTCGCGGCGGAGCGCCACCACCGCCGACACCTCGCCGCCGCGCGCGATCGCCTGCGCCCGCGCCGCCTCGCGCATCCTGAGGCCGCGTTCGAGGCCGCTGTCCTCGGCCGAGATCATCAGCAGCAACAGGCCGCTCGCGATCGCGACGAACAGCAGCACGTTGACGAGGATCATCCCCTCCTCGCCCACGCGCGGCGCGCTTCCTTTCCCCCTCCCGCTTGCGGGAGGGGTCAGGGGTGGGCGCGCGGCCCGAAAGGGACGCGCTTCCGACCAGGCGGCGGCAGACCCACCCCCGGCCCCTCCCGCAAGCGGGAGGGGAGATATGGTTCCCGTCTCCATCACGGATGGACCGGCAGCGGCACGACCCGCCGCAGCGATCCGCCGACCGTGCCGCCCGGCGCCAGCGCGATGTCGGCGGCGACGGCGGCGGGCCATTGGTTGGCCAGCTCGGGCGCGGGCGGCCAGCGGTCGACCCAGCCCTCGCCCGGCCGGTAATAGCTCCAGCGCACCGCCGCGACGCCCTGGAGCATGCGCTGCGCCCCCTGCGGCAGGCCGCGCCCGCGCACCCCGCGCAGCAGCGTGCCGGCGCCGAGCTGATAGTCGATCCGCACCGGCAGCCCACCCGCCGCCGCCAGCGGGCGGCTGAAGCGCACGGTCGCGGCGTCGCCCTGGAGCGGGCCGGGGCTGATCTGGGTCAGGTCGTTGTCGATCACGTACATCGCCCGCTGCACCTCGGCGAGGCGGTCGAGCCGGCCCTCGGTGCGGTCGCGGATACCCATCAGGCTGTCGACCAGCGCCAGTCCCGCGAGCGCGATCAACCCGAACAGCGCGAGCGAGATCATCAGCTCGATCAGGGTGAAGCCGGCTTCACGTCCCTCTTCGTCATTCCCGCGAAAGCGGGAATCCACGGTCACGGGACACCCGATCTCCTGCGGGCCGCCCTCCATGGATTCCCGCTTTCGCGGGAATGACGGGAAAGGGGTCACAGCGATCCGCTCTTGTCCGCCACCCCATAGCCGTCGGGACCCGCCACCAGCACCGCGAGCGCGCGGGCGGCGCTGCCGTCGGCAGCGAAGCGGATCGGGCCGGTGACGATGTTGAACTGCGGCACCGCCAGCAGCGCCGACCGGTCGACCACGCCATTGGCGCGCAGCGCCTCGACGATCGTCATCGCGTCATAGGCGAGCGCCGCGATCAGCCCCGGCCCGGTCGCCCCGGCCTTCTGATAGCGACCGGAGAAGTCCGCGAGCGCATTGGGATCGGGCGCCGACAGCCACGCCCCCGCCACGTCCTGTGGCGGCAGGTCCATCGCCTGCTGGGTGCCGAGCAGCTGGATGCCGCTGCCCGCCAGTGCGCGGGCGGCCTGGCGCAGCGCGTCGCCGCCCTCGGTGACGAGCAGGGCGTCGGGCAGCTCGCCCTGCCGGCGCAGCACGGCGGGCAGGTCGACCGCCGCCGTGTCGGTCGGCAGCATCGCCACGTCGAGCCCGGCGGCGCCGCGCAGCCGTTCGGCCGCCGCATTGCCCTGCGCCGCCCAGCGCGACGTCCCGCCGAACACCGCGACCCGGCGCACCCCGCGCCCGCGCGCATAGCGCAGGATCGCGGTCACGCTCTGCCCGGCGGTGATGCCGAGCAGGAAGGCGCCGCTGCCGATCAAATCCTCGTCGTTGCTGAAGCTCAACACCGGCACCTGGCCCGCAGCTCCGGCCGCCGCCCGGCTCTCCTCTGCGAACAGCGGGCCGACCAGCGCGCGGGCGTCGCGCTTGAGCGCCTGCCGCACCGCCTCGACCGCGCCGGCGGCGGTCCCGCCGGTGTCGAGCACCATCGTCTCGTCGGCCTTTCCGCCCGGCGATTGGGCGAGCGCGGCCGCGCGCTGCATGCTAAGCCCGACCGTGGCCGACGGCCCCGACAGCGGCAGCAGCAGCGCGACGCGCGGCCGCTTCCCCGAGCGGGCCGGCGCGGCGACGAGCGGAGACAGCAAGGACGATGCCGACCCCAGAAGCAGTGCCGGCGGCACCAGCCGCAGCAATCGACGCCTATCCCGATTCATATGACGCTCCCGTCCGTCGCCGCCTCGACCGCCGCGCGCTCGCCATCGGCGGCATCGGCCTGGGCGTCTATCTGTCGACCCTGCTGGCGACGATCCCGGCGCGGATCGTCGCGCCGCTGCCGGGCGCGACCGGCACGATATGGCATGGCACCGCCCCGGTCGATGGCGGCAGTCGCGCCGAATGGCGCTGGTCGCCGCTCGCCAGCCTGACCGGCATCGGCTTCGCCGCCGACGTCACCGTGAGCGGACCGCAGACCGCGCTCACCGCCCGCGCGCTGCTGCGCCCCGGCTACATGCTGATCGAGGATGCGAAGGGCCGCGCCGGCTTCGGCCTGATCGCCGCGATCGCACGGCCGGGCTTCGCCTGCGACCTGTCGATGCAGGTCGATCTCGCGCGCGTCGCGATCGGCGGCGGCAAGCAGGGCGCCGACGGCCGGATAGCGAGCGAGCCGGGCAACTGCGGCCCGTTCGGCGGCGCGCCGGTCGCGGTGCCGGCGATGGCGTTCGACGTCCGGCAGACGCCCGGCATGGCGGTGATCAACCTCGCGCCGGCCGGCGAGCGGCGGCGTCCGTTCATCGTCGGCGGGCTGACCGAGGAGGGCAAGCTGCGCCTGATCGTCACCGCCGAGGGCGCGGCGGCGATGCCTTTCCTGTCGCCCCCCGGCGGCATGAAGATCGAGACCGAGCTTTAAGGCCCAGATCCTCCCCATCGCAGATGGGGAGGGGGACCATCCGGAGGATGGTGGAGGGGTCGGCGCGCAGCGCCCGCTTCGCCGGCGCCCCCTCCACCGCCTTCGGCGGTCCCCCTCCCCCCGCTGCGCGCGGGGAGGAATTAGGAGGAGGCTCCTCATCACATCCCCACGATATTGTTGAGGTTGATGATCGGCAGCAGGATCGCCAGCACCATCAGCAGCACCAGCCCGCCCATCATCAGCAGCACCAGCGGCTCGACCAGCGAGACGAGCAGCGCCGCCATCGCCTCCATCTCGCGCTCCAGCTCGGCGGCGGCGCGGGCGAGGGCGGGGCCGAGCTGGCCGCCATTCTCGCCGCTGGCGACGATCGCGACCAGCATCGGCGGGAAGATGCCCGATTCGCCCATCGCCGCCTGCAGGCTCGCCCCCTCGCGCACCCGCGTCGCGACGCCGATCGCCGCCTCGCGGACATAGCGGTTGGGGGTGACGGCGGCGGCGGCGTTGAGGGCGTCGACCAGCGGCACCGCGCTCTGGACGAGGGTGGCGAGGCTCGCCGCGAAGCGCGCGGCGTTGTACTGGCGACTGAACCGCGCGACCGGCCAGGTCGTGGCGATCCGCCGGTCGAAGCGCAACCGGTTGGCCGGCACGCGCAGCCAGCGCCCGCCGATCAGGATCGCGCCGAGCAGCGCGATCGCCATCGCCAGCCCATATTTCTGCAAGCCGCCCGAGATCGCGATCAGCGCGCGGGTGAGGAAGGGCAGCTCCGCCCCGCGCGAGATGAAGACGCGGACGATGTCGGGCACGACATAGACCATCAGCAGCGCCATCATCCCGAACGAGACGACCGCGAGCAGCGCCGGATAGAGCAGGGCGAGCTGGATCTTCTGCTGGTTGCGCTGCCGGTTCTCGACGAAGTCGGCGAGATGGGCGAGCACCTGCGCCAGCCGCCCCGCCTGCTCGCCCGCCGCGACCGAGGCGGTGTAGAATTCCGGAAAGGTCGCCGGGTGCAGGCGCAGCGCGGCGGCGAAGCTGTAGCCGTCGAGGATCGCGCCGCGCACGTCGAGCAGCAGCGAGCGGAGCGCCGCGCCCTCGGCCTGCTCGGCGACGAGCTTGAGCGCCTGCTCGATATTGACCTCGCTCGTCACCAGCGTCGCGATCTGGCGGGTGACGGTGGCGAGCGCGCGGGCGCCGACCCTGCGGCGGAACAGCCGCGCGCCGATGCCGGGCGCCGCGCCGCCCGCCGTCGCCGCCTCGACCGCGGTCGGCAGCAGCTCGCGGTCGCGAAGCAGCTGGCGCGCGGCGGCGGGGCTCGACGCCTCGATCACCCCCTGCTTCGCGGCGCCCCGTATGTCGACCGCGCGATAGGCGAAGGCCGGCATCAGCCCTCGTCCTGGACGACGCGGGCGACTTCCTCGATCGTGGTGAGGCCGGCGCGCAGCTTGGCGATGCCGTCGTCGAGCAGGCTCGGCCCGGCCTTGCGCGCGGCGGCGGTCAGCTCCGCCTCCGACGCGCCGTCGTGGATCAGGCGGCGCAGCTCGTCGTCGGCGGCGACCACCTCGTACAGCGCCATCCGGCCCTTATAGCCCTCGCCATGGCAATGTTCGCAGCCCTGCGCGCGCCAGATCTTCTTGCCGGGCTTGAGCGCGCGGCCGAGCAGCGCCGAATCGGCCTCGGTCGCGCGGTCCTGCCAGCGGCAATGCTCGCACAGCCGCCGCACCAGCCGCTGGGCGATCAGCCCGACCACCATCGGCGCGAGCAGGTAGCGCTCCACCCCCATGTCGATCAGCCGGGTGATCGACCCGATCGCGCTGTTGGTGTGCAGCGTCGACAGCACGAAATGGCCGGTCATCGACGATCGCACCGCGACCTCGGCGGTCTCCTGGTCGCGGATCTCGCCGACCATGATCACGTCGGGGTCCTGGCGCAGGATGGCGCGCAGGCCACGCGCGAAGGTCATTCCCGTCCGGGCGTTGACCTGGGTCTGGGCGACGCCCGCCAGCTCATATTCGATCGGGTCCTCGACCGTCATGATGTTGCGCTTGCGGTCGTTGAGGTGGGTGAGCGCGGTGTAGAGCGTCGTCGTCTTGCCCGATCCGGTCGGGCCGGTGACGAGCAATATGCCGTGCGGCCGGTCGAGCAGGCCGAGGAAGACGTCGCGGTCGCGCTCCGACAGGCCGAGCGCGGCGGTGTCGAGCCCGGTCGAGCCGCGATCGAGCAGGCGCATCACCACCCGCTCGCCATGCTGGGTCGGGATGGTCGAGACGCGCACGTCGATGTCGTAGCCGCCGACCCGCAGGGTGACGCGGCCGTCCTGCGGCACCCGCTTCTCGGCGATGTCGAGCCGCGCCATCACCTTGATGCGGCTGACCAGCAGCGGCGCCAGCGCGCGCTTCGGCTCGACCACGTCGCGCAGCACGCCGTCGATGCGAAAGCGGACGATCAGCCTTTTCTCCTGCGTCTCGACATGGATGTCCGACGCGCCGTCGCGCACCGCCTGGAGCAGCAACGCGTTGATCAGGCGGATCACCGGGCTGTCGTCGCGGCTGTCGAGCAGGTCGTCGACCGCCGCCGCGCTGTCCGCCAGCGTCGCCAAGTCGTCGGTGCCGGCGAGGTCCATCGTCCCGCCCGCGCTGTCGCGATAGGCGGCGGCGACGGCGCTCTCGAACGCCTCCTCGGCCACCGGCTCGAAGGCGAGGCCGGCGCCGAAGCGGCGCTGCACCTCGAGCATCGCCTCGGGGCTGGCGCCGGCGCGGAACAGGCAGCGCGCGCCGCCGTCTCCCGCGGGCTGGACGAGGACGCCGTGGCGGCGGGCGAAGCCGTAGGGAAGCGCCTCGGTCATGCGCGCACCATCAGTTCGGCGGAGACGAAGCCGCTCGACGGGCGGCGATCGAGCCGCAGGCGGACCACCCGCAGCCGGCTGGTCTGCTCGACCTCGGCGATCCAGCGGAGCAGCGATTCATAGGGCGCGTCGGCGACGGTCACGCGAATGCCCTCGCCGCCCTCATTGACCACCGGCACCATCCCGAAGCGCGCCGCGCTGGCCGACAGGACCGCGGCGGGACTGCCGCCGGCCTGCGGCTGGGCGGGCGCCTGGCCGAGCGGACCGGCGCTGCGCAGCCGCGCGCTCAGGCTTTCATAGGTGCGGATATCGGACAGCGCCTGGGCGCGGGCGCGCTGGACCGGCAGGATCACCATCGCCACCAGGACGTAGAGCGCGACCATCGCGGCAAGCCCGCCGAGCAGCCATTGCTCGCGCCGGCTGCGCGCCTGCCACAGCCCGATCGCCTTCTGCCGCGCGGGCTCGAAGGTCGGGAAGAGGGCAGCGAAATCGAGCTGCTTCATGCGGCGAGCCCCCCGTCCGTCATCCCGGCGAAAGCCGGGATCTCACTGCCTTTCCCGCCGGCAGCGATGACCAGGAAGAAGGGAGATCCTGGCTTTCGCCAGGATGACGATCGATCGATCATGCCGCGCCTCCGACGACCAGGCTGGCGCCGTCGAAGCGGCCGGTGAGGCCCGCCGAGCGCAGCGCGTTGACGATATTGCCGCGCGCGGCGGGGTCGGCGAGGTCGACGTCGAGGCGCAGGCTGCGGCCCGCCTCATCGAACTGCATCGACCGGATGGTCACCGCGCCGCCGAACGGCGCCAGCGCCGAGGAGGCGCGGCTGAGCAGCGGCAGCAGCGTTCCGGGCGGGGCGTTGCCGCCCGCCGGCAGCAGCTCGGCCGCGACCAGCGCCGCCTCGCGCGGGTCGGCGCCCGCATAGCGGCCGGGCGCGGCGGTGGCGAGAAGCTGGGTCAGCTCCGCCCCGCGCTTCGCCGCGACCGACCGGAGCGCGACGGTGTCGGCGGCGGCGATCGCGCCATGCGCGACCAGCCCGGCAACGGCGACGATCGCGACGCGGCGGCCGGTCCGCGACAGGCCCTGGCGCGGGCGCGCATAATCGCCCTGGCGCAGGTCGAGCGCGATCGGCAGCGCCTCCCCGCCCGCCTCGACCTCGTCGCAGGCCGGCTTGCCCGCCGCCGTCCACAGCGCGACGAACAGCGCCTCGCGCGCCGCGAAGCCGGCGCCGTCGGGGGTGCGGACGAGGATGCGGCCGTCGGCCTCGCGCCGGACGTTCCAGCGGCCGGCCTCGGGCACCGGCAGCGCCAGCGCGTCGGGCATGATCGCGGCGTCGGCGATCCCGGCCTCCGCGACGTGCGCGACCCAGGCCGCCATCAGGTCGCGATCGACCGCGCCGGCGAGCCAGCCGCCACCGGCCTGCTGCGCGCCGAGCGCGAGGTGCGGCACGTCGGGGCGGTCGGCGATGCGGTCCTCGATCGCGAAGGGCAGCGCCGCGAGCCGGCGCGCGTGCGACGGCAGCGGCAACGCGACCGACATCGTCAGGACATGTTCGGCCGGTACCAGCAGGACGGGCCGCGCGGCGGCCCCGGCAACGGCCTTCACCACGCCCGCGTCGAGCCGCCAGACGCCCGCTTCCGCCCGGGGGCCGAGCATATTTTTTAGCCGCGCGGCGATCGGCGCTATGCTAGGCGACTGTAACATCAGTTTCATGGATATATCTCATAGCGCCGCCATGATCATAGTTTCGCAACATTTTCATGACGAGCCCGAACATGACGGCCGGCGCGCCCCTTCGGATGGCGAGGCTGGCCTGACCCTGATCGAGATGATCGTCGTGCTGGCGATCATCGCGCTGGTCGCGGCGCTGATCGTCCCCAACGTCATCGGCCGTCCCGATGAAGCGCGCGTGACGGTCGCCAAGACCGACCTGCGCACCATCTCCGCCGCGCTGAAGATGTATCGCCTCGACAATGGCGACTATCCGACCACCGAGCAGGGGCTGGCGGCATTGTCGAGGAAGCCGGCCACCGCGCCCGAGCCGCGCAACTGGTCGGCCGAGGGCTATCTGGCGCAGGTGCCGGTCGACCCCTGGGGCCGCCCCTATGTCTATCGCAATCCCGGCAGCGGCGGCGCGGGCTTCGACCTGGTCAGCCTGGGCAAGGACGGCAAGCCCGGCGGCGAGGGGCTCGACGCCGACCTGAGCGACAAAGCGCCCTGATGCAGGCGCGGGGGGGCGAATCGGGGATGACCCTGGTCGAGATGCTCGCCGTGCTCGCGATCATCGCGGTCGCGGCGGGGGCGACCGTGCTCGGCATTGGCGCCGCCACCCGCGCGCCCGGCGTCGAGGCCGAGGCGCGCCGCCTCGCGACCCGGCTCCAGTCGGTCGCCGACGAGGCGATGGTGTCCGACCGCCCGGTCGCGCTGAGCTGGGACGAGAAGGGCTATGCCTTCACCGGCTGGGACGGGCGCGGCTGGCAGGAGGGCGCGGACGAGGCGCATGCCCGCCACCGCCTGCCCGCCGGCATCCGGCTCGACATGGGCCGCCGCACCCCGCCGCTGCTGCTCGGCGTCGACGGCGCCGGCGTCCCCGCGACGATCGGCCTGCGGTCCGGCAAGGAGCGCTGGCTGGTCGTCTATGACGGGCTGTCGGCCAGCCCGATCCCGGTGCCGGCCGCATGACCCCGGCCGCCCACGGCCGCCCCGGCGAGGCCGGCTTCTCGCTGATCGAGGCGCTGGTGGCGCTGCTGGTGCTCGCCATCGCCGCCGCCGGCCTGGTCCGCGCGGCCGAGGCGCATGTCGATTCGATCCGCGGCCTCGAACGCCGCGCCGCAGCCCAGCTCGTCGCGCAGAACCGGCTCGCCGAGCTGGCGGTGCCCGGCCTGCCCGCCGGCCCGGCGCAGGTCGAGATGCTCGGCCAGCGCTGGGCCGTCGCGGTGCGCGAGAGCGCCACCGACGATCCCGACATGGCCAGGCTCAGCGTCGCCGTGGCGGACGCGCGCGATCCGGCATCACCGCTCGTCACCCTCGACGGCTTCCGCGACAGGGGCACGACCACGGGGGGCACGACGACGCGATGACCCCGCGCCAGGCCTCCCGCGCCGCCGATATCTTCACCGGCCTCGTCGTCGCCTCGGTCGCGGTCGCGCTGGCCGGACTGACCTGGCACCTGTTCGGCGCCGGCCCTGCCGATCCGCCCCAGGCCACGGGCGCCGCGCCTATGGCCGCGACCGACATCGCCCCGGCGCTGGCGCTCGCCCCCTTCGGGCGGCCCGACGCCTCCTCGGCCCAGCCGACCAGCCTCGCGCTCCAGCTGCGCGGCGTGATCCTCGCCGATCCGCCCTCCGCCTCGACCGCGCTGATCGCGCCGCCCGGCGGCCGCCCCGTCTCCTATGCGGTCGGCGCGTCGGTCGGCGGCGCGACGATCGAGGAGATCGCCTTCAACCGGGTGCTGCTGCGGAACAACGGGCGGCTCGAACGGCTCGACCTGCCGCGCCCGTCGCTGGGCGGCGAGGCCGCGTCGGCGACCACGCCCCCCCCACCGCCGCCGCCCGGTGCGGTGCCCGCGACCGGCCCGTCCGACGGATCGGGGCCGCAGCCGATGCAGGCGATCACGCCGCCACCAGGCGCGCCCAACGGCGCGAGCGCCGCCTCGCTGCTCGACGGGCTCGGCGCGGCGCCGGTCGGCGGCGCCTATCGCATCGGCGCCGATCCCTCGCCCGCCGCGCGCAAGGCCGGGCTGCTGCCCGGCGACGTGATCGAGCGGATCAACGGCCTGCCCGCCACCGCCGTCACCGCCGACCGCCAGCTGATGGCCCAGGTCATGGCCGGCGGCCCCGCCCAGATCGACGTGCTGCGCGGCGGCAAGCGCGTCTCCTTCTCCTTCGCCCTCCGTTGAGGAAGCCCATCGTGTCCCTGTTCGCCCGCACAGCCCTCTCCGCCCTGGTCGCCGCCGCGATGGCCGGCACGCCGATCCTGGCGCAGGGCGCGTCCCAGGCCGCCGACGTGGTCGTCAACATGCGCGCCGTCGACATCGCCGACGTCGCCGAGCAGATATCGCGCATCACCGGCCGCACCCTGATCCTCGACCCGGCGGTCAAGGGCACGGTCAACGTCACCTCGGCCGAGCCGCTATCGGTCGACGGGGTGTGGGACCTGTTCCAGTCGGTGCTGCGCGTCCACGGCTTCGCGGCGGTCAAGTCGGGCCGGTCCTGGCGGATCATCCCGCAGGCCTCGGCGATCCGCGACGCGGGATCGGGCGGGCGGCTGTCGGGGCAGGACGTCACCACCCGCATGGTCCGGCTCCAGAATGTCTCGGGCGAGCAGGCGGCGCGCGTCTTCCGCCCGCTGGTCGCGCAGTTCGGCAGCATCGAGGCGATGGCCAGCCCCAACGCGATCATCGTCACCGACTATGCCGAGAATGTCCGCCGCATCGAATCATTGGCCCGCGCGCTCGACAGCGGCGGCGGCGGCCGGTTCGACAGCATCACCCTGCGCTACGCCAACGCCAAGGACGTCGCCGCCGCGATCCAGGGGGTGATGGGCGACGGCACCGCGACCGGCGGCCCCCGCGTCGTCGCCGACGAGCGCAGCAACATCGTCCTCGTCCGCGGCGAGCCGGCGATGGTGTCCGAGGCCCGCCGCCTCGCCCACACCATCGACAAGCCCGGCGCGGGCGTGCCGATCACCCGGATGATCCGCCTCAACAATGGCGACGCCGAATCGGTGACCGAGGTGCTGCAAGGCGTGCTCGGCGAGCAGGGGACCGTCACCAACCCCGCCGCCCGCGCGGTCGCCGGCGGCCGGGCGCGGATCACCCGCCAGCAATCCAACGCCGGCGCCCAGGCGGCCGGCCTGTCGCTCGGTTCCACCCCGGCGACGCTCGGCGGCGGTCTGGCGGACGCGGCGTCGCCCGGCGCGGGCGGCAGCGGCGGCGACGCGACGCCGAAAGGCTTCTCGACCCCCGACCTCACCGTCCAGCCCGCGCCCGAGCTCAACGCGATCGTGCTGCGCGGCACCCCGGCGGCGATCGCCGAGGTCGAGCCGCTGATCGCCCAGCTCGACGTGCGCCGCCCGCAGGTGCTGATCGAGGCCGCGATCGTCGAGATCAGCGGCGACCAGGCCGAGCAGCTCGCCGTCCAGCTCGGCATCGGCGCGGCGGCGATCAACCGCGCCAGCGGCGGCGCGACCTCCTTCACCAGCCCCGGCCTGCCGCTCCAGTCGATCCTGACCGCGATCGGATCGCCGGCGGCGGGCGCGGTGCTGTCCAATGGCGGATCGGCCAATATCCGGTTCGGCGACAATTTCAGCATCCTGCTCCAGGCGATCGGCCAGTCGACCCGTTCCAACCTGCTGTCGACGCCGAGCCTGACGACGCTCGACAATGAGCCGGCCGAGATCGTCGTCGGCCAGAACGTGCCCTTCCGCACCGGCAGCTTCTCGACCGACGGCAACACGATCAACCCGTTCACCACGATCGAGCGGCAGGACGTCGGCCTGACCCTCCGCGTCGTGCCGCGCATCCACCAGGGCAATGTCGTCCGGCTGGAGGTCGCGCAGGAGGTGTCGTCGCTGACCAATGCCGTGACCGGCGCGGCCGACCTGATCACCAACCGCCGCAGCATCCAGACCTCGGTGCTCGCCGACGACGGCCAGACGATCGTGCTGGGCGGCCTGATCAGCGACGACCGCACCCAGACGCGCAGCCAGGTGCCGATCCTCGGCGACATCCCGATCGCGGGCGAGCTGTTCCGATCGCGCAAGGAAAGCCATGTGAAGCGGACGCTGTTCGTCTTCCTGAAGCCGACCATCCTGCGCGACCGCGAGGCCGCCAACAGCGTCACCCAGGCCAAATATGCCCGCACCCGCTATGACGAGGCGATGCTCGGCAAGGGGCCGCCGCTCCTCCTCGAACCGCCGGGCCGACGCCTGCCGGTCGAGATTTCCGGGGTCTATTGAGGGCCGGAACCGGGGAAATACACCGCCCCACCGTCGTCATTCCCGCGAAAGCGGGAATCCATGGACGGCGGCCCGCAGGAGCCGATGCGCTCCGTAACCGTGGATTCCCGCTTTCGCGGGAATGACGGGTGAGTTGTGATCGGGCCTACTGCCCCTCGTCCTCCCCGGTCGCCGCCTCCGGCTCCGGCTCGGCCGCCGGCAGGAAGGACCGTACCCGCCGGCGGCCCTTGATGAACAGCGCCGCGTCGGGCGACAGGCTTTCGAGCCGCCAGCCGTCGAAGCTCTCGCCGGGCGACAGCACCTTGCTGGTGCCGTCGGCGGCGCGGACCATCGCGATCGCCTTGTCGGGCAGGCGGCCGGCGATGCCGATCAGCCTGGGCGCGTCCTCGGCGGCGGGAGCGTTGGCGGGGTCGAGCGGGTCGAGGAACAGGCGGCGCCCCGCCCCCTCCTCCGCCGCCGCGACCGGCACGGGCTGGACGGTGTCGCCGCGCGCGGGAATGTCGGGCAGCGGCGGCTGCGCGCGCCACAGCAGCGCAACGGGCGCGGCCAGCGCGACCAGCGCGGCGCCGGCGATCCAGGGCGATCCGGCGGGCGGGCGGCGCATCAGCGCGGCTCCCATACGGCCATCGCCCGGGCGTCGAGCCGGATCGCGGTCTCGGCGGGCCCGGTCCGTCCGATCCGCCAGCGCGCGAATCGGATCGCGGGACGCGCGGTCTCGATCGCGCGCGCGAAACCGAGCACGTCGGGCTCGGGCCCCGAGACGGTGACGTCGGCGGCGAGTTCGGCCGGCAGCGCCCGGTCGGCCGCCACCGGCGCGACCCGTTCGAGCAGCAGGCGCCGATCGGCCGCCGCGCCGCGAATCGCCGCGAGCAGCGCCGCCTCCGCCGCCCGCCGGTCCTCCTGCCCATGCGACGCCTCGACCGGGAGCAGCCGCCGCGTGGGCACCGCCCCGGCGCTGGCCCGCGCCTCGACCGTCCAGAGCCGCGCCCGCGCCGCGGCGAGCGCGTCGAGCCCCGCCCAGGCGAGCCCCGCCGCGAGCAGCAGGCCGAGGCCGGCGCCAAGGCCGGTCGCCAGGGTCCACCGCATCGTCAGATCCGCCCCCGCAGCGTCACCCGCATCGTCCCGCCCTGGGTCATCGCCTGTCCCACCTCGCGCAGCGCGCCGAGCAGCGGGTCGGCGGCGAGCGCCGGGCGCAGCCGGTCGGGGTCGGGCGTCTCGATCTCGACGGTCAGCTCGCCGCCCTCGGCCAGCTCCATGCCGGCCAGTCCCGCCTCCCCGGGCAGGACGGCGCGCAGCCGGTCGGCCAGCGCGCTGACCGGCGGCGCGGCCATCACCGCATCGATGCGGATGCGCGCCGTCTCGGTCGCCGCGCCGCGCGCATAGGCGGCAAGCGCGGGCGCCTCGCGCCGGGCGAGCCGCGCCGCCTGCCAGCGGTCGAACCCGGCAAGCCCCCAGGCCGCGAGCGCGGTGGTCAGTGGAATGGTGGCGAGCGCGAGCAGCGCGATCGCGCGCACCCGCCCCACCGGAAGCGCGACGCCGGACGGCAGCGCCGGGCGCCAGCGCGGCAGGCGCCAGCCGCCCCGCGCGATGCGGTCGCCCAGCCGGTCGAGCAGGCTGGGGCCGATCGGCTCGACGCTGACCGGGTCGAGCCCCGCCGCCGCCAGCCGGGCGCGCGCCGCCGCCGCATCCTCGGCGCGGACGATGCGGATCTCGGACGCGCCGCTCCGCCGCAGCAGGACACAGCGATAACGGGTCAGGGGCGCGGCCGGCATGAGGGCGCGGGGGCTCCGGTCAGTCCTCGACGCCGTCGAGCGCGGCGGCCAGCTCGTCGAGCCAGACCGTCGCCGTCCCGTCCGACGGCGCCCGCCAGTCGCCGCGCGGCGACAGCGCGGCGGCCGCCGACAGCTTCGGCCCGTTGGGGATGGCCGATCGCTTGAACTGGCTGATCGTGAAGAAGCGGAACAGGAATTTCTCGAGCCAGGACCGGATCGTCGCCAGGTCGTAGGCGTTGCGCAGATCGTCGGGGAAGCCCGCCGGCCACAGCCCGGCATCGGCATCCTTCCAGGCGTGCCAGGCGAGGAAGGCGACCTTCGATGGCTTCAGCCCCAGCCGCGCGACATGGTGGAGGAAGAAGTCGTTGAGCTCATAGGGCCCGACCTTCGATTCGGTGCTCTGGATCGCGCCCGAGGCGTCGGCGGGGACCAGCTCGGGCGAGATCTCGGTGCCGAGGATCGCGGTCAATATGTCGTCGGTCGCGGGATCGAACTGGCCGGTCCGCACGCACCAGCGGATCAGATATTGGATCAGCGTCTTGGGCACGCCGGCATTGACCGCATAATGGCTCATCTGGTCGCCGACGCCATAGGTGCACCAGCCCAGCGCCAGCTCGCTGAGGTCGCCGGTGCCGACGACGAAGCCGTCATGCTGGTTGGCGAGGCGGAACAGATAGTCGGTGCGCAGGCCGGCCTGCACATTCTCGAAGGTGACGTCGTAGACCGGCTCCCCTTGCGCGAAGGGATGGCCCATGTCGCCGAGCATCTGCCGCGCGGCCGGACGGATGTCGATCTCTTCGGCGGTGATGCCCAGCGCGCGCATCAGCGCCCAGGCATTGGCCTTGGTCGCGTCGCCGGTCGCGAAGCCGGGCATGGTGTAGCCGCGGATCGCGCTGCGCGGCAGGCCGAGCCGGTCGCAGCTCTTGGCCGCGACGATCAGCGCATGGGTCGAATCGAGTCCGCCGGACACGCCGATCACCATCGCCTTGCCGCGCGTCGAGCGGAAGCGCTTGATCAGCCCGTCGACCTGGATGTTGAACGCCTCGTAGCAGTCGGCGTCGAGCTCGCGGGGGTCGGCGGGGACGAAGGGGAAGCGCGCCACCGGCCGCCGCAGCCCGACGTCGGCGCGGTGCGGGCGATGCTCGAAGCCGATCGTGCGGAAGCGCGCCTCGGGATGGCCGTTCGCCGCCGCGCAGTCGTTGAACGTGCCCATCCGCATCCGTTCGAGCCGCAGCCGCGCGACGTCGACGTCGGCGGCGATCAGCTCCGGGTCCATGCCGAAGCGGGTCGATTCGGCGAGCATCTGCCCGAGCTCGTGGATCATCGCCTGCCCGTCCCAGGCGAGGTCGGTGGTGCTCTCGCCCGGTCCGCTCGCCGAATAGCAATAGGCGGCGATCGCGCGGGTCGACTGCGACGCGGCGAGCAGCGCCCGCTCGCGCGCCTTGCCGACGATGATATTGGAGGCGGAGAGGTTGCACAGGATCAGCGCGCCCGCCATCGCCCCCGCCGTCGACGGCGGCAGCGGCGCCCAATAATCCTCGCAGATCTCGACATGGAAGCTGAAGTCGGCGAGGTCGGCGGCGGCGAAGACCAGGTCCGGCCCGAACGGCACCTCCTGCCCGCACAGCCGCAGCGCGAGCCCCGTGAGGCCGGCGCCGGGCGCGAACCAGCGCTTCTCGTAATATTCGCGGTAATTGGGGAGGAAGCTCTTCGGCACGACGCCGAGGATGCGGCCGCGCGAGACCACCACCGCCGTGTTGTAGAGCCGTCCGTTGCGGCGGATCGGCGCGCCGACCAGCAGCACCGGGGCGAGGTCCGCGCTCGCCGCGACGATCCCCGCCAGCTCGGCCTCGACCCGGTCGAGTTGGGCGTCCTGCAGGTGCAGGTCGTCGATCGCGTAGGAGGACAGCGCCAACTCGGGCAGGACGAGCAGGTCGACCCCCTCGGCATCGGCGCGCCGCGCCAGATCGAGGATGCCCGCCGCGTTCGCCGCGACGTCGCCGACGCTCGCCACCGGCGTCCCCGCGCCGACGCGCACGAAGCCGTGGCGGTGGATCGAACGGAAGGAGGCGGCAGCCGACATCAAAGGCCCTCGATCATCAAACGTCGCTTCGCCCATAGAGGAAGCGATGGCCGAGCGCCAATGCGGGAGAGTCGATCAATCTCACTCGTCACCCCTGCGGAGGCAGGGGTCCATGTCTCTCTTCACCCGAGACGGCATCCGAGAAGACAACAGACATGGATGCCTGCCTCCGCAGGCATGACGAGGAATGTTCGCAACGGTTAGGGGTACGCCGTCACTCCGCCGCGTGGATGCGGTTGCGGCCGTCCTGCTTGGCCCGGTAGAGCGCGGCGTCGGCGCGCTTGAGGATCGAGCCCGGCGAATCCTGGAGATCGAGCGCGGCGAGCCCGCCCGAGAAGCTCAGCCGGCCGAGCGACTGGCCGGTGTGCGTCACCTTGAGCTCGCGCGCGGCGATCGCGGCGCGGATCTTGTCGAGGGTCGCCATCGCCTTGGCGGCGGCGCCACGCTCGAACACCATCACGAATTCCTCGCCGCCATAGCGCGCGACGAACACGTCGCCGCTGGCGGCGCGGCCGAGCGAGGAGGCGACGAACTTGATCACCTCGTCGCCGATCTGGTGGCCATGGGTGTCGTTGAACTGCTTGAAATGGTCGATGTCGCAGATCGCCAGCGCGAGCGGCGTGGCGGCGCGGCGGGCATTCTCGAACGCGCCGCGCAGATGCTGGTCGAGCGCGCGGCGGTTGGGCAGGCCGGTGAGCGGATCGCTGTTCGCCTTGCGATGCGCCGCGGCGAGGTCCTTGCGCATCGCGCTCATCTGCTGCTCGGTGCGGCGCAGGTCCTCCTCGGCCGCCTGCGCCTTGTCGATCATCGTCCGGGTCAGGCCGACCAGCTTCTTGACCGCGAGCGCGGGCGATCCGTCCGCCGCCAGCCCCTCGGCCTCGTGCGCCAGCGCCTCGCCATAGTCGCGCGCGTCCTCGCCCGAGCGGGCGAGGATCGTCGTCATCTGCTCGAGATAGCCCTGCGCCTCCAGCGCCATGCGCGACAGTTCGTCGGTCGACAGGCCGGGGTCCAGCCGGGTGGCGATCGTACCGGCGACGGCGTCGGTCAGCCCGCCGTCCTTGGCGATCGCGCGGTCGATCGTCGCGTTGAGCGCAGCGTCGCGACCCGACAGATAGCGGTGGCACAATTCGAAATTCGCCGGGGACGGTTCCAGCCCGTGATCGAACAGAAGCTTGCCGATCATGTCGTACAGACGCCGCCATTCGGCGCGCGCAGCAGACTTCTCGGCTATTCTTTCTTCTTTCACCGCGACACCCCTGATCTCAGGGCCCGGAATAGCGCGAGATTCGATACATCCGGTTAATGACCCTCGTATTTTTACGAGGTTCAGCGCCGCCAACGGCCGGTCTCCATCCAGGCGAGCAGCGGCTTGAGCGGCAGGATCCAGACGATGCCGGCGACGATGTAGACCGGCGCCTGGACCAGCGCCGGCAGCGTGCCGATCCAGGGGGAGGCCGTCGCGACGATCACCGCCCATACCGAAATGATGAGCAAGATCAGGAAGATGCCGGCGGGTTTCCGCCAGCTCGGTTGGTTCGTCACGCGCTGTTCCCTTCGATCACGCCCGCCTCGGTGACGACCGCGTCGAGCGGCACGTCCCACGGATCGCAGCCTATGGCGGGTCGCTGCTGGATCGACCAGCCCCAGCCGATCCTGCGCGCGTCCGGCAGCGCGGCGAAGGCGCGATCGTAGAAACCCGCGCCCTGCCCGATTCGGTTGAGCGCCGAATCGAAGCCGAGCAGCGGCGCGACGATCAGATCGGGATCGATCCCGGCCGATTCGGCGGCCGGCTGCGACAGGCCGCGCCAGCCGGTTTCGAGCGGATCGCCCGGCGTCCAGCGCAGGAAGCGCATCGGCGCGGAGCGCGACTCGACATGGGGCAGCGCGACGGCGATTCCCCGCGCTGCCGTAGCGGCGATCGCCGCCGCGCATCCCATCTCGCTGCCCATCGCGACATAGAAGGCGATGCTGCGCGCGCCGCCGGCGACACGCATCAGATGATCGGCCGCCAGCGCCTCGAGCCGCGCGCGCTCGCCCGGCGCGAGATCGAGCACGAAGGCATCGCGGACGGCGCGCAGCTCGGCGCGCAACGCCGGCTTGGACGGCTCAGCGGCCATCGGCGGCGCGGCGGGGAAAGGGGGAGGTGGCGGGACCGCCATGGTCGTTTGCTGGAATATCCTCTGACGCCATAAGCATCAGGTGGGGACCATGTGCACCGGACCAGGATCCGGGCAGGGACAGCCCCCTAGGAATGTGAATCGCCTCAGGGATGTTCGCTACAGCTCGTGCCGGGCAGTACCCGCCATGGACATATGTAGGTGCAAAGCAGGGCCGGCTCAAGGGAGCGGCGGCCTTGCGAAGCCCGTCATGCTGAACTTGTTTCAGCATCCACCGGGAAACCCGCGCCGTGCTACCGAAGAGAAATGGACCGCCAACCCTGCGTCTACATCCTCGCGAGCGATCGCAACGGCACGATCTACATCGGGGTCACATCCGATCTTCCGAAGCGATTGTATCAGCATAGGAGCGGGACCCTCGATGGCTTCACGGCACGCTATGGCGTCGCGAAGCTGGTTCGCTACGAATTGTTCGAGGACATGTCGACCGCGATCGCGCGAGAGAAGCAGCTCAAGCGGTGGCATCGCTCGTGGAAGCTCAACCTGATCGAGCAGGACAATGCGGACTGGCACGATCTTTCGATCGGCCTGGGCTTCGAACCTCTCTGAACCGGTGCCCGCCGGCCGGTGGATGCTGAAACAAGTTCAGCATGACGATCGAATTACTGTCCGTCCCGTTCCATCCGGTCGGCGAGTCGCTCGACGCGTTCGGCGATGCGCTCGATCGCGACCGCATAAGCGGGGTCGGGCTCGGCGGCGACGGTGGAGGGCGCCGGGTCCTTGCGCGCGACCGCGGCGGCGCCGCGCAGGTCGTTGAGCTCGTCGGCGAGCAGCAGCGCCGACAGCAGCAGGGTGCGCGCCTCGGTCATCTCGCCGAGCGCGCCGGTCAGCTCCTCGGCCTTGCTGCCGACCATGTGGACGAGCGCGCGGAGATGGTCCTCCTCGCCGTCGCGGCAGCTCAGGCGGTAGCGGCGACCCGCGACATCGACGTCGACGTCCGCCATCAGTTCGCTCCCAGCAGGCGGTCGATCCGCTCGATCGCCGATTCGGTCGCCTCGCGCAGCGTGCGGTGCCGTTCGGCGAGGCGGAACAACGCCTCATTCTCGTCATGGCCGAAGGAGGGCGCGGCTTCGACCCCGGTTTCGAGCCGGGTAATCGCGCGTTCGAGGCGGCCTAGCGCCAGTATCAGGCGGTGATCGGTCATCGATTCGGAGGAATAGCAGCCTCGTGACAGCCCGCAAGCGCCCCGAACCACAGCCCCAATGGTTGACGATACCGCTCCGGCACGACAAAGGAGCCCGCGAACAGGGAATATGGCCTTGTTCGATCGATCCCGCCGGTCTGCAGAAGGTTTCCTATGACGATTGCATCGAGGCAGCTCGCCAATGCCATTCGCGCGCTTGCGATGGACGCGGTGCAGGCCGCCAATTCGGGCCACCCCGGCATGCCGATGGGCATGGCCGACGTCGCGACCGAGCTGTTCACGAAGCATCTGAAATATGATCCGGCCCAGCCCAGATGGGCGGACCGCGACCGCTTCGTCCTGTCGGCGGGCCACGGATCGATGCTGATCTACGCGCTGCTCCACCTGACCGGCTATGCGCGCCCGACGATCGAGGATATCCGCAACTTCCGCCAGCTCCACAGCCCGTGCGCCGGCCACCCCGAGAATTTCGAGCTGGCGGGCGTCGAGGCGACCACCGGCCCGCTCGGCTCGGGCCTCGCCACCGCGGTCGGCATGGCGATCGCCGAGCGGCACCTGAACGCGAGCTTCGGCACCGACCTGGTCGACCATCATACCTGGGTGATCGCCGGCGATGGCTGCCTGATGGAAGGCATCAACCATGAGGCGATCGGCCTGGCCGGCCATCTGAAGCTCGGCCGCCTGATCGTGCTGTGGGACGACAACAGGATCACCATCGACGGCGCGGTCTCGCTCAGCTCGTCGGAGGACGTGCTCGCCCGCTACGCCGCCACCGGCTGGCACACCGTGTCGTGCGACGGCCATGACCCCGACAGCATCAACACGGCGCTGGAGGCGGCCAAGGCCGATCCGCGCCCGTCGATCGTCCAGTGCACCACCGTGATCGGCTATGGCGCGCCGAACAAGCAGGGCACCTCGGCCACCCATGGCGCCGCGCTCGGCGTCGATGAGGTCGCGGCGGCGCGCGGCTATCTCGGCTGGACCGCCGAGCCGTTCGTCATCCCCGAGGACATCAAGGCCGCCTGGGCCGAGGCCGGCCATCGCGGCACCGCGACGCGCAGCGCCTGGGAAGCGCGCCTCGTCGCCTCGAAGGACCGCGCCGAGTTCGAGCGCCGCATGGCGGGCGCGCTGCCGGCCGGCTTCTCGCTCGACGCCTATATCAAGGAACTCGCCGCCAACCCGCAGAAGGTGGCGACCCGCAAGGCGTCCGAGATGGCGCTGGGCCCGATCAACGAGCAGCTTCCCGAGACGGTCGGCGGCTCGGCCGACCTGACCGGATCGAACAACACCAAGACCAAGGGCCAGGCGCCGCTGACCGCCGAGGACTATGCGGGCCGCTATATCTATTACGGCATCCGCGAGTTCGGCATGGGCTGCGCGATGAACGGCCTCGCCCTGCACGGCGGCGTCATCCCCTATGGCGGCACCTTCATGGTCTTCTCCGACTATTGCCGCCCGGCGATCCGCCTGTCGGCGCTGCAGCAGCAGCGCGTCGTCTATGTCATGACGCATGATTCGATCGGCCTGGGCGAGGATGGCCCGACCCACCAGCCGGTCGAGCATCTGATGAGCCTGCGCGCGATGCCGAACCTCGACGTCTATCGCCCGTGCGACGCGATCGAGACCGCCGAATGCTGGCAGCTCGCGCTGGAGAAGGCCGACGGCCCGTCGCTGCTGGCGCTGTCGCGCGAGGGCCTGCCGCAGGTCCGCACCGACATCAGCGAGAATTTCTCGGCGAAGGGCGCCTATCGGCTGAAGGCGGCCGAGGCCACGCGCAAGGTGGTGCTGATCGCCAGCGGCTCCGAGGTCGAGATCGCGCTCGCCACCGCGAAGAAGCTCGAAGAAGCCGGCCATGGCGCCGATGTCGTCTCGATGCCGAGCTGGGAGCGCTTCGACGCGCAGCCCGAAAGCTATCGCGACGCGATCCTGCCCGAGGGCGTGTTGCTCGTCTCGATCGAGGCCGGCACGACGATGGGCTGGGAACGCTATGTCGGCCGCAAGGGCCTGCGCTTCGGCGTCGACGGCTTCGGCGCCTCGGCCCCGGTCAAGGCGCTCTACGATCATTTCGGCCTGACGGCCGACAAGCTCGCCCCGCGGATCATCGGGGCGCTCGCCAACTAAAAGGAGTATCGGCACATGGCTGTGAAGGTTGCGATCAACGGTTTCGGACGCATCGGGCGCAACGTCGCCCGCGCCATCCTCGAGCGCCCGGACTGCGGCCTTGAGCTGGTCTCGATCAACGACCTCGCCGACGCCAAGGCCAATGCCCGGCTGTTCAAGCGCGACAGCGTCCACGGCGCCTATCCGGGCAGCGTCGAGGTCGACGGCAACGACCTGATCATCGACGGCAAGCGCATCGCCGTCACCGCCGAGCGCGACCCGGCCAAGCTGCCGCACGCCGCGCAGGGCATCGACATCGCGCTCGAATGCACCGGCTTCTTCGCCAACCGCGACGGCGGCCAGAAGCATCTCGACGCCGGCGCCAAGCGCGTCCTGATCTCGGCCCCGGCCAAGGGCGTCGACCTGACCGTCGTCTATGGCGTCAACCATGACGCGCTGACCGCCGACCACAAGATCGTGTCGAACGCGTCGTGCACCACCAACTGCCTGGCGCCCTTCGCCAAGGTCCTGCACGAGGCGATCGGCATCGAGCGCGGCCTGATGACGACGATCCACGCCTATACCAACGACCAGCGGATCCTCGACCAGATCCACAGCGATCCGCGCCGCGCCCGCGCCGCCGCGATGTCGATGATCCCGACCACCACCGGCGCCGCGGTCGCGGTCGGCGAGGTGCTGCCGGCGCTCAAGGGCAAGCTCGACGGTTCGTCGATCCGCGTGCCGACCCCGAACGTCTCGGTCGTCGACCTGACCTTCACCCCGTCGCGCGAGACCACCAAGGAAGAGGTCAACGCGCTGCTCAAGGCCGCGTCGGAAGGCCCGCTGAAGGGCGTGCTCGGCTATACCGACGAGCCGCTGGTCTCGATCGACTTCAACCATGACGCGCATTCGTCGACCATCGACAGCCTCGAGACCGCCGTGCTCGAAGGCAAGCTGGTCCGCGTGCTGAGCTGGTACGACAATGAATGGGGCTTCTCGAACCGGATGGTCGACACCGCCGGGGCGATGGGCAAGCTCATCTGACGATGCCGGCCGCCCTCTTCTCCCACGTCGCCCCGGCGGAGGCCGGGGCCTCAGGAGATGAGGGCGCGCCCTGGCCTCCCGAGATCCCGGCCTCCGCCGGGATGACGGATTAACAAGATGCCCGGCCGCCTCATCGGCATCGCCCGGAAGGACCGTCCGCACGGTCCGATGGAGCTGCTCGACCGGGTGGCGATCGGGCTCGACACCGGGGTGCAGGGCGACCATCGCGGCGCCATCCGCCCCGGCAAGTCGAACCGGCGCCAGGTGACGATCCTGATGGCCGAGGACTGGACGGCGGCCATCGCGGATCTGGGCCGTCCCGTCTCATGGGAGCAGCGCCGCGCCAACCTGCTGGTTGAAGGCGTCGTCCTGCCGCGCGAGGAGGGAGCGAGGCTCCGCATCGGCGGCGCGACGGTCGAGATCACGGGCGAATGCGACCCGTGCCGGCGGATGGACGCGGTGGCCGACGGGCTGCAGCTCGCGCTGCGGCCGGACTGGCGCGGCGGGCGCATCGCGCGGGTGATCGAGGGCGGCGCGATCGCGCTGGGCGACGAAGTGGAGGTTGAAGGATAAGCATGGCATTCAGGACGCTCGACGATATCGGCGATGTGCGCGGCAAGCGCGTCCTCGTCCGCGAGGACCTCAACGTTCCGATGGAAGGCGCCGCCGTCACCGACGACACCCGCCTGCGCTCCGCCGCCCCGACCGTCGCCGAACTGGCCGACAAGGGCGCGATCGTCCTGGTCCTCGCCCATTTCGGCCGCCCCAAGGGCGAGCGCAATCCCGAGATGAGCCTCGCGCTCGTCACCGCCGCCTTCCGCTCGGTGCTCGGCCGCGAGGTCCGCTTCGTCGGCGACTGCTGCGGCGAGGAGGCGGAGGCCGCCGTCGCCCAGCTCCAGCCCGGCGACATCGCGCTGCTCGAGAACACCCGCTTCCACAAGGGCGAGGAGAAGAACGATCCCGCGCTCGCCCAGGCGATGGCGAAGCTCGGCGACCTCTACGTCAACGACGCCTTCTCGGCCGCGCACCGCGCCCATGCCTCGACCGAGGGTCTCGCCCGGCTGCTTCCCGCCTTCGCCGGCCGCTCGATGCAGGCCGAGCTGGAGGCGCTGGAGAAGGCGCTCGGCAAGCCCGAGCATCCGGTCGCGGCTGTGGTCGGCGGCGCCAAGGTCTCGACCAAGCTCGACGTGCTCAAGCATCTCGTCGCGCGGGTCGATCACCTGATCATCGGCGGCGGCATGGCCAACACCTTCCTCGCCGCGCGCGGCGTCGACGTCGGCAAGTCGCTGTGCGAGCACGACCTGAAGGACACCGCGCTCGCCATCCTCGACGCCGCCGACGCGGCCGACTGCATCGTCCACCTGCCCTATGACGTGGTGGTGGCGAAGGAATTCAAGCCCAACCCGCCGACCCGCACCGTCAACGTCCACGAGGTCGCCGCCGACGAGATGATCCTCGACGTCGGCCCCGCCGCGGTCGAGGCGCTGGGCGACGCGCTCAAGACCTGCCGGACGCTGGTGTGGAACGGGCCGCTCGGCGCGTTCGAGACCCCGCCCTTCGACACCGCGACGGTCGCGCTGGCGCGCACCGCGGCGGCGCTGACCAAGGGCGGCTCGCTCGTCTCGGTCGCGGGCGGCGGCGACACCGTCGCGGCGCTCAACCATGCCGGCGTCGCCGGGGACTTCAGCTTCGTGTCGACCGCCGGCGGCGCCTTCCTCGAATGGATGGAAGGGCGCGAGCTGCCCGGCGTGAAGGCGCTGGAAGCCTGAATTGATCACGATCCGGGACATCGACCATGTCGTGCTGCGCATCCGCGATCTCGATCGCGTCGCCGCCTTCTACATCGACGTCCTCGGCGCCCGCTGGGAGAAGCAGCAGGCGGCGATCGGCCTCTACCAGCTGCGCGTCGGCAACAGCCTGATCGACCTGGTGCCGGTCGACGGCGAGCTCGGCCGCGCCGGCGGCGCCGCGCCGGGCCGCGAGGGCCGCAACGTCGACCATGTCTGCTTCCGCGTCCTGCCCTGGGACGGCGAGGCGGTGCTCGCGCACCTCGCCGGCCATGGCATCCAGGGCGAGATCGTCTCGCGCTACGGCGCCGAGGGCGACGGCCCGTCCATCTATCTCTCCGATCCCGAGGGCAATTCCCTCGAGCTCAAGGGTCCGCCCTGGGCGCCCGTGCCGGGATCGGCCACCCCACGTCCATAGGAGACCAGACCAAATGATCGACCAGAACGCGGCCAGGAAAATCGCCGAAGGCAACGGCTTCATCGCGGCGCTCGACCAGAGCGGCGGATCGACCCCCAAGGCCCTCAAGGGCTATGGCGTCGAGGAAGGCGCCTGGGGCTCCGAGGAGGAGATGTTCGGCCTGATCCACCAGATGCGGACCCGCATCATCACCTCGCCCGTCTTCACCGGCGACAAGGTGATCGGCGCGATCCTGTTCGAGCGGACGATGGACGGCCAGGCCGGCGGCAAGCCGGTGCCGCAGGCGCTCAACGAGCGCGGCGTGGTGCCCTTCATCAAGATCGACAAGGGCCTGGAGGACGAGAAGAACGGCGTCCAGCTGATGAAGCCGATGCCCGAGCTCGACGCGCTGCTCGCCCGCGCCAAGGGGCTGGGCGTGTTCGGCACCAAGGAGCGTTCGGTGATCAACCTCGCCAACCGCGAGGGCATCGCCGCGATCGTCCAGCAGCAGTTCGCGGTCGGCAAGCAGGTGCTCGCCGCCGGGCTGATGCCGATCATCGAGCCGGAGGTGAACATCAAGAGCCCGGAACGCGCCGAGGCCGACCAGATCCTGCTCGAGGAACTGACCAAGGCGCTCGACGCGCTGACCGGCGACGACAAGGTGATGCTCAAGCTGTCGCTGCCGAAGCAGGCCGGCCTGTTCGATTCGCTGGTCGACCATCCGCGCGTGCTGCGCGTCGTCGCGCTGTCGGGCGGCTACAAGCGCCCCGAGGCCTGCGTCGAGCTGGCCAGGAACCGCGGCGTGATCGCCAGCTTCAGCCGCGCGCTGCTCGAAGACCTGCGCGCCCAGATGAGCGACGAGGAGTTCAACGCCTCGCTCGGCTCGGCGATCGACGAGATCTACACCGCGTCGACCAGGAAGACCGCCTGATCCCATGGTTCGGGGGAGGGCCTCGGCCCTCCCCCTTCCCGTTCAATCGCCCTTGGCCTCCCGCTTCCCGCCGAAGCGCGCATAGAGCGTCGGCAGCACGAACAGCGTCAGCAAGGTCGCCGAGATCAGGCCGCCGATGACGACCGTGGCGAGCGGCTTCTGCACCTCGGCTCCCGCCCCGCTCGCGAAGGCCATCGGCACGAAGCCGAGGCTGGCGACCAGCGCGGTCATCACCACCGGGCGCAGCCGCTGGATCGCGCCGAGCCGCGCCGCCTCCGCCCGGTCCACGCCCGACCGGACCAGCTCCTGGACCGAGCTGACCATCACCAGGCCGTTGAGCACCGCGATCCCCGACAAGGCGATGAAGCCGACCGCGGCCGAGACCGAGAAGTCCATGCCGCGCACCAGCAGCAGCAATACGCCGCCGACCAGCGCGAAGGGCACGCCGGTGAAGACGATCGCGGCGTCGCGCACCGATCCCAGCGCGCCGTAGAGCAGCAGCAGGATCAGGACGAAGCAGGCCGGGATCACCAGCCGCAGCCGCGCGGTGGCCGATTCGAGATTCTCGAACTGCCCGCCCCATTCGAGATAGGTGCCGGCGGGCAGCCGGACCTGCTTGGCGATCGCCGCCTGGGCGTCGGCGACGACCCCGCCGACGTCGCGGCCGCGGACATTGGCCTGGACGACGACGCGGCGCTTGCCGTTCTCGCGGCCGATCTGGTTGGGCCCGTCGACGATGCGCAGCTCCGCCACGCTCGACAGCGGCACATAGCGGCCGCCGGCGACGGGCACCTGCACCTGGCGGAGCAGGCCGAGATCGGCGCGCTGGGCGTCCGACAGCCGGACGACGACCGGAAAGCGCCGGTCGCCCTCGAAGATCATCCCCGAGGTCCGGCCGCCGATCGTGGCGGTGACGACGTCCTGGACGTCTTGCGCGGTCACCCCGAGCCGCGCCATCGCGTCGCGGTTTACCCGGATGTCGAGCATCGGCAGGCCGCTGGTCTGCTCGACCTTGACGTCGGCGGCGCCCGCGGTGCGGCGCAGGATGGCGGCGATCTGCTCCGCCGTCCGGTTCATCGCCGCGAAGTCGTCGCCGAAGACCTTGACCGCGACGTCGCCGCGCACCCCCGCGATCAGCTCGTTGAAGCGCATCTGGATCGGCTGGGTGATCTCATAGGCGTTGCCGGGGAAATGGGCGAGCTCGCCCTCCAGCCGCTCGACCAGTTCGGCCTTGGCCAGCCGGGGATCGGGCCACTGGTCGCGCGGCTTGAGGATCACGAACATGTCGGTGGCGTTGGGCGGCATCGGATCGGAGGCCAGCTCGGCCGTGCCGGTCTTGGAGAAGACGAACTTCACCTCGGGCTGTCGCGACATCATCCGTTCGATCGGCACCTGCATCGCCTGGCTCTGCTCGACCGAGGTCGCGGGGATGCGCAGCGCCTGGATCATCAGGTCGCCCTCGTCGAGCTGCGGCAGGAACACCCGCCCCAGCGCGAGGAAGGCCAGCGCGGCGACGGCGAGGCTGGCGAGGCCCGCGCCGATCGTCAGCGACGGCCTGCGCATCGCCCGGTCGAGCCCGGGCTCGTAGCGCCGCTTGAGCCAGGCGACGACCCGGCCGTCCTTCTCCTCGACCCGCTTCGACAGCCAGACCGCGATCGCGGCGGGCACGAAGGTCAGCGACAAGACGAAGGCCGCCGCCAGCGCGATGATGACGGTGAGCGCCATCGGCACGAAGGTCTTGCCCTCGACCCCGCTCAGGGTGAGCAGCGGGACATAGACGAGGATGATGATCGCCTGGCCGTAGACCGACGGCCGGATCATCTCGCGCGCCGCGGCGGCGACCGTCGCCAGCCGCTCCGGCACGGTCAGCAGCCGGTCCTCGCGGTGCTGGCGCTCGGCCATCCGGCGCAGCGCGTTCTCGACGATGATCACCGCGCCGTCGACGATCAGGCCGAAGTCGAGCGCGCCGAGGCTCATCAGATTGGCCGAGACGCCGGCGCGCAGCATCCCGAAGCCGGTCAGCATCATCGTGATCGGGATGACCGCCGCCGCGATCAGCGCCGCGCGGACATTGCCGAGCAGCAGGAACAGCACGACGACGACCAGCAGCGCGCCCTCGCCGAGATTCTTCGCGACCGTCGCGATCGTCGCATTGACCAAGGCGGTGCGGTCGAGCACCGGCTGGACGACGACGTCGGGCGGCAGCGAGGCGTTGATCGCCTTCAGCCGATCGGCGACCGCGGTCGCGACGGTCCGGCTGTTCTCGCCGATCCGCATGACCGCGGTGCCGACCACCACCTCGGTCCCGTTCTCGGACGCCGATCCCATGCGGATCGCCTGGCCGGTGCGGACGCTGGCGACCTGGTCGAGCGTGATCGGCACGCCCTCGCGCGTCGCCACCACGACGCGCGCCAGCTCGGCCGCGTTGCGGATCAGCGCGTCGGAGCGGACCGCCAGCCCCTCGCCGTTGCGGTTGATGAAGCCGCCGCCGACGCTCGTGTTGTTGCGTTCGAGCGCGGTGCCGAGATCGGTGAGCGTCAGGCCGAGCGCCGCCAGCTTCTGGACGTCGGGGACGACCAGATATTGCTTGGTGTAGCCGCCGATCGCGTCGATGCCGGCGAGGCCGGGCGTGTTCTTGAGCAGCGGCGCGACGATCCAGTCCTGCGCGGTGCGCAGATAGGTCGCCTTGTCCGCCTCGCTGGTCAGCCGCTCGCCCTCGGGGGTGATGTAGCTGCCGTCAGGCTGCTGGCCCGGTTCGCCCGGACGATGGGTGTCCTCCTCGCGGTGCTGGAGCCGGACGGTCCACATATAGACCTCGCCCAGCCCGGTCGCGATCGGCCCCATTTCGGGATTGGCGCCCTCCGGCAGCGTCTCGGCCACGCCCTGCAGCCGCTCGCCGACCTGCTGGCGGGCGAAATAGATGTCGGTCGCGTCGGAGAAGACCGCCGTGACCTGGGCGAAGCCGTTGCGGCTGAGCGAGCGGGTGTGGTCGAGGCCGGGGATGCCGGCGAGCGCGGTCTCGATCGGGAAGGATATCTGCTTCTCGACCAGCTCGGGCGACAGCGCGGGCACCCGGACGTTGATCTGGACCTGGTTGTTGGTGATGTCGGGCACCGCGTCGATCGGCAGCCGATGGAGCGAGACGGCGCCGATGACGGCGGCGAGGGCGGTGAGCAGCAGGACGAGCCAGCGCTTCTCGACCGCCCAGGTGACGATGGGAGCGATCATGGCGTCAATGCTCGTCGTGGCTGGCTTCGCCCTTGCCGAGTTCGGCCTTGAGCGTGAAGCTGTTGGTGGTGGCGATCACCTCGCGGCCGGTCAGGCCCGAGAGCAACACGACGGTATCGCCGCTGGCGTCGCCGATCCGCACCGGGGTCGCCTGGAAGCCCTTGGGCGTCCGCACGAACAGGACGGTCTTGCCCTCGACGGTCTGGACCGCCGTCGCGGGCACCCGGATCGCGGTGCCGCCCCTGCCGTCGGAGAGCTGGATCGACGCCGTCACCGGCTCGCCCACCCGCCATATCGCATCGCGATTGTCGAGCGTGGCGATCGCCGGCACCTGCCGGGTCTGCGGATCGAGCGCGGGGGAGACGAAGGATATCCGCGCCTCGGCCTGCCGGCCCGGCGCGGTCACCGTCACCAGGCTGCCGGGGCGGATGCGCCCGGCGTCCTCGGGCTTGAGGCTGATGGCGAGCGAGACCTTGCCGAGATCGGCGATCCGGTAGAGCTCCGCGTCGGCCGCGACCGTCTGGCCGAGCACCACCGGCCGGGCGATCACCTGCCCCGACAGCGGCGCGACGATGCCGAGCCGGTTGAGCCCGCCGCCGCCGCCGCCCGCCGCAGCGACCTGGCTCTGCGCCTGGCGATAGGCGATGCGCGCCTCGGTCGCCGCCGTCCGGGCGGCGATCAGGTCCTGCTCGGGCGACACCTTCTCGGCGAACAGCCGCCGCTCGCGCGCGAGGTTCGAATCGGCGAGCGCCAGCCGCGCCCGCGCCGCCTCGACCTCGCCCTTGAGCTGGGCGGCTTCGCGGCTCTCGATCACCGCGAGCGTCTGGCCGCGCCCGATCGACTGGCCGAGGTTGCGGTGGAGCGCGACGACGCGGCCAGCGATCGCGGCCGAGACGATCTGGGTGCGCTGCGGATCGCCCTCGATCGTGGCGGGCAGCTCGATCGTGCCCGCGCCGCCGACGATCGGGCGGCCGGTCTGGATGCCCGCCGCCGCGATCTGGTCGGCGGTCAGGGCTATCGCGCCTTCGTCGGCATGCTCGGCCCCGGCGGCTTCGGCACCATGGCCGGGGGCGACCTCATTGCCGCTTTCCGGGGCGCCGCCGCCGCAGGCCGACAGCAACAGGGCAAGGGTCAGCGGCAGCGCGCCGCGCGTCATGATGATCTTCATGGATGATGTCCTCCCATGGGCGCGGCGGCGGTCAGCCGTTCGAGCCGCGCGCGGGCGTTCTGGTAGCTGGCGAGGGCGTCGATCGCGGCGACGCGCATCTCGGCCAGGGTCCGTTCGGCGTCGAGCAGGTCGAGCTGCCCGAATTTGCCTTCGCGATAGCCGATCCGGGCGATCCGGGCGGCTTCCTGCGCGGCGGCGAGCGCCGGGCCCGACGCCGCCCGCGCCATGGTCGCGGCATTGGCGGCCTCGACCCGGGCGTCGGTGATCGCCTGTTCGACGTCCTGCGCCGTCATCCGCCACCGGGCATCGGCGCGGGTGCGTTCGGCCCGCGCCTGCGCCACGGCGGCGCGGCCGTTGTTGAGCAGCGGGATCGGGATCGAGATGCTGAACACCGCCGCCGTGTCGTCGGTCGCCGCCAGCCGGCGCAGCCCCGGACCGACGGTCAGGTCGGGCACGCGGTTCGCCCGCGCCAGCCGCACGCCGGCATCGGCGACCGCGAGGTCCGCTTCCGCCGCCGCGAGGGCGAGGGTTCCCTGGGCGCTGGCGGGCGGCTCGGGCCCGAAGCGGGCGGATGGCGGCGGATCGAGCAGGCGCGCGTCGAGCGCCCCGTCGATCGGACGCCCGATCCGCCGCGCCAGATTGGCGCGGGCGGCCTCGGCCAGCCGCGCCTGCCGCTCGACGCCGGCCTCGGCGGTGATCCGGGCGACGTCGGCGCGCTGCTGCTCGATCGGCGACGCCCGGCCGGCCTGCACCCGGACGCCGGCCGCGCGCAGCGTCTCCCGCGCGATCCGGGCCTGGTCGACGGCGATCGCCAGCCGGCGGTCGGCGGCGACGGCGTCGACATAGAGCTGGGAAACCTGGAGCCGGATGTCGGCGGCGGCGATCGCCGCTTCCAGCCCGGCCTTCGACAGTTGGGCATCGGCGACGGCGACGCGCGCGCCGCGCTTGCCGCCGAGCTCGATCGGCAGGGCGACGCCGATCGTCGTCTCGGCGCTCCGCAGCCCCTTATAGGGCCCGCTGCCGGCGATGTTCTCGACCTGCCCTTCCGCGACCGGGTTGGGCCGCAGCCCCGCGACGGTGCGCCCCGCCCGGGCGGCGTCGATCCCGGCCTGCGCGGCCTCCGCCGCCGGGGCGGAACCGCCGGCGTCGAGCACCGCCCGGTCGAGCGTGTAGACGGGCGCCGCCTGCGTCGACGACGCCGGCTGCCCGGTTTGCGCCTGCGCCATCGCGGCGCACGACGCCGCGGCCAGCACGGCCGCGAGCAATCTGTTCATGATGGATGATCCTGACCAATGACGTCGGGCCGGCGAGCGCCGGCCGGCGGACGGTGGTCAGGCCTGGGGCGGCCGCAACGCGGGGTCGAGCGCGCGGGACGGCAGCGCCGCGGCCCTGCGCCCGACATAGTCGGATGCGGTGGCGACGCCATGGTCGAGCGCCATGCTCACCGGCACCGGGGCGGCCGGGCCATGGCAACTGCCATGATGGTGCGGCATCGCCTTGTCGCTGTCGCCCTGCGACTGGTCGGCGTCGCCGTCGCTGTGCACGGCGCCCGAACATTCGATCGTCGTCTCGCTGATCCATTCGCGGGCATGGGTCGTCGTCGTCGCGACCAGCGACGTGGCGATCAGGCACAGGAAAAGGAGCCAGAAACGGCGGGCCATGGCGCGCCCTATAGCATGGGAAAGCCGAAAATCCATCACCGCCCCCGACAGGCGCCGCCGCTCAGACGAACATCGCATGTTCGGCGCGGAGCGCGGCGGCCAGCGCGTCGACGTCGGCCTGGGTGCTGTAGAGGCCCGGCGTCACCCGGATGACAGGGCCCCTGGCGACGCCGGTGCGCCACACCGTCAGGATGCGATATTTCTCGAACAGGCGCTGCTGGACGGCCTTGGCCTTCTCGTCGCTGTCCATGCCCTTCAGCCGGAAGCTGGTGATCGTGCAGTAGCGCGCAGGATCGTCGGGCACCGCCATGGTGACGTTGGGCAGGTCGCGCACCGCGTCGACCCAGCGGTTGCGCAGCGCCCGCATGTGCCGCTCCTTCGCCGCCGCGCCGATCGCAAAGTGAAAGTCGACCGCGAGCGGGATGGTCAGCATCGCCGCGAAGTTGACCGTCCCCGGCGGAATCCGCGCGTTGATGCTGTCGGCCGGAAGATTATGGTTCTCATAGGCGATGTCGATGTCGGCGAGCCGGCTCTTGCGGATGTACATCGCCCCGGTGCCGAGCGGCGCGGAAGTCCATTTGTGGACCGACCAGGCGACGAAGTCGGCGTCGAGATCGGCGAGCTGGAAGTCGAGCAGCGCGATGCCGTGCGCGGCGTCGACGATCGTGTCGACGCCCCGCGCCCGCGCCATCGCCACGATCTCGCGCACCGGCGTCACCAGCCCGGTGCGGTTGGACACCTGGGTGACGAGCAGCAGCTTGGCGTCGGGGGTGCGCTTCAGCACCTCGTCATAGGCGGCGAGGATGTTGGCGGTGGTCGCCGGCTCGGGCATCGCGAACTTGACGACGCGCGCGCCGCGATGCGTGCCCAGCCACTCCATCGCGCCGATCGTCGCGTCATAGTCGAGGTCGCAATAGATCACCGCGTCGCCGGGCTTGAGGCCGCGATAATTGGCGATCAGCAGTTGCAGCGCGTCCGATCCGCTGCGCGCGACCGCGATCTCCTCGGGCGCGCAGCCGACCTGGCGGGCGATCGCCACCTGCGCCTCGCGGCTGCCATTGGCGAGGCAGGCCTCGCCCGGCAGCACGTTGCGCGCGAAGATCGAGTTCGACCGGTTGACCTCCTCGGTGTGGCGCGCATAGGCCTGCGCGACGACGCGCGGCATGACGCTCCAATAGCCCGCCTCGAGATTGCGGATCGTCGGGTCGACGTCGAAATGGCCCGGCAGCGCCGAGACTGGGATCGAGTTCGGCGCCAGCACCGCCTTCGCCGCCGGCTTCGCGAGCCGGCCGGCCGCGGGCGCGGCCACGGCCTGCGCGGACAACAGCGCCGGGCCCGCCATCGCGGCGGATTTGAGAAGGTCCCGGCGGCTCGGCGTAACGCTCATCGTCATGGCTCCGTCTGGAGAGATATGGTGGTGATGTGGTCTGGGCCCGCCGACGCGGGCGAAGCCGCGACGTCCGTTCATGGGACGTCGCCGGCCGATGATGCTCCCCGGAGCGTCCTACTTCCCGCTCGGAAAGGCCAGCGCCTGCAGATTGGGATAGAAGCCGTAGAGCAGCGCGCTGCTCCCTTCGATCCGCTGCGCGACCAGCGCGATCTCGTGCCGGCCGGCCGGCAGGCTCAGCGCATAGGAGCCGTCGGCGGACTGGCGATCGGGCTGGTAGGCGTCGCCGATCCTGGTGACCATGGTGCCGAGATTGACCCGCTTGATCACGACCGGATCATGGTCGTCGATCTTGAGCGACACCCGCGCCGAGCAGGGGCAGCCGTCGGGCGTGACGGTCGCGAGCCCGCTGGTGAACTGGACGAGCACGTCGGACGGCGCCTTCAGGTCGACCGTGACCCTGGCGAGCGTCGTCGCCGCATCGCCCTTGATCTCGAGATGCTCGCGGTTCGGGGTGGAGAAATAGGACAGCACCGGCCCGCTCTTCGAAAAGGCTGGTTCGACGGCATGCCCCGGATGCGCCATGGCAGCGCCCGCCGCCAGAACCGTAGCCAGCGCGAAACCCCCGAGCGACCATTTCCCACCGATCTTCATGCGACGTCATCCTGATAGAGCCGCCCCCATGGCAGGCCCCCGCATAGTCGCGGCCGACACCCATGCTTTCAATTGTCGATTCCTTGTTGGTCCATGCAGAACCATTATGGAGTCGGCGTAGGCCCCAGCATCTCGGACAATTTGAGGCGGGCGCGGTAGAGCCGCGTCTCGACGCTCTTCCCGCTGACGCCGAGCAGGGCCGCCACCTCGGCCTGGCTCATCCCCTCGACGGTGCGCAGCAACAGCACCGAGCGGAGCTTCTCCGGCAGGGCGTCGATCGCCTGCCGCGCCCGCCGCAATTCCTGCCGCCCGCCGATCTCGGCATCGGCGCCCGGCTCGGCCCCGGCGACGTGCAGCCCCTCGTCGAGCGGCCGGGCGCGCGCGAAGAAGCCTCGCACGATCTGACGGCGGCGATGGTCGCGGCACTTGTTGAGCGCGATCCGCATCAGCCAGTGGCGGAACGGCCGGTCGCGATCGTAGCGGCCGAGATGGGCGAAGGCGGCGATGAAGCTTTCCTGGACGATGTCGAGCGCCGCGTCGGCATCGGCGACCTGGGCGCGGACGAAGCGGTGGACAGGAACCCGGTGCCGCGCCATCAGCAGCCGATAGGCGTCCTCATGCCCCGCCAGCGCGCGGGCGGCGAGCGCGCCGTCGTCCGGCTCCTCCCCCTCGCCCGGGTTCACCGTTGCGGCGCTGTCAGCGCCTGAACCATCGCGTCGTCGAAGCGGCGCGCCTGATCCGGTTTGAGGACCGCGCGCATCGCGAACAGATGCTGCAAGGTCGCCTTCTGCAACGCGCCCATGGCGTGGTGCGACCGGTCGACCGCCGTCGCCACCGCCGGGCCATAGCCCTTCTCGGCGAGGATCGCCGTGGCCAGCCCGCGATTGTCGGTCAGCATCTCCTGCTCGTAGCGGCTCCGCTGCGCGGCGAATTCGCGCTCGAGCGCCTCGATCCGCGCGGCCTGCGCGGCGTCCAGCTTCAGCTCGCTGTGGAGGACGGCGTGGAACCGGGTCTCGATCGGCGGCTCGGGGGTGAACAGCATCCGGCCGAGGAACACCCCGGCAAGCGCCGCGAGGAAGGCCGACAGGATGATCAGCACCGGATAGCGCGCCATTTCAGCGCACGCCCAGCAGCAGGTTCGACGGCGCGCTCGACGGCGCGGCCATCAGCAGCGGAACCGGCTCGGCCGAAGCGCGCGGCGGCAGGGCGAGGCTGCTCGCCAGCCCGATGCCGAGCGCCGCGACGCCGGACAGCGCCAGGCCGCGCCGCGCCGCCCGCCTCGCCCGGTGCGCGGCGAGCCCGGCGAGCACCGCGCCGTCCATCGCCGCCAGCCGCGCATCGCCGCCGTCGTCGCGCAGCCGCTCCAGAATATCGTCGATCCCGTCGATCCCGCTCATCTCGCCACCTCCGGCCATCGACTATACGCGCGCCGGACGAAAATCACTCATGCCGGCGAGGGGAAAGGTCGCGGGCCGCGTAATCGCCTTGTTCCCACCACGGAATCACAAAGGAACCATGATGCGCCACCTTACCTCGATCGTCGCCCCGGCCCTGGCCGCCGTCGCCCTGCTGTCCGGCGGCGCGGCGCTCGCCCACGCCAAGCTCGTCGTCGCCACGCCCGCGGCGGACGCCAGCGCGTCGAACGTGCGGACCGTCACGCTGACCTTCTCGGAATCGCCGGTCGAGAAGCTCTCGGGCGTCGAGATCGTCATGACCGCGATGCCGGGCATGGCCAAACATGCCCCGATGCCGGTGAAGGGCATCAAGACCGCGCTCGGCAGCGACGGCAAGACGCTGGTCGTCAACCTGCCCCGCACCCTGCCGGCAGGCAGCTACGGCCTGACCTGGCACGTCGTGACCGGGGATACCCACCGCAGCGAGGGCGGCTACGCCTTCTCGGTGAAGTGACGATGGACGCGCCCGCGATCATCCTGCGGTTCGGCAACTATGCCGCCTTGTCGTTGATCGCGGGCGTGCCGCTGTTCCTGTGGCTCGCCTGCGGCACGACGCGGGGGCGAGCCGAGCTGTCGCGGCTCCGCATCCCCTTCGCGCTGCTGCTCGTCCTCGCCATGCTGCTGGCGGTGCTCGGCTTCCTGGCGATGGTCGCGGGGATGACCGGCGGGCCGCTGTTCCCGGTCGACCGGGAGATCGCATCGCTCGTGCTGTCGGCGACGGCGGCCGGCAAGGCGATGCTGGCGCGGCTCGTCCTGCTCGCCGTCGCCGTGCCGCTGGCGATGCGCGCGGCGCTCCGGCCATTGGCGATCGTCGGGGTGCTGGCGGCGATCACCGTCGCCTGGGCCGGGCATGCCGCCGGCGGCGAGGGCATGGCGGGACGGGTCCACATGCTCGCCGACATGATCCATGTCGCCGCCGCCGCGACCTGGATCGGCGGCATGGCCTGCCTGCTGCTCGCGCTCCGCCGGCCCGAGGCGGACGCCGTCCGCCCGATGCTGCGCGCCTTCGCGCCGATCGGCGGCGCGGCGGTCGGCCTGCTGGTCGTGACCGGCCTGGTCAACGGGGCGATGATCGTCGGGGTCGAGCGCTTCCCGCTGCTGCTCGAAACCGCCTATGGCCGGCTGATGGCGCTCAAGCTGGCGGCGTTCGGGGCGATGCTGCTGCTCGCCGCCAACAACCGGTTCCGGCTCACCCCGCTGTTCGAGCAGCGCCCCGGCGACGCCCGGCCCGCGCTGCGCCGGGCGATTCGCGTCGAACTGACGATCGGCCTCGCCATCCTGCTGCTGGTCGGCTGGCTCGGGATGATCGATCCGACCGCCGGGGTATAACATCCCTTTATCGAATCAGGATTGATCATGCTCTGACTCTGACAGGTTCACGGTGTAGGAATCCGTCGTCAGCCGGGGAGGATCATAGGATGAGATTGCATCGCCGCACGGTACTGGGCGGGATGGCGGCAGCGACCGCACTGGCCCCGATGGGCGTCCTCGCCGCGGGCCGCCGCCTCAAGGTCGGCGTCGTCGGCGGCGGGATCATCGGCGCCTCGACCGCGCTCCAGCTCGCCAGGGCGGGCGCCGAGGTGATCCTGTTCGAGAAGGAGGCACCGGCGGCGGGCGCGACGAGCAAGTCGGTCGCCTGGATCAACCCCGTCGTCAACGACGCGCATTACATGCGGCTCCGCCTCGAAAGCATGAAGGCCTGGCTCGAGGACGACAGCCAGTGGCGGATGAACGCGATCTGGGGCGGATCGATCAGCTGGGCCTATGGCGAGAAGAAGCGCGACGAGCTGACCGTCAAGGCGAAGCTGCTCGCCGCGACCGACGATCCGCCGCGCATCCTAACCAGCGCGGAGATCAGCAAGATCAGCCCCGGCGTGTTCGCCGGCGACGACGTCAGCTTCGCCTTCCAGACAGTGCGCGACGGCCATGTCGATCCGGTGGTCGCGACCCAGCGCTACCTGGCCGCCGCCAAGCGGTTCGGCGCGCGCGTCGTCTATCCGTGCGAGGTCACCGCGATCGAGATGACGGGCGGCAGCCTGACCGGCGTACAGACCAGCAAGGGGCGCTTCGCGCTCGACCGGCTCGTCACGGCCGGCGGCACCGACACGCCGCAGCTGATGGCGATGATCGACAAGCCGCTGAAGCTCGCGCACAAGCCCGGCCTGGTCGTCCACACCACGCCGCAGCCGGTCGTCACCCGGATGGTCTATGAGGCGTCGAGCATCATCGAGTTCAAGCAATATGCCGACGGGCGCTTCCTGACCAGCTTCACCGGCGGCCCGCCGAACCTGCCCCAGCATGCCGAGATCCTCGACCACCAGATGCAATATCCGGACGAATATCTGCGCCAGCATCACGGGCAGATGCTGATCGACCGCACCGCCAAGTACATCCCGGCGATCGCCAAGGGCAAGCCAGCCAAGATCCTGCTCGGCTTCCGCCCCTATCCGCTCGACAACCGCCCGATCTGCGGGCCGGTGCCGGGCGCGAAGGGGGTCTATGCGATCGTCACCCACAGCGGCATCACCCTGGCGCCGATCCTCGGCCGCTACGCCGCGCGGGAGATCATGTCGGGCGAGGTGGCGCCGCTGCTGCAACCCTACCGGCCCGATCGCTACATCGCCGCCTGACCGATGCCGGAGCCCGGCACAGACGTTCGATTGACCACGATCCGGCTTCCTATAAGCTGTTTTTATAGGACATCGGGACCGTGCGGATGAATTTCAGGCAGCTCGAAATCTACCGCGCGCTGATGATCGGCGGATCGGCGTCGCGCGCCGCCGACCTGCTCAACATCACCCAGCCGGCGGTCAGCCGCGCGGTGTCGGAGCTCGAGCATCGCGTCGGCTTCTCGCTGTTCGACCGGGTCAAGGGGCGGCTCGTCCCCACCCCCGAGGGCCAGCTCTTCTTCCGCGACGTCGGCAACGCCTTCCAGGGGCTCGACAGCCTGCGCGCGTCGGCGGCGCGCATCCGCGACTTCGGATCGGGCAGCCTCAAGATCGCCAGCCTCGCGGCGCTGGGATCGACGCTGGTGCCGCGCGCCGTCCGCCGCTTCCGCGAGGTCAATCCGCACGTCTCGATCACGCTGCAGATCCTCTCCTCCTCGGCGGTGCGCGACCATGTCGCGACCCAGCAGTTCGACATCGGGCTCGCCGCCGACGAGGTCGACCTGTCGGGGGTCGACCACAGCCTGTTCTACAGCGTCCGGGCGGTGTGCGTGATGCCGGCCGATCATCCGCTCGCCGGCAAGGACGTCATCCGCCCCGCCGACCTCGACAAGATGGCGTTCATCGCGCTGTCGCCCGAGGACCGCGCGCGGGCGCGGATGACCGAGTCCTTCGAGGCGGAGGGCATCCACCCCCATATCGTCGTCGAGACCCCCGCCTCGCTGACCGTCTGCGCGCTGGCGCTGGAGGGCGTCGGCATCGGCCTGGTCAATCCGGCGGCGGCGGACGGGTTCGAGAAGCGCGGGCTGGTGATCAAGCCCTATGAGCCCGCGGTCTATTTCAAATCCTATATCCTGTTCCGGCCCGACGCGCAGCGCGCCCGCCTCGTCCGCGAGTTCACGGCGGCGCTGAACGACGCGGCCCGCGCCGGCCCGCAGCCCTGAACCGGTCAGTCCGGGTCCGCGAGACAGACCGCCGCTTCACCGTCTGCACAGTCATGCGCGCGGGGCAGGTCGAGCCGGGCCTGCCACGCCTCGACGATCGCCAGCAGCATCGCGTCGCTGCCCGGCCGCCCCATCAGCTCGACCGAGACGGGCCGCACGCCGTCGGCGGTGCGGACGGCGCCGATCGGGAAGGCGATGGCGGGCCGGCCCGAATAGGCCGCCAGCCGGTGGGTGCCGCCGGTGTCGGGCCCGCGCTCCGCATCGGCCGCGACGTCCCGCACCGACGGATAGAGCAGCAGGTCGAGGCAATCGCCGCCGGGGGCGCAGGAGAAGGCCCGGGCGATGCGCTCCTCGACGAAAGCATCGCGGAAGGCGCCGTTGACGGCATGGCGCTCGTCGCCCGCCGCGCCGTCGCGATTGGCGATGAACCGGGCCACGTCCGCCGCCACCTTCGGATCGGTCCGCCCGTCCCGTAGCGCCGCGAGCAGCGCCCGGGCGTCGGCCGGCACGCCCGTCCGGGACGGCAGGTAGCGATCCATCACATCGGGGAAATCGAAGGCCGACCGGCTGGCGAAGCTTGCCTTGTGCCCCGGCGGCGGCACCGCGCCTGTCAGCACCTGCTCATCGGCGAGCGCGGCGGGCGAGACGATGGCGCCGGCGGCCGACAGGCGCGCTACGGCGCGGTCGACGGCCACGCGCATCCGCCCAGCGGGGAAGAGATGGTCGAGAAGGCCGACCCGCAGCCCTTTCAGCGGCTCGGCGGGCGGGCCATCGCGATGGCGGGTCAGGACGCGCAGCGCGGCGAGGCAGTCGTCGATCGCGCGGCACATCGGCCCGACCGCGTCCTGGCTGGGGCTGAGCGGCAGCACGCCGTCGCGCGGCACGGTGCCGAAGGTCGGCCGCAGCCCGACCACGCCCGCCAGCGCGGCCGGCACCCGCAGCGATCCCGAGGTGTCGGTGCCGAGCGCGAGCACGCCGAGCCCGGCCACCAGCGCCGCGCCGTTGCCCGACGACGATCCGCCCGCGCTTTCCCTGACCGAGAAGGGGCTGGTCGTCTGGCCGCGAATCGACGAGCGGCCGCGATAGTTGAAGGCGAATTCGGACATGTTGGTCTTGGCGACGACCACCGCCCCGGCCCGGCGAAGCGCCGCGACCGCCGCCGCGTCGCGCCGCGCGACATTGCCGGCGAGCGCGACCGAGCCCGCCGTGGTCGGCAGCCCCGCAACGTCGATATTGTCCTTCACCAGCAGCGGCGCGCACAGCAGCGGCAGGCGGCGCTTGCGCGCGGCGGGCAGGCGATCGATCCGCCGCGCCTGGGCGATCGCGGTCGGATCGGTCGCGATGACGCTGTGCAGGAGCTGGTCGCGCGCGCCGATCCGGTCGAGACGGTCGGCGATGACGGCGGCGCAGGAGGCCTGTCCCGCCTCCACCCGCGCCTTGATCGCGGCGACCTCGCCGGCGGACGCGGACGCCGCGCCGCCGACGAGGAACGCCAGACCGATCATCGCCAGCGGGCCGGTGCCGCCTGAAATGATCCGCAGGATCATTTCCAAACCGGCTCTCAGAAGCGGACGCTCGCCGAGGCGAAGAAGGACATGCCGTTGAACCCGAAGGGCGAGATGGCATTGTAGGGGAAGGTGCCACCATTGTCCGACCCGTTGGTCCCCGCCGCGACGCTGGCGACGGTCGAGCGGATGTTCTGCGACGGATAGATGTCGAACAGGTTGTTGACGCCGACCGTCAGCCGCACCTCCTTCGTCATGTCGTAGGAGAGCTGGAGGTCGGTGATCAGCTTGCCCTTGAAGTGCTGGATGACCTGCGAATTGGGGCTGGTCGCGGAGACCGGCACCAGGGTCACGTCGTAATTCTGGGTCAGCACCGCGATCTGCGCCGGCGTCAGGGTGGTGAACGCGACCGCCGAGACCTTGCCGTAATAGGTGTTGGTCAGGCCGACGGTGAAGTCGCCCGACGACCAGTTGAGGTTGAGCAGCACCTTCGAGCGCGGCTGGCTGTCGGTGATCCGCACCTGCTGGGTGAGGTCGAACAGCGGCGTGGTGATGCCAAGCGCGGCGAGCGGCGCCGGCGTGCCCGCGACACGATCGAGCTTGGTCTTGTTGTAGTTGCCAGCGAGCAGCACCGCGAGCTTGCCGAAATCGTCGAGGTCGATCGAGCCGCTGACGGTCAGGTCGACGCCGTGGGTGGTCGAGTCGACCGCGTTGGTCAGATATTGCGCGCCGCCGATGCCGGGGAAGCCGTTGGCCGCGAGCAGGTTGGTCAGCCGGGCGTCCTGGAAGGTCGACGACTGGACGATGCGGTCCTTCAGCTTGATCCGGTAGCCGTCGAGCGTGATCGTCCAGCTCGACAGCTTGGCGACCGCGCCGATCGAGATGTTCCTCGACTTCTCGGGCTTGAGCGGCGTCGCGCCGATCAGCCGGCCCGCGGCGCTGTCGACCGGGAAGTTGCGGATCAGCACCGGCGCGCCGTTGATGAAGTTTGTCAGCGACGAGTTGAAGAAGCTCTGGGCGAGATGCGGCGCGCGGAAGCCGGTGCTGAACGATCCGCGCAGCGCCAGCGCCTCGACCAGCTTGAGCCGGCTCGACAGCTTGTAGTTGACGGTATCGCCGAAGTCCGAGAAGTCCTCGTAGCGGACCGCGCCGTTGAGCGTCAGGCGATCGAAGAACTCCTTCTCCAACTCGCCATAGACCGCCTTGCTGTTGCGCTTTCCGGTCGTCGCGTCGGCGGGCGACACGCCCGGATTGGGCTGCGCGCCGACCGGGGCGACCGCGCCGTTGGCGGGCCCGCCGATGATCCCGACGCCGCCGTTGACATAGCTGGCCGGATCGCCGGCGAGCAGGCGCCACACCTCCTTGCGATATTCGCCGCCGAACGCGAACTTGAGCGGGGTGCTGTCGCCGACGTCGAACTCGCGCGTCAGGTCGAGGTTGGTGGTCCATTGCGAGAAGCGGATGCGGCTGATGCGCATCTCGGTCGGGCTGGCATTGCCCAGCGACGGATTGTTCGAATTGCTGATGTCCGAGTTGATCAGGCTCTTGCCGAAGCCGGTCGACAGGTCCCAGCCGAAGCCGGCGAGGTCATCGCCGCGCGCGCCGCCGAAGGCGGACAGGTTGCGCAGCCCGAACTCGCCATAGGGCGCATAGCCGTCGGGATGGAGCGAGCGCACCGTCTGGTCCTGCCCGGCGCGGCGGAAGAAATTGGCGGTCTTGCCGTCGAGGTCGCTATAGCCGCCGAAGCCGTAGAGGGTGACGGCGTCGCCGACCGGCAGCTCGCTGTTGACGAAGATCGCCTTCATCGTGAACGGCGCCGTCCCCTCATAGGAGGTGTCGCGGTCGACCGTCGCCTCGCGCGGGTCGAGCGTGCCGTTCGACGGGGTCAGCCCGACGCCCGAGCCATAGAAGGACGAGATCGCGGTCGGCGCGCCGGCGGCGTTGGTCCCGAAATATTGCTGGCGCGTATCGGGATCGGCGCGGTTGCTGCCGCGACGGTTCTGATATTGCACGGTGGTGCGGATGATGCCGCCGTCGCCGATCGCCAGGCCGAAGCCCGCGCCGACGTCGACATACTCGCCGTCGCCCTGCTTGGTGATGCCGGTGGTCACCTTGCCGCTGACGCCTTCGGACTTGTCGAGCGACAGGTTGATCACGCCGGCGATCGCGTCGGACCCATATTGGGCCGAGGCGCCGTCGCGCAGCACCTCGATATGGCCGATCGCGGCCGAGGGGATCGAGTTGAAGTCATAGGCGACGTCGCCGCGGCCGATGCCGTTGCTGGTGCTGAGGTCGCCCGAGGAATGGCGGCGCTTGCCGTTGACGAGGACGAGGAGCTGCCCGGTCGAGAGGCCGCGCAGCGTCGGCGGCGTGGTGAAATCGCCGACGCCCGAGGCGTTCGGGCGCGGCGTGCTGAAGCTCGGCACCGCCGTCTTGAGCATCTCCTGGATCTCGACGCGGCCGCCGCGATTGAGCTCCTCGGTGCCGATATGGTCGATCGGCGTCGGCGACTCGGCGATCGAGCGGCTGCCGAAACGCGATCCGGTCACCACGATGTCCGCGCCGCCTTCCGGATCGGGCCCGACGCCCTGGGCGGAGCCGGGGGCGATCCCGACGGCGCCGGCGAAGAGGATGGTGGTGGTGAGCGAGAGCGTGCGGATCTGTTTTTTCATGGAACCCCCCTTGTGACGGACGCCGTTGGTCGACGCGTCGTTTCGCGGACATCCCCGGTCGCTTTCCCGCGGGTGGAAGAGCTGCACCTCCCAAGGAGCCGGATCAGCCTTGCGGACACCAGCTTAGGGCGGCGCGGCACGAGAACAATTTGCATTGCCGCACGATTTTATAACCAATCCTTATGGGATGCGTTCAATAGAGCAGCCGGCTGAGGAAGGCGCGGGTGCGCTCGTGGCAGGGCGCGGTGAAGAAGTCGCGGGGGCTGCCGGTCTCGACGATCTGCCCGGCGTCCATGAAGATGATCCGGTCGGCGACCTCGCGGGCGAACCCCATCTCGTGGGTCACGCACAGCATCGTGATCCCTTCGGTGGCGAGCGCCTTCATGATGTCGAGCACCTCCTTGACCATCTCGGCGTCGAGCGCCGAGGTCGGCTCGTCGAACAGGATGATCTCCGGCTGCATCGCCAGCGCGCGCGCGATCGCGGTGCGCTGCTGCTGCCCGCCGGAGAGCTGCGCGGGATATTTGTCGGCCTGGTCGGCGATGCGCACCCGTTCGAGCAGCTCGCGCGCCAGCGCCTCGGCCGCGTCGCGCGCCAGGCCCCGGACCTTCATCGGCGCCAGCGCGCAATTCTCCAGGATCGTCAGGTGCGGGAAGAGGTTGAAATCCTGGAACACCATGCCGACCCGCGCGCGGATACGCTGGAGCACCCGGCGGTCGGGGCGGACCTCGTCCTCGCCGATCCGGATCACCCCCTCGTCATGCGTCTCCAGCCCGTTGATGCAGCGGATCAGCGTCGACTTGCCCGACCCCGACGGGCCGCAGATGACGATGCGCTCGCCCCGCGCGACGTCCAGCGAGACGTTGCGCAGCGCGTGATAACCGCCATACCATTTGCCGACCCCCGCCATGTGGATCACGGCCGCCCCTCCCCGCCCTGCGTCGTCCGTTCGAGGTGCAACGCATAGCGCGCGAAGCCGTAGCAGATGACGAAATAGATCAGCGCGATCACGAGATAGGTTTCGGCATAGGGCGTCGGCCAGGCCGGATCGTTGAGCGACACCCGGCCCGCGCTCAGCAGGTCGAACAGCCCGACGACGAGGACCAGGCTGCTGTTCTTGATGATCACGACGACGGTGCTGGTCAGCGGGGCGAGCGCCTTGCGGATCGCCTGGGGCAGGATGATCGACAGCAGCACGGTCGACCGGCCGAGGCCGAGCGCGCGCGCCGATTCCCGCTGCCCCGGCGGGACGCCCTGCAAGCCGCCGCGCACCACCTCCGCGATATAGGCCGAGGAGCTGAGCACGAACGCCACCAGCGCGCGGGTCAGGTTGTCGGCGGTGACGCCGGCCGGGAGCAGCAGCGGCGCCATCACCGAGGCGACGAACAGCAGCGTCACCAGCGGCATCGCCCGCATCACCTCGATCAGGGCGGTCGCCGTCCAGCGATAGACCGGCATGTCCGACCGCCGCGCCAACGCCAGCACGATGCCGAACGGGAAGCCCAGCGCCAGCGAGAAGATGGTGAGCAGCATGGTGATCGGCAGGCCGCCCCAGGCCGACGTCGGCACCGGCGACAGGCCGAGGCGCCCGCCCGCCATCAGCAGCAGCGACGCGACGATCGCGAAACCCCAGAAGGCGAGCGTCGCGCGGGTCCAGTGCGCGCGCGGCAGCGACCATAAGGTCGCGGCGCCGAGGATCAGGACGACCAGGATCGGCCGCCACCGCTCGGCCTCCGGATAGATGCCGAACAGGATGAACGGCATCTTCGCGCGCAGGAACGCCCAGCAGGCCCCCGCCTCGCGACAGGCGGCGCCGTCGCCGCTCCACACGCCATGGGTCACCGCCCAGGACAGCAGGTGCGGCACCGTGCGGATCGCGAACAGGACGATGATCGCCGTGGTCAGCAGATTGGCGCCGCCGGTGACGATCGAGCGCAGCGCCGGCCGCTTCGGCCGGGGCGGCGCGGGGCGGACCGGCTCCGGCGCGGTGCGGACATATCTCATGCCCCGCCCCGCTGGACGCGCGCGTTGAGCCGGTTCATCGCCAGCGAGATCGCGCTCGCCAGGGTGAAGAACACCAGCATCAGGATCGCCACGCCCTCCAGCCCCTGGCCGGTATGGTTGATCGCGGTGTTGGCGACGAAGTTGAGGTCGGGATAGCCCACCACCAGCGCGAGCGTCGAATTCTTGAGGATGGTGATGAACTGGCTGTTCATCGGCGGCACGATCATCCGCAGCGCCTGCGGCACGATCACCAGCCGCAGGCTCTGCCGCTTGCTCAGGCCGAGCGCGCGGCTCGCCTCCCACTGGCCGCGCGGGACGCCGTCGAGGCCGCCGCGCACGATCTCCGCCGCGAAGGCGCTCGCATAGATCACCGAGCCCCACAGCACCGCGACGAACTCCGGGGTCAGGGTCAGCCCGCCGGTGAAGTTGAAGCGGTCGAAATGCGGCACGTCGCGGGCGAGGCCGAGGTCGAGGACGATCCAGAGCGCCGAGCCGGCGACGATGGTGCCGAGCGTGCAGAGGCTGGCCTTGTGGAGATGCCCGCGCCAGGCGGTGATCAGCGTCAGGGTCAGCCCGCCCAGCACCGTGACGATCATCGGCAGCGCCGTTCCGGTGATGCCGACCGTGGTGACGGTGATGCCGCGATTGGTGAGGAACAGGCCCGGCAGGGGCTGCGCCGCCGCCCGCGCCGGCGGGAAGGCCATCAGGATGACCCCGTACCAGAACAGCAGCTGCACCACGAGGGGCACGTTGCGGACGAGGTCGACGAAGCCCCCGGCGAGGGTCCGCGCGAGCATGTGCCCCGAGTGCCGCGCCAGCGCGATCGGCACCCCCGCCATCGTCGACAGGACGATGATCAGCAGCGTCAGCGCGATGCTGTTGCCGAGGCCGACGACGAACGCCCAGGCGATGGTGTCGCCCGGCGCATAGGCGAGGAAGGACTCGGCGATCGGGAACTCGGCGGTGCTGCGCAGGAAGCCCAGGCTGAGCACCATGTCCTGCCGTTCCATATTGTCGGACACGGTCCGGGCGACCACCAGCACCAGCCCCGCCAGCGCCAGCAGCAACGCGACCTGGGGCAGCCACCAGCCCCATCCGCGCGCCGCGCGCCGCCGCCGCATCAGTAGAAGCCGATCGGCAGCATCAGGCCGCCGTCGCGCTGGAGCCGGTTGAGCCCGCGCGGGATGTTCAGGCGGCTGCGGCTGCCGAGATTGTCGTCGTACACCTCGCCGTAATTGCCGATCTGGCGGACGATCTGATAGGCGAAGTCGTCGCTGATCCCGAGCGCGCGGCCGTTGCCGGGCTCGACGCCCAGGAAGCGCCGGACGTTCGGATCGGCCGAGGCGCGGAGCCGGTCCGCAGTGTCGCGGCCGATGCCGAGCTGCTCGCCGTCGATCATCGCCTCGATCGAGAATTTGACGATGTCGAACCACTGGTCGTCGCCATGGCGCACCGCCGGGGTGAGCGGCGCGACGTTGCTGTCCGCCGGGAGGATGACATAGTCGTCGGCGCGGCCGGGCAGCGTCGCCCGCAAGGCGGCGAGCGCCGAGGCGTCGGTGATCAGCGCGTCGCAGCGGCCCGACAGGAAGGCCTGCCGCGTGCTCTGGACATTGTCGAAGATGACCGGGCGCAGCGCCAGCCGGTACTTGCGCGAGACGTCGGCGAGGATCACCTCGGTCATCGAGCCGCTCTGCACGCAGGCGGACGCGCCGCGCAGCCCCGCCAGGTCGCGGACGCCGACCTTCCGCCGGACCATGAAGGCGGTATAGTCGTAATAGGTCGGTATCGTGAAGTTGATGCCGGCGGCGTCGCGGCGCAGCGTCCAGGTCGTGGTCCGGGGCAGCACGTCGATCTCGCCGGTCTGGAGCGCCGTGATCCGCTGCTGCCCGGTCAGCGGAACGAAGCGGACCTTCTCGCGGTCGCCCAGCGCGGCGACGGCGATCGCGCGGCAGGTGTCGACGTCGAGCCCGCGCCAGCGCCCGCTCTCGTCGGGCCCGCTGAAGCCGGGCGCCTCCTTGCTCGCGCCGCACCGGACATAGCCGCGCGAGCGGACCGCCTCCAGCGTGTGCGGCGTCAGCCGGCCATGGTTCTTGTGGCTCGCCCCGACGTCGCAGCCGCCCGCCAGCAGCGCGGCGAGCAGGGCGAGGGGGGCGAGCCGGCGCACGGTCAGCCCGCGGCGGCCGATCCGGCGAGCCTGTCGAGCAGGCCCTCCAGATCCGACCGGAGATCGTCCTGGTCCTCGAGCCCGATGCTGATCCGCAGCAGGCGCCGGCTGCGCCCGGGCGGCCCGCCGAGCCGGTCGGCGGGCATCGTCATCGGCGCGAGCAGGCTGCGCGTCCCGCCCCACGACGCGCCAATGACGAAGCTGCGCATATGCGTCAGCGCTTCGTCGAGCAGCGCCTCGCGCTCGGGCGCGAAGACCACGCTGAACACGCCGCTCGCGCCCTTGAAGTCGCGCTTCCAGAAGACATGCCCCGGGCAGTCGGGCAGCGCCGGATGCAGCACCCGCTCGACCGCCGGATGATCGGCGAGCCACCGGGCGAAATCGAGCGCGACCCGGCCGATATGACCGAGCCGGACGCCGAGCGTCTCGATCCCGCGCAGCGCGATCGTGCAGTCGTCGGGCGACACGCCGATGCCCAGCATGTGCGCCCGCTCGCGCAGCCGCGCGTCCCACGCCGGGTCGCGCACGCTGACCGATCCGAGCAGCAGGTCGGAATGGCCGCCGATATATTTGGTGATCGCCTCCATCGCGAAGTCCATCCCGATGGCGAGGGGCTTGAACAGCAGCGGCGTCGCCCAGCTATTGTCGCACCCGGTCAGCACGCCCCGGTCGCGGGCGGCCGCGACGATGGCGGGGAGGTCGCCGACCTCCATCGTCGCCGAGCCGGGCGATTCGGTCCAGATCAGCCGGCAGTCCGGGTCGATCAGCGCGGCGATGCCCGCGCCGATCGTCGGGTCGTAGACGCGGTGCCCGATCCCGAGCGGCGCCAGGATGTCGCGGCACAGATCGAGCGCCGGGGGATAGATGTTGGCTGGCACGAGGACGGTGTCGCCAGGCTGGAGCACGGTGAGGAAGATCAGCGCGATCCCCGCCTGGCCCGACGGCAGGATGATCGTGCCGGCGGCGCCTTCGAGCGCGCTGAGCTGGCTTTCGAGGGTGCGCGTGGTCGGCGTGCCGTGCAGCCCATAGGCATAGCCCGATGCGCCGCGCCGCTTGCGCTGGGCATAGGCGTCGGCGCTGTCGAACACGATCGTCGAGGCGCGATAGGTCGGGACGGCCAGGCTGGTGAAGCCGTCCTGGTCGACCGGGGGATGATGCACGACCTTCGTGAGATCCTTCATGGCCGCGACAATGGCGCGGTCGCCGGGCGATCTCAATGCCCACGGCTTTGGGGTCCATGCGCGAATCTTATAGGCTGCCGGCCCATAACATGCGCGCATCGAATCGTGCCGCATCATGACTTGTACTCGCCCCCGCACTTCTATTGGCTTGGGGGCGGGGCCTGCGATCGGAGGCCTTAGGGAGAGACATGGGCGCGCTCCGGCGAGCGCCCCCGGGGAAAGGTCGGATCGGTGCAGCGGCATGTCATTTGGATCGTCCTCGCGGCGCTGGGCGCCTATGCGACGGGGGTGATCGCCTTCACTCGCGGCGAACCGGTCAGCGCCTTGTGGATGGTGATCGCCGCCGCCTGCGTCTTCCTCGTCGCCTATCGTTATTATGCGCTCTACATCGCCCGCCATGTGATGCGGCTCGATCCGTCGCGGCCGACGCCCGCGCTCTACCGCACCGACGGGCTCGACTATGTCCCGACCGACCGGCGCGTCCTGTTCGGCCATCATTTCGCGGCGATCGCCGGGGCGGGGCCGCTGGTCGGGCCGGTGCTCGCGGCGCAGATGGGCTATCTGCCGGGGACGCTGTGGATCCTCGCCGGGGTGGTGCTGGCCGGCGCGGTGCAGGACTTCATGATCCTGTTCGTGTCGATGCGCCGCGACGGCCGATCGCTCGGCGAGCTGATCCGCATGGAGATGGGCACGGTGCCCGGCGCGATCGCGCTGGCCGGCACCTTCATGATCATCGTCATCATCCTCGCGGTGCTGGCGCTGGTCGTCGTCCGCGCGCTCGCCGACAGCCCGTGGGGCGTGTTCACCGTGGCGATGACGGTGCCGCTGGCGATCGCGATGGGCGTCTACACCCGCTGGATTCGTCCGGGCCGGATCGGCGAGGTGTCGATCCTCGGCTTCCTCGGCCTGATGATCGCGCTGGTCTACGGGCAGTCCGTGGCGGCCTCGCCCTTCTGGGGCCCGCTGTTCACCTTCACCCCCGAGCAGCTCTGCTGGATCCTGATCGGCTATGGCGCGGTCGCGTCGATCCTGCCGGTGTGGCTGCTGCTCGCGCCGCGCGACTATCTGTCGACCTTCCTCAAGATCGGCGCGATCGCCGCGCTCGCGATCGGCATCGTCATCATGGCGCCGCCGCTCCGCATGCCGCCGCTCACCCAGTTCGTCGCGGGCGGCGGGCCGGTCTGGTCGGGCGCGCTGTTCCCCTTCCTGTTCATCACCATCGCCTGCGGCGCGGTGTCGGGCTTCCACGCGCTGATCTCGAGCGGCACGACGCCCAAGCTGATCGCCAACGAATGCGACGCGCCGCTGCTCGGCTATGGCGCGATGCTGATGGAGGCATTCGTCGCGATCATGGCGCTGATCGGCGCCTCGATCCTCGATCCCGGCGTCTATTTCGCGATGAACAGCCCCGCCGCGGTGGTCGGCACCGATCCCGCCAGCGCCGCCGCGGCGGTGACGGCGATGGGCTTCCCGATCTCGGCCGACACGCTCCAGCAGGCCGCGCGCGACGTCGGCGAGGCGACGGTGATCTCGCGCACCGGCGGCGCGCCGACGCTGGCGGTGGCGATGGCGGAGATCTTCAGCCACGCGGTGGGCGGATCGGCGATGAAGGCCTTCTGGTATCATTTCGCGATCCTGTTCGAGGCGCTGTTCATCCTGACGGCGGTAGACGCCGGCACCCGCGCGGGCCGCTTCATGCTCCAGGACCTGATCGGCCTCGCCGCGCCGTCCTTCCGCCGCAACGACACGATGCTGCCCGGCGTGATCGCGACCGGCCTGTGTGTCGCCTCCTGGGGCTATTTCCTCTACCAGGGCGTCACCGATCCCTTGGGCGGGGTGAACACGCTGTGGCCGGTGTTCGGCATCTCCAACCAGATGCTGGCGACGGTCGCGCTGATGCTCGGCACCGTCGTCCTGTTCCGGATGAAGCAGGAGCGCTTCGCCTGGGTGACGCTGATCCCCACCGTCTGGCTGGTCATCTGCACGATCACCGCCGGGCTGATGAAGCTGTTCTCGCCCGATCCGGCGGTGGGCTTCATCGCCCACGCCACGCGCTTCTCCGCCGCCGCGGCACGGGGCGAGCTGCTCGCGCCGGCCAAATCGATGGAGGCGATGCGGCAGATCGTCCGCAACGACTGGATCGACGCCAGCCTGTGCGCGATCTTCCTCGCGGTGGTGCTGTCGCTGATGGTCTATGCGGTCCGCACCTGCCTGGCGGCACGGCGCAGCGCGGCGCCGACCGCGAACGAGATCCTGCCGAACGCGGTGCCGGCCGAATGAAGGCGCTGCTCCGCCGGCTGCGCGACACCGCCCGGCTGATGGTCGGCCAGCCGAGCTACGACGCCTATTGCGCGCACATGGCCGAGCATCATGCCGACCGGCCGCCGATGAGCCGCACCGACTTCTTCCGCGAGCGCGAGCAGACGCGCTTCGGATCGGGCGGCAACGGCCGCTGCTGCTGAGAAAGGGCGACATGCGTCTCAAGCTGACGCCGCTGATCTTCGGCGGCATGGCGCTCGGCATCGCGACCGGCGTCGGCGTGCATCTCTGGGCCGGCGGCGACGCGGCCGCCGCCGCGCGGATCGCCGACTATCTCCAGCTTCCGGCCGACGTCTTCCTGCGCCTGATCAAGATGATCGTCGCGCCGCTGGTCTTCGCGACGCTGGTGACGGGCATCGCGCATATGGGCGACGTCGCCAGCCTCGGCCGGATGGGCGCCCGCGCGATGGGCTGGTTCGTCACCGCCGGGCTCGTCTCGCTCTCGCTCGGCCTGCTGTTCGTCAACGCCTTCGCGCCGGGCGAGGCACTGCACCTCGTCCGCACCGCCGATCCCGGCGGCATGGCCGAGAAGGCGCTGAGCTTCCGGCAGTTCGTGCTCCACATCTTCCCCGAATCGGTCGTCCAGGCGATGGCCGAGAACCAGATCCTGCAGATCGTCGTCTTCTCGCTGTTCGTCGGCGTCGCGCTGTCGGCGGCGGGCGAGCGGGGCAAGCCGCTGCTGGCCGTGGTCGAGGCGACCGCCGAGCTGATGCTGACGATCACCGGCTATGTCATGCGCGCCGCGCCGCTGGCGGTGTTCGGCGCGATCGCGGCGACGGTCGCGACCCAGGGCGCGGGGATATTGCTGACCTTCGGCGCGCTGATCGGGGAGTTCTACGTCGCGCTCGCCGCCTTGTGCCTGGTCCTGCTCGGCGCCGGCGCGGCGTTCCTCGGCGGGGGCCTCGCGCCGCTGCTCCGCCATGTCCGCGAGCCGCTGCTGCTCGCCTTCTCGACCGCCTCCTCCGAAGCGGCCTATCCGCGGCTGATGGAGGCGCTCGACCGCGCCGGCGTCCCCCGCCGCGTCTACGGCTTCGTGCTGCCGCTCGGCTACAGCTTCAACCTCGACGGGTCGATGATGTACGCCACCTTCGCGGCGATCTTCATCGCCCAGGCCTATGGCGTCGACCTGCCGATCGCCACCCAGATCACCATGCTGCTGGTGCTGATGGTCACCAGCAAGGGGATTGCGGGCGTATCGCGCGCCAGCCTCGTCGTCGTCGCGGCGACGCTCGCCCAGTTCGACCTTCCCGTCGAAGGGGTGGCGTTGCTGCTGGCGATCGATCATTTCATGGACATGGGCCGCACCACGACCAATGTGCTCGGCAACGCGATCGCCACCGCGGTCGTCGCCAAATGGGAAAGCGCGGACCAGCCTCGCCCCCTGATCACCGAAAGCGGGAGACTGTGATGAAGACCAAGCCGATGATCGCCGCCGTCGCGGCCGCCCTTCTCGCGACCGGCGCCGCCTCGGCCGCCCCCGCGCCGGTCGAGCGGATCGCCAGCCCGGGGCCCGACGGCAAGCCCGGCCTGATCCTGAAGGGCGTGATCGTGCCGGCCGGCTACGAGACCTTCTACCTGTCGGGCCAGCTCGCCGACCCGATCGACCCCGCCCGGACGGCGACGATCGACGATTATGGCGACACCCGCACCCAGACGCTGAGCGTCCTCGCCAAGATCAGGACGCTGCTCGCCAGCAAGGGCTATGCAATGGCCGACGTCGTCAAGATGCAGGCCTTCCTCGCCGCCGACCCCAAGCTCGGCAAGATCGACTTCGCGGGCTTCAACGCCGGCTTCCGCGACTATTTCGGCTCGGCCGCGAACCCGAACACGGTCGCCCGCTCGACCTTCCAGGTCGCCAACCTCGTCCAGCCGATGTTCCTGGTCGAGATCGAGGTGACCGCGGTGAAGGCACCGGGGAAATAGAGGCGCATCGCCAGCCCCATGTTGAGATATCCTATAGGATATGATATCGGATAGGATATGCTCGGGGTCGTGCTTGATACGTCCATTGTGGTCGCCGCGCTTCGCAGCCGGACCGGCGCGGCGAACGCGATCCTTCGGGAAGTCGCCCGACAGCGGTTGCAGCCGATGGTCACGACGGCGCTGTTCCTCGAATATGAGGCGGTATTGAAGCGGCCCGAGCAACGCTTGGCCCACGGTCTCGATGAAAGCGGCGTGGACCGCTTCCTCGCAGCGCTGGCCAGCGCGTGCGCCCCGGTCGAGATAAGTTTCCATTGGCGTCCGCAACTGGCCGACGCGGACGACGAAATGGTTCTGGAGGCGGCGGTGAACGGTCGCGCAAATGCGATCGTCACGCACAATATAAGGGATTTTGCCCAGGTTGCCGGGCGCTTCGGAATTCGCGTGCTGAAGCCCGGCGACCTGTTGCTGGAGATGCGTTCATGAACAAGGCTTCCTATCCCCTGAAGCTCCCCGCCTCGATCAAGTCCGCCGCCCAGCGCCTGGCGCGGGAGGATGGCGTATCGCTCAACCAGTGGATTTCAGTGGCGGTGGCGGAGAAGATCGGCGCGGTGGAAACGGCGGCGGAATTCCTGCGCGTCCGGGCCGGAAAGGCGAAGCCGGCGGACCTCCTGCCCTTCCTCGACGCGGCGGCCGGCGAGTCGGCGTCGCCAGCCGATGAAATGCCCAACGCCTGAAGGTCGCGACCGCGGCGATCAGAGTTTGAGCGCGTCGGGGACCTTGTAGCCCCATTCGCCATATTTCCGGGCGATCACCCCCGCCATGATCCGCAGCTCGGGCGAGGAGTCGCCGATGCGGTGGCTCATGATGATCGGCGAGGTCGCGCCTTCGAGCAGCTCGCGATAGCGGACGTCGTGGCTGCGCGCACGGCGCACCGTCTCGGGGACGATCGCGATCCCCTCCTCGGCGGCGACGAGGCCGATCGCGGTCTGCAGCTCGCGCGCCTCCTGCACGACGCGCGGCTCGATCGAATGGTCGCGGAACAAGGAGAGCACCTGGTCGGCATAGCTGGGGCGCGGCTGGCGGGGGTAGATGATCAGCGGCAGGTCGGCCAGCGCGCGGATCGAGATCGGCCCCTCCTCGCGCGCCAGCGGGCTCGCGGCGGGCAACGCGACGATCAGCGCCTCGTAGCGCAGCACGGTGCGCTGGAGCGACGGGTCCTCGAAGCGGATGCGGCCGAAGCCGACGTCGATCCGCCCCTCCTTGAGCGCGGCGATCTGGTCGAAGGTCACGCTCTCGACCAGGACCAGCTCGACGTCGGGCGCCTCGATGCGGAACTCGCGGATCAGCTCGGGCAGGCGCGCATACATGGTCGAGGCGGCGAACCCCATGGCGAAGCGCCGCCGTTCCGATCCGACCGCGGTGCGCACCATCGCGCGCATGTCCTCCATCCGGCCGAGCATCTGGAGCGCCTGTTCATGGACGAGATGGCCGACCGCGGTCAGCTTGAGCGGGCGGCTGGAGCGGTCGATCAGCTCGGCGCCGATCTCCTCCTCCAGCTGCCGGATCGTCCGGCTGAGCGGCGGCTGGGCGATGTGCAGCCTCTCGGCGGCGCGGTTGAAGTTGCGCTCGGCAACCACGGTGGCGAAGTAGCGAAGCTGGCGCAGATCCATAAAATACCTCAAGGGTATCTTATCGAGATCGGATTGATCTTTGCAACCTTCGCCCAAGCCCAATTATCATCGACCGATAGAAAGGATCGGGAGAGCGCATCGCAGCGACATGGCCTCCCCCGAAAATACCTTTCGGATCAAGATGACGGCAGAGGAGAGCTTCCATGACGATGTCCATCCGCGACCGCGTGGCGACCGCCGTCGTCGACGATCCGGCCAGCGGGGCGTTCCGTTGCCGGCGGGACATCTTCACCGATCCCGACATCTTCGACCTCGAGATGAAGCACATCTTCGAGGGCAATTGGGTCTATCTCGCCCATGAGAGCCAGGTCGCGGGCAAGAACGACTATTTCACCACGTCGATCGGCCGGGTCCCCGTCATCCTGACGCGGGGCAAGGACGGCGCGATCAACGCCTTCGTCAACGCCTGCTCGCATCGCGGCGCCCAGCTCTGCCGGCGCAAGCGCGGCAACCAGCCGCTGCTCGTCTGTCCCTTCCACGGCTGGAGCTTCCGCACCGACGGGTCGCTGCTCAAGGCGAAGGACGCGGCGACCGGCGCCTATCCGGACAGCTTCGACCGCGACGGATCGCACGACCTGACCCGCATCGCCCGCTTCGCCGACTATCGCGGCTTCCTGTTCGGCAGCCTCAACCCCGACGTCGCGCCGCTGGAGGACTATCTGGGCGAGACCCGGCTGATCATCGACCAGATCGTCGACCAGGCGCCCGAGGGCCTGGAGATCCTGACCGGCAATTCGACCTACATCTTCGACGGCAACTGGAAGCTGCAGATGGAGAATGGCTGCGACGGCTACCATGTCAGCTCGGTCCACGCCAACTACGCCTCGACCATGGCGCGGCGCGCGGAGGGCGGCACCCGGGCGGTCGACGCCAATGGCTGGTCGAAGGCGGTGAGCGGCGTCTACGGCTTCGAGAACGGCCATATCCTGCTGTGGACCCGCGTGCTCAACCCGGAGGTCCGCCCGGTCTGGACGCAGCGGGCGGCGCTCGCGGAGCGGCTCGGCGCGGACCGGGCCGAGATCATCGTCAGCCAGAGCCGCAACCTGGCGCTCTATCCCAACGTCTTCCTGATGGACCAGTTCTCCACCCAGATCCGGGTGGTGCGCCCGATCGACGTCCACCGGACCGAGGTGACGATCTACTGCTTCGCGCCGAAGGGCGAGAGCGCCGAGCTCCGCGCGACCCGCATCCGGCAATATGAGGATTTCTTCAACGTCTCCGGCATGGGCACACCCGACGACCTGGAGGAGTTCCGCTCCTGCCAGTCGGCCTATGAAGGGGCGGGCGCGCTGTGGAACGACCTCAGCCGCGGGGCGACGCGCTGGATCGCCGGGCCCGACGACAATGCCCGCGCGATGGGGATGAATCCGCTGCTGTCGAGCGAGCGCAGCGAGGATGAAGGGCTGTTCGTTCGCCAGCACGAATATTGGGCGCGCGCGATGCTCGCCGGGATCGACCGGGAGAGCGATGCCGCCCTGCTGGAGGCGGCGGAATGACCGCCCTGCTCGAACCGGTCCGCGCCACCCTGTCCCATGCCGACATCCGCGCCTTCCTCTATCGCGAGGCCCGGCTGCTCGACGATCGCGACTGGGACGCCTGGCTCGAATGCTATGCGCCCGACGTCGAATATTGGATGCCGGCCTGGACCGACGACGACGATCTGACCCGCGATCCGCAGGCGGAGATATCGCTGATCTACTATGCCAACCGGCAGGGGCTGGAGGATCGCGTCTACCGGCTCAAGACGGGGCGCTCCTCGGCCAGCACGCCCGAGGCGCGCACCAGCCACGCGATCAACAATGTCGAGATCCTCGCCGAGCGGGACGGGCTGGTCGAGCTGCGCTACAACTGGCACACGCTCAGCCATCGCCTGCAGCAGACCAGCCAGTTCTTCGGCACCGCCTTCTGCACGCTCGACACGCGCGGCGACGCGATCCGGATCGTCAGGAAGAAGATCGTCCTCAAGAACGACTATATCCACCAGGTCGTCGACATCTATCATCTCTGACCAGGAGCCGGACATGTTCGAAGGGCGTTTCGCGGGCAAGGCGATGGTCGTCACCGGCGCCGGGCAGGGCATCGGCGCTGGCGTCGCCGCTCGCGCCGCGGCGGAAGGGGCGAGCGTGCTCCTGGTCGACCGGGCGGAGATCGTCGCGACGGTGGCGGATCGCATCATCGCCGCCGGCGGCGTCGCGGCAACGGCGCTGTGCGACCTGGAGACCGCGGCGGGCGCGCAGGCGGCGATGGCGGCGGCGATCGCCGCCTTTGGGCGCATCGACATCCTCGTCAACAATGTCGGCGGCGCGATCCGAATGCGGCCCTTCGCGGAGTTCGAGCCCGACCAGATCGACGCCGAGATCCGGCGCTCGCTGATGCCGACGCTCTATTGCTGCCATGCGGTGCTGCCGGTGATGCTGGCGCAGCGATCGGGCACCATCGTCAACCTCTCGTCCAACGCGACGCGCGGCATCCGCCGGGCGCCCTATTCGGCGGCCAAGGGCGGGATCAACGGCCTGACCCAGAGCCTGGCCATGGAATATGCCGGTTCCGGCATCCGCGTCGTCGCGACCGCCCCCGGCGGGACCGAGGCCCCGCCCCGGCAGGTGCCGCGCAATGCGGCGGGCGACAGCGAGCAGGAGCGCGCCTGGATGGCCGAGGCGGTCGCCCAGGTGACCGAATCGAGCTTCCTCAAGCGCTACGGCACGCTCGACGAGCAGATCGCCCCGATCCTGTTCCTCGCCTCCGACGAGGCGAGCTACATCACCGGCAGCATCCTGCCGGTGGCCGGCGGCGACCTGGGGTAGAGTCTTTCACGCCGACTTCCTCATCTTTCCGTCATTACCGCGAAAGCGAGAATGACGACAGAGACGGAGGATATGGGGAGCCTCAGACGATCCGGCTGCGCTCGGTGATCGGGTCGAGGCGGCGCATCACGACGCGAACGTCGGGGCCAGTGGTGCGGCCGATGCGGCCCTCGAACAGGTCGGGGGTGATCGCCTCCGCCGCGACGTCGAGCCGGAACAGCGGGGCGAGCGAGCCGAACACGCCGCGATAGTCGCTGCCGAAGCCGTGGCGCACCACCTGCAACGAGGCGGCGAGCGTCGTCGGGCCGTCGATCGCGAACTGGCCATGGAAGATGAGCTGACCGTCGCCGCCCGCCATGCGGTTGCCCTCGACATGGAGGACGCCGCCATGCGTCTCGTCATCGCGGCATCCGAACGGTCCGAAACGCAGGGTCCACAGCCCCGCCATCGCCGCCGGGGTCAGCGGCTGGGGAGCCGGGGCGGCGATCGGAGCGTCGGGGCGGGGCAGGGTGCGCGGCTTGGCCATGACCGGCCAACTAGCTGGTCTTCATGGAGAAAGGATGAATCCCTCCTCCGAAAAACCGACCCTCAGGCGCCCTGGCGACGGGCGAGGAAGGCGAGCCGTTCGAACAGCATCACGTCCTGCTCGTTCTTGAGCAGCGCGCCGTGGAGCGGCGGGATCGCCTTCTTGGGATCGCGATTCTGCAGCACCTCGAGCGGCATGTCCTCGACCAGCAGCAGCTTGAGCCAGTCGAGCAGCTCGCTGGTCGACGGCTTCTTCTTGAGGCCGGGAACCTCGCGGATCTCGTAGAAAATCTCCATCGCCTTGGCGACGAGCGCCTTCTGGATGCCGGGGAAATGGACGTCGACGATCGCCTGCATCGTCTCCCGGTCCGGGAATTTGATGTAGTGGAAGAAGCAGCGGCGCAGGAAGGCGTCGGGCAGCTCCTTCTCGTTGTTCGAGGTGATGACGACGATCGGCCGCTCCTTCGCCGCGATCGTCTCGCCCGTCTCGTAGACGTCGAACGACATGCGATCGAGCTCCTGGAGCAGGTCGTTCGGGAATTCGATGTCGGCCTTGTCGATCTCGTCGATCAGCAGCACGGGGAGCTGCGGCGCGGTGAACGCCTCCCACAGCTTGCCGCGCTTGATGTAGTTGCGGATGTCGTGGACCCGCTCGTCGCCCAGCTGGCCGTCGCGCAGCCGCGCGACCGCGTCATATTCGTAGAGGCCCTGGTGCGCCTTGGTGGTCGACTTGATGTGCCACTGGATCAGCGGCGCGCCGGCGGCGGCGGCGATCTCATGCGCGAGGACGGTCTTGCCGGTGCCCGGCTCGCCCTTCACCAGCAGCGGGCGGCGCAGGGTGACGGCGGCGTTGACGGCGACCTTCAGGTCGTCGGTCGCCACATAGTTGCTCGTCCCTTCGAAACGCACCTGCGCACTCTCCTGCCAGAAACCGGTCGCCTAACGGCGATAGGGGGGAGAAGAGTCGTTTGTCCAGCCCTTCAAGGCCCGACGCCGTTCCGCGCCTCGGCCCGCGCCTCCAGCAGTCCCCACAGGCCGCGATGCTGGATCAGCAGTTGCTGTGCGCCGAACATCATCGCGCGGTCGACCGGGGCCTCGGCCACCGCGTCGGCGACCGCCGCCATCGTCCGGCGCGGGGAGGGGAGCGCGGGCGGGACGAGCGCGACGCCGAAGCGCTGGGCCGCCGCATCGATCACGGTGCGGATCGCGCGCCAGTCGAGCACCAGCGCGACCGCCGCGCCGAGCGCGCAGCCGGCGCGATCCGACCGGCCGAGCATGTCGAGCGCGTGGCGCTGGCCCGCGACCGCCGCCTCGCAGCGGGCCTGGCCCGGCGTGCTCGGCAAGGGACCCGCCGCCACCACCACGCGCATCAGATAGGCGCGCTCCGCGGCGAAGCCCTCGGTCGCCGCGTCGAGCCAGCCGCGCACCGGGCCGGCGGCGGTACGGCCCCGCGCCTGGTCGATGACGCCGGCCCCGCCGCCATGGAGGCTGGACAACAGATGGACCGCATCGGCCAGGTCCCGCGACGCCTCCCGGCCCCGCGCGAAGATCTGGCTTGCGATATAGGGGTGGCCCTTCGCGCCCTCCGCCTGGAGCAACGCGCCGACCGTCTCGACCGCGCCTGGACGCGCGGCCTCCTGCTCGTGAACATACGCCATACGCAACACATCCCGAATACAACCGGACAAGCATGGACGACAGGAACGCGCCGCCCACGCGAATCGGCATAGCGCGATCGGGGTAAATGGGCGGTTACGGCGGCGAAATTTTTCCGCGCGCTGAGCGATCCCCGCCATTGCCGATCACCGCGATACCACCTAGTCATCGCGGCGATGCTCAAGCGGTTACTCGATATGATAGTGAGCGCGAGTGCTCTGCTGCTGCTGTCGCCCATTCTATTGATCATCTGCCTGATCCTGCGCTTCAGCGGCGAAGGCGAGGTCTTTTTCGGGCAGGAACGAATCGGCTACAAAGGCAAGCCCTTCCGCATCACCAAGTTCGCCACGATGGTGAAGAGCGCCGCAGTGATCGCCCAGGGGGATTACACGGTTCAGAACGACCCACGAGTATTGCCGGTCGGCCGCTTCCTGCGAAAGTCCAAAATCAACGAGTTGATGCAGCTGTGGGATGTTCTGCGGGGCGAGATGAGCTTGGTCGGACCGCGCCCGCAGATTCCGACGACGCAAGCCTATTATCCTCCCTTCTACCAGGACGTGCTGGTCCACGTGCGCCCGGGGATCACCGGGGTGGGGTCGTTGGCCTTCCGCGACGAGGAAGCCATCCTGACGCGCGCCGTCGACCGCGACTATTGCTACACGCGACAGATCATCCCCTACAAAGCCGAGCTCGAGAACTGGTATGCAGCCAACCGCTCGCTGCTCATAGATGTCGCGCTCATCGGCTTAACCGCCTGGTATGTCGTCTCACCACGGTCGACGGCGCTTTTGAGGCTACTTCCGGGGTCATTGCACCGTGATATAAGCTCGTTCGACGGCATCGAACCACAGGAGAGGCAAGAATGACCAAGCGGCTTTGCATCATCGGGTCTTCCGGCTTTTCGCGAGAAGTGATGGATGTAGGCGCGGCGGTCGGCTATGATATGTTCTGCTTTGCAGACAGTGGTTCCAACGTCGATGAACTGGTGGGCTTTCCGGTCCACGACGACGAGCCTGAAACCATAGCTGCCCTGGCAGCGGACGGATGGCACTTCGCGATTGGCATCGGCGGCCCGCGGCTCCGGAAGAAAGTGGCGGAGAAGATGGCGGATTGCCATTTCCCAGCGCTGATCCACCCAGGCGCTACTTTTGGCGTCAGCCAGCGCGAACGGATTGGGGATATTCCCGGCATTTTCATTGCGGCGGGCGTCCGGATGACCAACAATATCGATCTCGGACCTCACTGCCTTCTCAATCTGAATGTCACGGTCGGCCACGATACGATCCTAGAGCCGTATAGCGCCGCGATGCCGGGCGTGAATATCTCGGGAAATGTTCACGTCGGTGAGGGGGCTTATCTGGGTACCGGCTCGAGCGTTATTCATGGCGGCAACGATGCAAAGCTATTGATCGGGGCCTTTGCCACCATCGGGGCAGGCGCCGTCGTCGTTCGGGATGTCGAACCCGGCGTGACCGCCGTTGGCATGCCCGCCAAGCCGCTCGTCCGAGCCTAGGATCGGCTCCGGCCGCTCAGGCCGAGCAGCCTGGCCAGATGCTCATCGGGAAAGGGCAGGCCGGGAAAGGCGCGCCAGACGATGTCGAGGCGCGGCACCGCGACCACCCAGGCGGTGAGGGCGATCAGCTTGAAATAGATGCCGAGCGACCGGTTCCGCGCATACCATTCCTCGAGCCGCCCTTTGAACGGCATGATCGTCTCGTCATAGAGCCGGTCGGGATCGGCGTCGGCGTGCATCAGCTCCTCCTCGTCGCGGAAGACGATCGATCCGATGCCCGAGAGCCCCGGCCGGACGCCGACGATCGCCGCCTGCGACGCCGCCGGGAAGGCGTCGAAGCAGCGGCGCGTCTGCGGGCGCGGGCCGATGACGCTCATCGTGCCGTTGAGGATGTTGAGGAGCTGCGGCAGCTCGTTGATCTTGGTCTTGCGCAGGAAGCGGCCGAACGGCAGCACCCGCGGATCGCCCTTCAGCGTGACCGTGCCGGTGCCGAGGTTCGGGCTGTCCTTGAGCATCGTCGCGAATTTCCAGACGCCGAACATCGCGCCGCCGCGCCCGACCCGCTGCTGGCAGTAGAAGACTTCGCCCTCGCCGGTGCAGCGCAGGACGATCATCACCGGGATCAGGATCGGGGACAGCGCCAGCAGCGCGAGGCCCGAGAAGAGGATGTCGAACGCGCGCTGCACGTCACATCCTGCCGTCGAGATAGCGGCCGGTGTCGAGATGATGGAACTCCGGGATCATGCGGTTGAACAGGTCGACGATCGGCCCCTTCTCCCAGACGTCGCGGGCGCGGCAGGCCGCAACCTCCCGCGTGAACAGGTCGAGCAGCGCCGGATCATAGTCCATCCGGTTCTTGACGATGCCGACATTGGCGAAGCGATCGAGGTCGAGCAGCTCGCTGTCGGTGAAGAACTCCTCGAAATCCTTCTCGCCGGTCGTGTCGCTGGCGAAGAAATAGCAGGGCCAGCGGCGCTGCGGGATCAGCTCGTCGACGCGGGCGCGGGCCTCGTCCTCCGATCCGCACGCGACCGCCTCATAGCCGAGCGCCGCGAGATAGCGCACCGCGATGTCGGAGAAGGTGGTGAGGTGGAGCTCCTCGCTGAGCTTCGGAAAGAAGATGTCGCGATTCTCGCCGAGCAGGCCCGACATCAGGCAGAGCTCGCCCGATTCCTGCGGGGTGACGAAATAGCGGCGCACGTCGTTCGGCGCGGAGATCGGCTGGCGCTTGGCGAAGCGCTGGTTGAAGCCGTGCAGCAGCGAGCCGTCGGAGAAGGCGACATTGGCGAAGCGTGCGGTCGACACCGGCATCGTCTCGCTCTCGCGCATCAGGAACATCTCCATGATGCGCTTGCTGGCCCCCATCATGTTGACCGGGTTGGCCGCCTTGTCGGTCGACACGCAGAAATAGCGCTTCGCCCCGCCGTCGCGCGCCTGGCCGAGCGTCTTCAGCGTGTTGAAGATGTTGACCTCGATCAGGCGCATCAGCGTGAAGGGGTCCTTCTCCGACCGGACATGCTTGAGCGCGCTCAGGTTGAAGACGAAGTCGTAGCCGCCCGACGCCTGCATCAGCGCCTCGAACTCGCGGCCGCCGCAGTCGATCGCGAAGGTGCTGAAATCGCCGTCGATATAGCCGAGCGTGCTGCGGATGTCGCGGACCAGCTCGACCATGTTGTTCTCGCTGACGTCGACGACGTGGAGCGCCTTGGGGCCGCGCTTGAAGATCTCGCGCGCGACGGCCTGGCCGATCGACCCGGCGCCGCCGATGACGAGGAAGCGGGACGCGCGGACGGTTTCCGACAATTGCGCTTCGTGCGCCGCGACGTCGGCGCCGAACAAAGGGCTCTCGCGGCCGACCAGATCGAGGATGTTCATGCTTTCAACCTGCCGAATTCGCTGTCGGGGACGCTGGAGGGGAGGTTGACGACGCGCTCGGCCAGCCAGCGCGCATTGCCTAGCCCATCATTCTGACAATCGGCGTACATCGGCAGCTCGCTCATCAATTGCCAGATCGGCCGGGTCATCACGCCGGCCGCGTTGCTCGCCTCGAGGAAGGCGTCGCGCGCCGCCCGGTCGTCGAGGATGATCGCGTTGAGCCAGTGGTTGGGTACCTTCCCCTCCGGCGCCTCGACGAAGCGCAGGCCGTGGGCGGCGCAGAAGGCCCGATAGCGTTCGGCCACCTCGGCCTTGATCGCCAGCATCGCGGGGAGCGCCTCCATCTGGGCGACGCCGAGCGCCGCGTTGAGATTGGGCAGGCGATAGTTGAAGCCGATCTCGTCGTGGAAGAACTCATAGGGATGCGGGCGCTTGGCCGTGGTGGTGAGGTGCTTGGCGCGGCGGGCGAGTTCGGCATCGTCGGTCACGATCACACCGCCGCCGCCGGTGGTGACGATCTTGTTGCCGTTAAAGCTGAACGCCGCGATCCGCCCGAAGGTGCCGGTGTGGCGCGGGCCGACGAAGCTGCCGAGCGATTCGGCGCTGTCCTCGACCAGGACGATGCCGAACTCCTCGCACAGCGCGGCGATCTCGGCGATGCGGCAGGGGATGCCGAAGGTGTGCATCGGCATGCAGGCGGCGATCCGCGCGCCGGTCGCGGCGTTGACGGTGCGGCCGCCCTCGCGCCGCGTGTTCGCCTCCAGCCAGCGGCGCAGCGCCGCCGGGCTCATCCCCAGCGTGTCGGGATCGACGTCGACGAAGACCGGGCGGGCGCCCGCATAGCTGATCGCGTTGCAGGTGGCGATGAAGGTAAGCGCCTGGGTGACGACCTCGTCGCCGCGCTCGACCCCGGCGACGACCAGCGCGGCGTGGAGCGCGGCGCTGCCGTTGACGGTGGCGATGCCGTGCGCGGCGCCGGCGAAGGCCGCGACCGTCGCCTCGAACTCGGCGACGCGGGCACCGACCGAGGAGACGAAGTTCGAATCGATGCAGTCGATCGTATAGGCCCGCTCATTGCCTTCGAAGACCGGGCGGTGGAGCGGGATCGGGCCGGGGCCGTAGATATCCCGGATCGTGTCGACGAGGGCAGCGAGCGCGGCGGGGGAAGAAGCTGGATTCATGAGCGGCATCCCGGTTCGATAGCGGCATCCGGCGCCCGGGTCAGCCCGAGATGGTTCATGATGGTCTGGTTCACCTTGTGGACGTCATATTTCTCGCGCGCGATGCGCAGGCTCTGCTCGCCCATCGCGGCGACGGCTTCGGGGTTCTCGATCATCCACGCCATCCTGTCGGCCAGCGCGTCGGCGTCGCGCGCCGGGACGAGGAAGCCATTGACGCCGTCGACGACGGTTTCGCGACAGCCGGGCACGTCGGTGGTGAGGATCGCCCGTCCGCTGGCCATCGCCTCGAGCACCGAGCGGGGCGTGCCCTCGCGATAGGAGGGCAGGACATAGGCCGAGGCGACCGCGAGCGCCGGACGCACGTCGCCGAGGCCGCCGAGATGGTCGAGCCCCCGCGCCTGCCATTCGGCCACCGCCGCCGGGGCGACGCCGTCGGGGCCTTCGTCGAAAAAGCCGACGAGCGAGAAGCGCGCCGCGGGGTGGCGCGCCTTGAGCCGGATCGCCGCCTCGGCATATTCGCGCACGCCCTTGCTCTTCAGCAGGCGCGCGATCATCAGGAAATGCGGCGCGTCGGGCCGCGGCGACGGCGCGAAATGATCGAGGTCGACGCCCGAGCCGTTGACCATCCGCGCCTTGCCGAGATCGGCGAGGCAGCCGGCGGCGATGAAGTCGTCGCGGTCGTCGGGATTCTGGAACACCACCACCGCGTTGCGACCGGTCGCGCGGCGATAGAGCCAGGTCTGGACCTTCTGCACCAGCGCGCGCTTCCAGTTGCGCTCGCCGGCATCGGTGAAGGCGAAGCCGAGCCCGGTGACCATCGCCGCCGACCGAACCCCGGCGGCGCTCGCGGCGATCGCGCCCCAGATGTTCGGCTTGGCGGTATAGCTCAGCACCAGATCGGGCCGGAGGCGGCGCATCGCCCGGTAGAGGCGCCAGCCATAGAGCAGGTCGTGGACCGGGTTCATGCCGGTGCGGCTGAGCGGCAGATCGAGCGGCGTGGCCCCGAGCCGGCGCAACTCGCCGAGAAGCGGCGCATCCATGGCCGGCCCGACCGCGACGACCTCATGCCCGGCCGCAACCAGCGCCGCGATCAACGGCCCGCGAAAGAGCACCAGCGACGGCGCGAAGGACGCTAGGACGAGGACCTTCAATGTTCCCAGCACTCCTGCCAGCTCTGGAACATCAACAAGCTCCGGCGCGCGTATTCATCATTGGTCTTATAAGCCCGATGAATATCGCCATCCGCGGGCTGACCGCGCTTGAACGTCATGCGTAGGCTAACTCGTCAGAGCGGGAAGCCGGGCTCCGCGTTCTTGCGTAGGAAAAAGCAACGCAGATCAGCATGGGCACGAACATCCATTTCTGCCTGATCGCGATGCCGAGATTGGCCGTTGTATTCGCGAGAATGATTAGCGTACCAATCGCAAACAGAAGCATGAATGCCCGGGGAAATAGTGGCAACCAACTCTTTTCCCTAAGAACCTTTAAGGAAAAGAAGATGAAGATAGCAAGTAAAGCCATATTCTCGAGGCCTACTACGAGGCCTAGAAGACCAGGCGATTCCAACGGCAGAGGCCGAAAAAGATAAGAGAATAATCTCATCGGCCAGGACATCGAGACAATATCGATCGATGACCCACCGCCCATATTATAACCTTGCCGGTCCTCCATATAATCGGTGATATCCGACATACCGGCTGGATCCGAAATGCCGGCATAATCCAGTCCAAACCAAATCCCAGCCGCTGCCGCCGGCATCGCTACCGCGAGCAGGGCCGCCTTAGCCACAAGCCCGGACCTTAAGGTAAAGATCGTCGCCAACGCGAGAGCGATGCTCGCAATGCCGCCGATATGGGGACGTATCAATAAAAAGATACATAGCGCGATCAGCATGGCGGGATATCGCCTGTTCAATTGCAGCGACGCCCATACCGCAAGTCCGGCAGCCATGAACGCGAGGCTATCCTTGCCGATGGCAGAGCTCCAGAAGCTGACTCCAGGCAAAAACAGTACGGCTATAGCCAGTCGCTTGAAGAGCAGTTGCCGTTCAGGCACGATTTCGACCAATGCCCCAGCCATGGCCAAAAGCCCGACGCTTCCGAAAATATTGAAAACGAGAAATACCCCGCCATAAGACATATCCAATGTTTCGGAAAAAAATGATGTTAGATAAAAAATTCCCTTGGTGCCAAAGGCAAATCCTCCAGAATAATTTAAGGATTTAATGTAGTAATCTACAGAATCCGCAGGATTTTCCAAGGAAGAATAATAATAATATATGGAGATAATTGTATGCCATATGTATAATATTATGGAGGATAATATGGATATTTTTACAAATCTACCAATACTCAAGGAAATAAACAAACCCAATATTAAAAATATGGAATTCCCTATAGCTTGCCACCATGTTGTTGCAAAACTCAGCATAATAAATACTCGCCGACTTAAATCTTTTCCCGCTTTCCCACCAACGAAGATCCACGCCATACACTGCTTCAGTTTCGTTTGGCGGCAATCTCTCCGGAAGCCCAAATCACCCTGATAAACTCCGGTATAAGGCAGCATATTGGCCAACAATTGCTGGCAGGGCGTAATGAGACTCGATTCGCTGCCGTGCTAACCCTGCCAATCGTACTTTTTCAGCATCCGAAAGATTCAAAGCTTCCCTCAAGGCCTGAGCTAGGAAAGCAGCGTTACGCGCAGGGACAACCCATCCAGCCTCCCCCACAATGATGGCCGCATCGCCAACGTCCGTAGCCACGCAGGGCACTCCGCAAGACATGGCTTCGCCGATCACGTTAGGAAAGCCCTCAGTCGACGAACTCAAGCAAAGCAAGTCGAAACCGGGCATGATCTGGGGGATATCAGCTCGCTGCCCGAGAAAGGTCACGCGCGACCGATCGAGCGACGGTGGCGCAGTTTCTTCAATCTGCCTGCCAACACAAACAAGATGGCATCCGAAATGCGTCGATGCCACCTCCTGAAACGCCGCGAACAGATTGGGCAGGTCTTTTGCAGGACAAGCCCGCCCGACGAAGCCAATAATCTTAGTATCCGCCGCCAATCCCAATATGCGCGCCAGGGAGGATTTGCCGCCCGGGTCACGTCGCCACTGCTCGACATCGAAACCATTGGGAATAAAAATCCCGCCAGCGGAGGCATATCCGTCCGACTCATGCTGCAAGCGCGATCTGTGGGAATTATAGATGACAGCATTAGCGCCACGCGAAAGCCGTCGCCCCATCTCAATTAGAGGCCGTTTCGAAAGGGGTTGAGCGGCCGAGGTTCATGTGATTCCGGGAGTTTGCAGACATCTCGGAGACAGGCATGTGGACCCCGGCCACCCGCGCGCAGCATACGCGCGTGGCGAAGCGATACCAGACGGATTTGAGTGATGCGGAGTGGCGATTGATCGCCGCATTTCTGCCCGAGGCACGTTCGACCGGGCGACGGCGGGAATGGCCGATGCGCGAGATCGTGAACGCCATATTCTATGTGCTGCGCGGCGGGATCGCCTGGCGACTGTTGCCGAAAGACTTTCCTCCGTGGCAGACAGTCTACCGCTGGTTTGCCCTGTTGCGCGACGAAGCAGTGTTCGAGCGAATGAACCATGCTCTGGTGATGACCGACCGCGAACGGACGGGGCGCGAGGCCAGCCCGAGCGCGGCCATTATCGACAGTCAGAGCGTCAAGACCACGGAAAGCGGCGGCCCACGGGGCTATGACGCCGGCAAGAAGATCAAGGGGCGCAAGCGACATGCCCTGGTCGATACCGATGGCAGGGCGCTGCTGGTCGAACCTCACACCGCCGATGTCCAGGATCGTGATGGCGGTGGTGCAGTGCTGCAAATATCACGCGGCCTGTTCCCGTTCATCGAGAAGGTCTGGGCCGATGGCGGCTACAACCATGAGCGCGTCACGCAGGCTACCAGCATCACCGTTGAAATCGTCAGCAAAATCACCGGGCAGACCGGCTTCGTCGTCCTGCCAAGGCGCTGGGTCGTTGAACGCTTCTTCGCATGGATCAACCGAAATCGCCGTCTCGCCAAGGACGTCGAGGCAACCCTCAAGTCCGCCGCAGCATTCCTCTACGCCGCCGCTGCCATGCTCATGATCCGCAGACTGGCGCGATCAGCGTGAGTTTCGAAACCGACTCTTAGCCATCGTGTGGAACGCTTCGCATTGTCTAAATTGTCTAAAGACGTGCGGATATTCCATGACAATGCAGCTCCCGGCGCGGCGAAACGGCGTGCTAAGCTAGCAGCAAAATTGCCGTGATACATCCACCCTTGCAAGATATCCGGCGCATGCGACCTCACCGCCCGCAGAAGCTTCGCTACCCCGATCGGATCGGGTCGACCTGGAGACATGCCGAGACAATGTACTTCGATGCCTGCCTCGCGCAACAGGGGACCATATGTCCCCTCATCCATTAGCGAGATAACTTGGTTGTTGGCATAACTCTGCAAACCGCCCGTCAGGAGATTGCACAGCGCTCGCTCCGCTCCACCAACGTGAAGACCGGTGATGATGTGCGTGACCCGCTTCATGCGGTCGCTTTGATATCATGCTTGTCGAGATATACCGCAAGTGAATGCGCATAGGCTTCGCCGAGATCGGAGGGACCGGCCATCCAAGTCCACCCCCCTTCCTCTCGCCGATAATATCCCTTGGAAAGCGTCAGCGTAGTCGGTCCGAAATTTAGAGCCTGATATTCGATTAAATGGCAGGCGTCACCGGAATCGGCAATGTCCAGCGAGAGTTGCGGTGCATCAAGCTTCGCAGCGATCGATGCAGCAAAATCCAGAACATGATCAGGTGTCGGAGCAGAAAAATCAAAATTCCCACTACCGCTGGCCCGAAAATCTCCCTTACGAACATACCTTTTGAGTGAAAAAAAACGCCCTCCGAATATTAGGACCTTATAATCACACTCGAGATTTGGGATAAATTCTTGTACCGCGTGACGGTATAATCCTTTATAGGAATAACTATAGGCAATATATTGCTCATTATCGAGTTTTAATTTTCTCATAAAAAGTATGAATCGCCGAATCAATCCAATAGGGGAAATACTGCGACGAATTTTACGTAAATCATTTTCAGACTTAACGAGATAAACGCCACTGCTACCTGCACCTGTAATCGTTTTTAGAACATATGGAAATTTTCGAAAACGATCCTCCAGGTCGAAGCGATAATCTCCGGCAAGATTTCCAAAATCATGCAACTTTCGATAAATTTCCTGGAATCCTTTATTCTCATATGCCATGATAAAATCGTAATTAGGCACCAATAGGCATCGCTCTTTTATTAAATAAAATAAGTCTTTAATATATTCATATACCTCATGATTATCTGATGATGAGTATATCACAATATCATCAGCCTGGAGCTCAAGAAGGTTAATTCGATCTATCGTCGATTCTATGACATAAAACCCCCGCTTCTCTAGCATTTCGCGTGAAGGGGTAAGGTCAATGCTTAACCAATTCTGTCCAGCATTCCGAAATATTCCGTTCGGGAGACGCAAAATTATTACTCGTCTCATACTAATTTCTCTCTGTCAGATTATATAGAAGTTAGGCAGAATATCCAAATCTGCGATAGATAACATAAGACATAGCAAACATACTCCCACGGCCTAGGAATAGTATAATAGCGACCCCTACAGATCCCAAAGCTGGCACAATAAAAAAAGAGAGCAGAATGCCTAGAATCGAAATTAAAAGAACCACATAACCAGCCTGCCCACGCTTCTCGGTTAGGGCAACATAATTGTAACCATAAGCATAATATCCAAATGCAAACGGAATACTGAAAGCAAGATAAAAGAGGTTTCGCTCAATCATATCCTGGCCATTAGCAGCCAGCAACGCAGCCCCAAAAGGGGCGAACGCAAAGACCAGAGTCGCCACCAGCAAGCCGGTAATAACAAGAACGCGTGAAGATATTCTGTGCAAACTAAAGCTGGTGGAAAGAATTGGCATGAAAGCGTTGGCTAATAGCTGCCCCAGAGAGGTCACAAGCGTCACTACCGTATTAGCCGCGTTGAAGGCACCTAATGTTATAGGTGAGACATTAAAACTAAGCAGCATGATCGATGCCGAATTATAGAGATTCGGCGTCCAATCTAACAGAAAAGAGGAAAATCCGTTACGGATAGTATAAATAATTTCTCGGTATCCGATACGGATCGGCAACAATCGGAATACACCGATCACAACTACGAGAGCGAGTATAATGTTTAGCCATGCCATTCCCGCGCCAAGGAAATTTATCAGCACATAATCCTGCGGGGTCCGAACAAACAAAATTAGTAGCAAGATATAGGAAAATCTAACGATAAAAGTGCCAACGGCGGCATAGTAGCTCCGTTCCAAGCCAAGAAACAGCCAATGGGGGACCAACGCGTTCCCTGCCGCAAGCAGGATCGCACCGATATGTAGTGCCCACATTTCACGGAAAGAAGGCACACTCAAAACGAGCCCCACATGGACAGCTATCACTGTCAACCCGATCAGCAGGCTTGCCAGAAAATTGCACCAGAAGATGTGAGCTAGAAGGTTCGGTTCCTCACGCACCGAAGCTATCGCCTTCACCCCCGTTAACGAGAACCCATATTGGATAATGGATCCCGCGAAGGTTGCGATCACTGTCGTAAACGCAATGTGACCGTAATTTTCAAGGCCAACCGTATGCAAGATGTAGGGCAAGGCAATGACGGGAGCGATCAGATTCAGCCCCTTGATCACCATCAGCGAGGAAAAATTCCGCAGGACGCGCGTCCTTGTCCGAGGTAGCGGGCCGCTGATCGTCACGCCTCTAAACCCATTCGTATCTCCGCGGAAGGCGCGTGGCATCTTGCACCCGATGGAACAGATCGAATAACGAGAGCCTGAGCGCCAATCATAGCGTCGTCACCCACATCCAAATCACCTATGATTTTCGCGCCAACTCCAATGAAAATCCGATTTCCAATCCGGGGGGCTGCAGGCCGTCCGCTTCGGCTTCCGATATTAGATCCTATCGTAACCTGATGCAAAATCAGACAATCATCTCCAACCGACGCCAGGCCAGAGATGAATATTCCTTGCAAGCCATGCTGGAACCGTATCCGTCGGCCGAGTTTCGTTGAAAATGGAATCGAGCATCCTAAAAAAAGGGATAGAAACCTAGCATTCAACAACAGAGGCAAATATCCTAGGAGGATGGGAGTTCCGTACTTCTCTTTTTTCTGTAGAGCGATTCTACCCAGTCGATAGTTTATAAGAAAAAGCTGGCTGACTAGGCCCGCTCCGCGGTTACTGCGCCAATCCTCCTTCAGAATCCGAAAAATGTTCGGCATGCCTCTTGCCTAGACAGCTCTACGACGCGCTCTGACAGAATGGGCGGCACGGCGCACCGAAAGCACCGCCCCTTCGATCAGAACCTGACTAGCTGAAGCGCGCACTTCGGCTGCCTCAGTGAAATTAATGGTACGATTTCTATTATTTGTGAGAAAATGGTTAAGCTTCTCAGGAAAATCGGCTTCAATTGTGTTCGTATGTAAACAAAAAGTCACTAAACCTATTGGAATCGGAACTAGGCGAGAGATTTGACAGGGAATGAATTTTATACCTTTCCTCTCATAAGGGAGAATAGAATATCCATCCGTGACAAACCGGAATTCGCTATCCATGAGAGCATCGATGGTATTCTGATCGAATGAGTGAGATGGCGGCATAAATATATCGGTCGCTAAATCCTCTTTAGTCAGGATAGTTTTCCCCTTAGCGATTTTTTCAAACTGAATATCTCGCGGAAGACCTGCAAATTCGCTATTTTTATTGATACCTAGTATACCCGCATCCCGTGTTACATACTGATGCTGATAGCCATGCTGGGAAATCGTCCAACCCCGAGCGCTATGAAAATGACGCATCTTATCCCAGAAGCGCGGGTCAGCAGGGTCACGCTTCAGAGAAGCATCTTTGTTATCAGGTATCACGCCCAAAAGCGGCTGGACTTCGAAGCGCATAAAGATATCGGCAACGGCGTTAAACCGTGCCCAATCCATCGTTGGACAAATATCATCCAGCCGGAACAGATACCGCGCTTTCAAGATTCAACTCCGACGGAATTTAACTTCTGATGATAATCTATCGAACCTTATCGCAGGGCGACCAAATTAAATGTACGTACGCCATCAACCGACGGAATACTCGATATGATCTTACCTACGGCCCTCAAATCATCGGGGCATACATAATGATGCGATGCTTCGCTGGATAAACGTCGATTAACTGTATCAATCAGCAGGCAGCCAACGTTCCCCCCTTTACAATAATCGTCTACCATTGCGATAAACTGGGAAGATGGGAGCGAATGCGGCCAATTAATACATATCACAACATCAACATTTTTTATGTCTTTGATGATCTCCAGTCCCCCATGTACGAAAGCAATATGGGGATATAGAGATCGAGCAGATTGAATAACGGCATTATCTATATCCCCTCCGATTTTTTTATCGCTCTTAATTCTAGCAATTATTTCCCCAAGCCCACAGCCAATTTCAACCACACTACGAGGGCGCAGGTCGTTGACCATCTGAACTACCTGCTTCTTATAAGGCTTCCAGTAGAACGGAGAACACCAGTGCCAACCTTCGAAATGATATCTGCGATACAGTAGATAATATCGTGATGCTTGGAACATTCCCAATATCGTATTGCGAAGGCCTACTGCTCGAATCTTTGTTAGATACCCCATATGTTCGCTCGACAATCCCTCCGGTGTCCGGGATGCTAACATTGAACTTCAGGCCCGGCTTGGCCGCATTGAGAACAGCAATGGCCTCCATCCTACCATAGCGAGTTGGGGTTTGACCATCATTAGACCGTATCGTCGGTAGCCACCTCCTCGCTCCATCACCTCCTCATGACCACCCCATCCTACCACCCCAACGCCACCCCCGGGCTCCGCGGATCGGCCGCGCCGGTCCACCCTCCCGGCGTGCGCAGCAGGATCGTCAGCTTCGACGGGATGTCGCCCGCCACCGCCGTCTCGCCGAGGCGCGCCAGCGCGGGGATCATCGGCTCCAGCGGGCTGTTGCGCTCGACGATCAGGGCGGGGCCGCGGAAGAAGAGGTTGGGGAGGGCGATCGCGTCGGCCGCCGGCAGGCCCCAGTCGATCGTGCCGATCAGCGCCTTCAGGCTGTGCATGATGATCGTCCGCCCGCCCGCCGATCCCAGCGCCATCACCGGCCGCCCGTCGGGGCCGTAGACGATCGTCGGCGCCATCGACGACAGCGGCCGCTTGCCGGGCTGGACATGGTTGGGCACCAGCCGGCCATCCTCGCGCGGCTGTTCGTTGAAGTCGGTCAGCTCGTTGTTGAGGAAGAAGCCGCCCGCGACCAGCGAGCTGCCGAACGGCCCCTCGACCGTCGAGGTCATGCTGGCGATGTTGCCCCAGGCGTCGACCGCGACGAAATGGGTGGTGCCCTGCTCGGCCGGCGCCGGCGTCGCCGCCAGCGGCCCCGCGCCCGGCGGGGTGCCGGGCCGATACTCGCCCAGCGTCCGATCGGGCGCGATCAGCTTCGATCGCTCGGCCAGATAGGCAGGGTCGAGCAGCCCGGCGACCGGCGCCGCGACGAAATCGGTGTCGCCCAGCCAGGCGTCGCGATCGGCATAGGCGAGGCGCATCGCCTCCCCGATCAGGTGCCAGGCGACCGGCGAATCCTTGCCCAGCGCCTTGAGGTCGAAGCGTTCGAGCATCCCCAGCATCATCAGGTCGGTGATCGCGCCCGAGGAAGGCGGCCCCATCCCGCAGATCCGGTAGCCGCGATAGGCGCCGCAGATCGCCGGGCGCGGCTTGGCGCGATAGCCGGCGAGGTCGGCGGCGGTCATCACCGTCGGGTTGCGCTTCGCCCCGGCGATCGCGGCGCGAATCTCGTCCGCGATCTCGCCCTTGTAGAAGGCATCGGGCCCCTTGGCGGCGATCGCGCGCAGCGTCGCGGCGAGCGCGGGATTGCGCACCGTCTCGCCGCTCTCCAGCGGGCGGCCGTCCTTCCAGTAGATCGCCCGCGCCTCGGGGAAGTCGGCCCACAGCTTTTCGGCCTGCTTCAGCCGGAAGGCGAGCGTGCCCTGCACCGCATAAGGGCCGGGCTGGTTGTCGGGCAGCAGCGTATAGCCCTGCTCGGCCAGCCGGATCGCCGGCTCGAACAGTTTCGCCCAGGGCAACCGGCCCCAGCGCGCATGCGCCTCCGCCATCAACGCGATGTTGCCGGGCACGCCGACCGAATAGCCGCCCGGCACCGCCCGCATATAGGGCAGCGGCCGGCCGTCGGCGTCGAGGAAGCGATCGGGCCCGGCCGAGGCGGGGGCGGTCTCGCGCCCGTCGATGGTCAGGATCGCGCCGGTCTTCGCGTCGTGATGGACCAGGAAGCCGCCGCCGCCGATCCCCGACGACATCGGCTCGGTGACGGTCAGCACCAGCATGATCGCCATCGCCGCGTCGGCGGCGCTGCCGCCCTCGCGCAATATCTCCTGCCCCGCCGCCGCGGCGCGCGGCTCGGCGGCGGCGACGACTCCGCGGGTGGTCGGGGCCGGGCTGGCCGGCGCCGCGACCGCAACGACGCTCGACAGGCCAAGGGCCAGAGCGGAGAGGACGGTTACAGCGCGACGCAACATGGCGCGCAACTTATTGGATTGCGCCGCCGCGACAAGCCCCGATTCGCCCCCGTCGGCCCCCCGTCCTTGCCTTTCGCGGGCTTTGCGGCTAGGGACCGCCCCGTCGTTCCGACACGAAAGCATTGGCAAGCGTCCATGGACGCCCGCTGGCCGGCGAGGTTTCGCCCGCCGGCGCGCTTTGCGTTTCGGCCCGGAAAGGCAGCAATTTCGGCGCTTCGGCGCAGAGGAGTGAACGCATGTTCGAAAGTCTGAGCGAAAGGCTGGGCGGGGTCTTCGACCGCCTGCGCGGCCGTGGCGCGCTGAACGAATCGGACGTGCGCGAGGCGATGCGCGAAGTCCGCGTCGCGCTGCTCGAGGCCGACGTCGCCCTGCCCGTCGTCCGCCAGTTCGTCGAGAAGGTCACCGAGCAGGCCGTCGGCCAGCAGGTGCTCCGCTCGGTCACGCCGGGGCAGCAGGTCGTCAAGATCGTCAACGACGCGCTGGTCGAGATGCTCGGCTCGGAGGCGTCGGACCTCAACCTCGACGTCACCCCGCCCGCGATCGTGATGATGGTCGGCCTGCAGGGCTCGGGCAAGACGACGACCACCGCCAAGATCGCCAAGCGGCTCAGCGAGAAGGGCCGCAAGAAGGTGATGATGGCGTCACTCGACGTCAATCGTCCGGCGGCGCAGGAACAGCTCGCCGTGCTCGGCACCCAGGCATCGGTCGCGACCCTGCCGATCGTCGCCGGCCAGCAGCCGGTCGACATCGCCCGCCGCGCGCTCCAGGCCGCGAAGCTCCAGGGCTTCGACGTGCTGATGCTCGACACCGCCGGCCGCCTGCACGTCGACCAGGCGCTGATGGAGGAGATGAAGGCGGTCGCCACGGTCGCCGAGCCGGAGGAGATCCTGCTCGTCGTCGACGCGCTGACCGGCCAGGACGCGGTCAACGTCGCCAAGAGCTTCTCCGAACAGGTCGCGCTGACCGGCGTGGTGCTGACCCGGATGGACGGCGACGCGCGCGGCGGCGCCGCGCTGTCGATGCGCGCCGTCACCGGCAAGCCGATCAAGTTCGTCGGCACCGGCGAGAAGCTGGACGGGATCGAACTGTTCCAGCCGGCCCGCGTCGCCGGCCGCATCCTCGGCATGGGCGACGTCGTCAGCCTGGTCGAGAAGGCCGCCGAGACGATCAAGGTCGAGGAGGCCGAGGCGCTCGCCGCGCGGATGGCCAAGGGCCTGTTCGACCTCAACGACCTGCGCAACCAGCTGCGCCAGATGTCGCGGATGGGCGGGCTGTCGGGCCTGGCGGCGATGCTGCCCGGCATCAAGCAGGTCAAGCAGGCGATGGCCTCCGGCGCCGCCGACGACAAGGTGCTGGTGCGGATGGACGCGATCATCGGATCGATGACGCCCAAGGAGCGCGCCAAGCCCGAACTGCTCAACGCCAAGCGCAAGATCCGCGTGGCCAAGGGCTCCGGCACCACGGTGCAGGACGTCAACAAGCTCCTGAAGATGCATCAGGACATGTCGACGGTGATGAAGAAGATGAAGAAGATGGGCGGGCTGAAGGGCCTTGCCGGCCTGCTCGGCGGCGGTGGGGGCGGTGGCCTCGGCGGCCTGCTCGGCGGTGGCGGCGCCCCGCCGGCGGGCGGCGGGCTTCCGGGGCTTCCCGGCCTGCCGGGCAATCCGCAGGGCCTGCCCCCCGGCTTCCAGAATTTCCTGAAGAAACGCTGATTTTTTGAACTGATCCGAATACCAGAAAGGACTGAATAATGGCCGTTTCCATTCGTCTCGCCCGTGGCGGCGCCAAGAAGCGCCCCTATTACCGCATCGTCGTCGCCGACGCGCGCAGCCCGCGCGACGGCGCCTTCATCGAGAAGATCGGCGCCTACAACCCGCTGCTCGCCAAGGACGATCCCAAGCGCGTCGTCCTCGACACCGATCGCGCCAAGCATTGGCTGTCGGTCGGCGCGCAGCCGACCGACCGCGTCGCCCGCTTCCTCGACGCCGCCGGCGTCCAGGAGCGCGCCGCCCGCAGCAACCCGAAGAAGGCCGAGCCGGGCGAGAAGGCCAAGGAGCGCGCCGAGGAGCGCGCGGCCAAGCTCGCCGCCGCCGAGGAAGCCGCCAACGCCCCGGCCGAAGAGCCGGCCGCCGAGCCGGCCGCTGAGGAAGTGACCGAGGTCGCCGCCGAGGCCCCGGCCGAGGAAGCCGCCGCCGAGGAATCGACCGAGGCTTGACCGTGGTGAGAACCCCTCCCTTCCAAGGGAGGGGCAGGGGTGGGTGCGAGCGACGCAGTCGCGAGCCCCTGCCCCTCTTCCCCACCCCCGCCCTCTTCCCTGAAGGGGAGGGGCGATGAGCAGCGACCGTCCCATCGTCCTCGCGGCGATCATCGGCGCGCACGGGTTGCAGGGCGAGGTGCGCCTCAAGCTCTTCACCGAGGATATGGGCGCCTACAGGACGCTAGACGGCGCCGGGCGCAGCTTCACGCTGAAGACGATCCGTCCCGGCCCGAACGGCGCGGTGGCGCGCTTCGCCGAGATCGGCGACCGCAACGCCGCCGAGGCGCTGCGCGGGACCGAGCTGAGCGTGCCGCGCTCGGCGCTGCCGCCGCTCGCCCCGGGCGAATATTATCATGTCGACCTGATCGGCCTGCCCTGCCTGGTCGACGGCGCGCCGGTCGGCGTCGCCGCGATGGTCGAGGATTTCGGCGCGGGCGACGTGCTCGAGATAGAGAAGCCCGACGGCAAGCGCTTCATGGTGCCCGTCGCCAAGGCGGTGACGATCGAGCCCGATCGCCTGCTGATCGACCCGGAGTTCGTCGAATGAATGTCGTCACCGCCTTCCTGCTGATCGGATCGGTCTACCTCGTCATCATCGCCTATGGCGTGGTCCGCACCCGCAAGCGCGGCCTGCCGCCGCGCGTCCGCCTCATCGCCGCCGCGATCCAGGTGGTGGTGCCCCCGGCGGTCCTGATCGGCGCGCTGCTGCTGACCGGCGACCATCGCATGATCGCCACCTGGGGCACGCTGCTGGCCATGTTGATGGTCGCCGGCGTCTTCCTGGCCATGTGCACCGAGATCGTCGCGCGGCGGACGTTGTAACCGTCGCTTAATGCATGTATATACATGGCGTATATACGGAGACGCATATGAGTGCCCCCATCAAATCCCGCACCTTCAAGTCGGGCAATTCGGTCGCCCTGCGCCTTCCCAAGGCGCTGGGTGTCGAGGCGGGCACCGAGATGACCGTGCGCGAGGAAGCCGGCCGCTACATCGTCGAGCCGGTGAAGCAAGCCGGCAAGAAGATCGACCTGACGGGCATCTACGGATCCATCCCTGGCCTCAAGGCGCGGATCGATGCGGAGCGGGAGTTCGATGATCCCCCGCGTCCCTGGCATCTGCTCGACCGGTCGAACGAAGCCTGAGTGCGCTATCTCATCGACACCAATTGCTGCATCTTCCTGTTCGCCGGCGTCCATCCGGTGCTGGCGGACAGGGTCGGCGCGTTGGGCGAGGGCACGGTCGGCCTTTCGACGATCGTTCTCGCCGAACTGGCGCTCGGCAGTGCCAACGGCAAGGAACCCTCTCCCGCGGCGCTCGACCGACTCGTCGGAATATTCCCGGTGCTGCCTTTCGATGAAGCGGCCGCTCGCGCCTATGCGCGCCTTCCGTTCAAGCGCGGCCGCTTCGATCGCCTGCTGGCGGCCCACGCGCTTTCGCTCGATCTGACCGTCATCACCAACAACGAACGCGACTTCAGCGATATCGCGGGCCTGAGGGTCGAGAACTGGACGATCTGACAGCACCGCCATGACCTTCGCCGCCACCATCCTGACCCTCTACCCCGAGATGTTCCCCGGGCCGCTCGGCGTCTCGCTCGCCGGCCGCGCGCTGGCCGAGGGGAAGTGGAGCTGCGATCCCGTCCAGATTCGCGACTTCGCCACCGACCGGCACCGCTCGGTCGACGACACCCCGGCCGGCGGCGGCGCCGGCATGGTGATGCGCGCCGACGTTCTCGCCCGCGCGGTCGACCATGCGCTGGAGACGCGCCCCGATTCGCCGCTGCTGGCGATGACGCCGCGCGGGGCGCCGCTCACCCAGGCGCGGGTGCGCCAACTCGCCGCCGGACCCGGCGTCACGATCCTCTGCGGCCGGTTCGAGGGAATCGACGAGCGGCTGTTCGAGGCGCGGCCGATCGAGCCGGTGTCGATCGGCGACTATATATTGTCGGGCGGCGAGATGGGCGCGCTGGTGCTGCTCGATGCTTGCATCAGGCTGCTTCCTGGCGTAATGGGCGCGCCCGACAGCGGGGACGAGGAAAGCTTCGAAAGCGGCCTCCTCGAATATCCGCATTATACCCGACCTGCCGAGTGGGAAGGGCGCACGATCCCCGAAGTGCTGCGATCTGGGGATCATGCGAGGATCGAGGCTTGGCGCAACGCCATGGCCGAGACCGATACAAGGCTAAGGAGGCCGGACCTTTGGGAGCGCCATGAGGGCGCTCGGGCCCAGTCTCCCTCTGGCGCGCGGCGACAGAAGAAGGAGCGATGAGCATGAACCTCATCCAGCAGCTCGAAGCCGAGCAGATTGCCAAGTTCAAGGAATCGAAGTCGATTCCCGATTTCCGTCCGGGCGACACGCTGCGCGTCGGCGTGAAGGTCGTCGAAGGCGAGCGCACCCGCGTCCAGGCCTATGAGGGCGTCTGCATCGCCCGCGCCAACAAGGGCATGGGTTCGTCGTTCACCGTCCGCAAGATTTCGTTCGGCGAAGGCGTCGAGCGCGTCTTCCCGCTCTATTCGCCGAACGTCGAGTCGATCGAGGTCGTCCGCAAGGGCGTCGTCCGTCGCGCGAAACTCTACTATCTGCGTGGCCGTCGCGGTAAATCCGCGCGTATTGCAGAGCGTCGCGACAATAAACCGGCCGCCGAGGCCCAGGAAGCCTGAAGCCAGGATTTCCATAACAAACCTCGCAGGCGGCCGGCTCCCTCGGGAGACCGGCCGTTTGCTTGTCTGGACGTAGCAACGTCCCCGTCAGAGAGCAGGAAGCAAGAAATGGGTTATCGTGTCGTCGTCGCGGGTGCCACCGGCAATGTGGGCCGCGAAATGCTGAACATCCTGGCCGAGCGCGAATTCCCGATCGCCGAGCTGGCGGCGGTGGCCTCGGCCCGCAGCCAGGGCGACCAGATCGAGTTCGGCGAGACCGGCAAGATGCTCAAGGTCCAGAACATCGAGCATTTCGACTGGTCGGGCTGGGACATCGCGCTGTTCGCGATCGGCTCCGACGCCACCAAGATCTACGCGCCGATCGCCGCGGCGGCGGGCTGCACCGTGATCGACAACAGCTCGCTCTACCGGATGGACCCGGACGTCCCGCTGATCGTGCCCGAGGTGAACCCCGAGGCGATCGACGGCTACAAGGTGCGCAACATCATCGCCAACCCGAACTGCTCGACCGCGCAGATGGTCGTCGCGCTCAAGCCGCTGCACGACGCGGCGACGATCAAGCGCGTCGTCGTCTCGACCTACCAGTCGGTGTCGGGCGCCGGCAAGGCGGGCATGGACGAGCTGTTCGAGCAGAGCCGCAACATCTTCGTCGGCGACCCTGCCGAGCCGAAGAAGTTCACCAAGCAGATCGCGTTCAACGTAATCCCGCACATCGACAAGTTCCTCGACGACGGCTTCACCAAGGAAGAGTGGAAGATGGTCGTCGAGACCAAGAAGATCATGGACCCGAAGGTGAAGGTCACGGCGACCTGCGTCCGCGTCCCCGTCTTCGTCGGCCATTCGGAAGCGATCAACATCGAGTTCGAGAAGGAGCTGTCGGCCGAGGACGCGCAGAAGATCCTGCGCGAGGCGCCGGGCGTGATGCTCGTCGACAAGCGCGAGGACGGCGGTTACGTCACCCCGGTCGAGTGCGTCGGCGAGTTCGCGACCTATGTCAGCCGCGTCCGCGAGGACCCGACCGTCGAGAATGGCCTCGTCCTGTGGTGCGTCTCGGACAACCTCCGCAAGGGCGCCGCGCTCAACGCCGTCCAGATCGCCGAGCTGCTCGGCCGTCGCCACCTCAAGAAGGCTTGAGTCCCTCCTCCTTCCCGTCATTCCAGCGAAAGCTGGAATCTCCCTGTCTTGTCCATAGAATGGAAGGGAGATCCCGGCTTTCGCCGGGATGACGGGAGAGAGCGATGGTGGAGACCATGACCGGCGGCTGCCAGTGCGGCCGCATCCGCTATGCGGCCGGGGTCGCATCGGACGAGGCCTATCTCTGCCATTGCCGGATGTGCCAGCGCGCCACCGGCGGGGTTTCGATCGCCTTCGTCAACCTCAAGAAGAGCGCCGTGCGCTGGGCGCGCGAGCCCGATTATTACGCCAGCTCGCCGATCGCGCGGCGGCCCTTCTGCTCGGCCTGCGGGACGCCGCTCGGCTTCGAATATCCCGACGGCGACAATATCGACCTGACGGTCGGCAGCTTCGACGATCCGTCGCGCTTCCGCCCCGCGCATCATTTCGGCGCGGAGAGCCTGCACGAGGCCTGGATCGACACGCGCGAGCTGCCGCGCTACCGGACCGACGAGCACAAGCCGCTCGTCGATCGCTGGATGAAGACCGTTGGCAAACTTCCCGACTGAGACCGCCCTCCACCATTTCGACGGCGCCGACGGCGCGCGCATGGCTTGGCACGGCATGGGGCCCGAGGATGGGCGGCCCGTCATCCTGATCCACGGGCTGTTCTCCAACGCCTTCACCAACTGGGTGCGCTACGGCCATGCCGCCAAGCTCGCCGCCAAGGGCCGGCGGGTGATCATGCCCGACCTGCGCGCGCACGGCGACAGCGCCAAGCCGCACGATCCGTCAGGCTACAGCGAAGACATATTGGCCGACGACAATCTCGCGCTGATCGAGCAGCTCGGCCTGGCTCCCGGCGGCTACGACCTGGGCGGCTATTCGCTGGGCGGGCGGACGACCGCGCGGATGCTGGTGCGCGGCGCGAAGCCGGGCAAGGCGCTGCTCGCCGGCATGGGCCTCGAAGGGCTGCTCGACCTGGGCGGCCGCGTCGCCTTCTTCCGCAAGGTGCTCGAAGGCGTCGGCACCCACCCCAAATTCTCGCCCGAATGGATGGCGGAGGGTTTCCTGAAGACGACCGGCGGCGACGCCCGGGCGCTGCTCCTGCTGCTCGACAATTTCCCGAAGATCGCGCGCGCCTCGCTCGCCGACCTCGCCATGCCGATCCTGGTGCTGACCGGGTCGGAGGACAACGACAACGGCTCCGCCCGCGCGCTCGCCGCGGCGCTGCCCAACGCCGGCTTCGTCGAGGTGCCGGGCAACCATATGAGCGCGGTGACCCTGCCCCAGCTCGGCGACGCGATCGCCGACTGGTTCTGAGGCCATCCATCATGAGCGTCCCACTGCGCTAATACACGGGCTTGACGGCCCTCGGTGGCGTGATGACAGTGCTGTCAGCACAAAAGATACCGAGGAACCATCCCCATGAAACTCTCGATCAAGGCGGCGACGTCCGCGCTGGCGCTCGCCGCGCTGCTCGCCACCGCCCCGGCCCTCGCCGAGGAACAGCAGCCCGTCGCCGCCACGGCCGCCAACGCGTCGGCCGCCGCGCCCACGACCGCCGAGGCCGACGCCTTCGTCGCCGATGCGGAGAAGCAGCTCGCCGATCTCGGCATCTACGGCGCGCAGGTGGCGTGGATCAACGCGACCTACATCACCGACGACACCGACGCGGTGAACGCCCGCGTCGGCGCCGAGTTCACCGAGATGCAGGTCCGCTATGCCAGCGGAGCGGCGCGCTTCGACGGGCTGAAGGGGTTGAGCTACGACACCCGCCGCAAGCTCGACATCCTCAAGCAGAGCATCGTCCTGCCCGCCCCCGCCACGCCGGGCGCCGCCAAGGAGCTCAACGACCTCGCGACCCGGCTCCAGTCGGCCTATGGCAAGGGCAAGGGGACGCTGCGCGGCGAGGAGATCAACGGTTCCGACATCGAGGCGGCGATGGGCACCAACCGCAACCCCGCCGAGCTGAAGGAGATGTGGGTCAGCTGGCACGACAATGTCGGCAGGCCGATGCGCGGCGACTATGCCAAGCTGGTCGAGATCGCCAACAAGGGCGCGGTCGACCTCGGCTACAAGGATCTCGGCGCGATGTGGCGCGCGGGCTACGACATGCCCGCCGACGATTTCGCGAAGATGATGGACCGGCTGTGGACCCAGGTGAAGCCGCTCTACGACGCGCTCCACTGCTACACCCGCACGAAGCTCAACGAGAAATATGGCGACGCCGTCCAGGCGAAGACCGGCCCGATCCGCGCCGACCTGCTCGGCAATATGTGGGCACAGGAATGGGGCAATATCTACGACATCGTCGCGCCGAAGGGCGCGGGCGACCTGGGCTTCGACATCGGCGACCTGCTCGTCGCCAAGCAGTACGACCCGGTCAAGATGGTCAAGGCGGGCGAGGGCTTCTACACCTCGCTCGGCTTCGACAAGCTGCCCGACAGCTTCTGGACCCGCTCGCAGATCACCAAGCCGCGCGACCGCGAGGTGGTGTGCCACGCCTCCGCCTGGGACATCGACAATGTCGACGACCTGCGGATCAAGATGTGCACCAAGGTGAACTCGGACGACTTCGTCACGATCCACCACGAGCTGGGCCATAATTTCTACCAGCGCGCCTACAACAAACAGCCCTATCTCTACCTCAACGGCGCCAATGACGGCTTCCACGAGGCGATCGGCGACTTCATCGCGCTGTCGGTGACTCCCGACTATCTGGTGCGGATCGGCCTGCTCGACCCAGCGAAGGTGCCGAGCGCGGACAAGGACATCGGGCTGCTGCTGCGCCAGGCGATGGACAAGGTCGCCTTCCTGCCCTTCGGCCTGCTGATGGACAAATGGCGCTGGGGCGTGTTCAGCGGCCAGATCAGCCCGGCCAGCTACAACAAGGCATGGACCGACCTGCGCCTGCAATATCAGGGCATCGTCCCGCCCGAGGCGCGCGACGAGGGCGATTTCGATCCGGGCGCCAAATACCACATCCCCGGCAACACGCCCTATGCGCGCTACTTCCTCGCCCGCATCCTCCAGTTCCAGTTCTACAAGGCGGCGTGCGAGCAGGCCGGCTGGAAGGGGCCGCTCCACCGCTGCTCCTTCTACGGCAACAAGGAGGTCGGGGCGAAGCTCGACGCGATGCTGAAGATGGGCGCGTCCAAGCCCTGGCCCGACGCGCTGCAGGCCTTCACCGGCAGCCGCGAGATCGACGGCTCGGCGATGATCGCCTATTTCAAGCCGCTGATGACCTGGCTCGAAAAGCAGAACAAGGGCCAGCGCTGCGGCTGGTGAGTCGAAGCATGGGGATGGCTGCGAATCGATTCGCCGTCATCCCCGGCTCCGGCCGAATCGGCGCAGTAATGAACATGATTGACAATAAGCCGGAACGGCTTTCGCGCCGCGATCATCGACGAAAGGCGCATCAATAGTATCCAAAATGGAGCCAGTGCCCGAAAACGGCACGGCTCGACCCTTTTGACTATTGCTTTTTACCACGTCGCATCGCAGTGGCCCGGCCCTATCATAACGGGATCGACCGGTCGGCGGGCGCAAGAGGGCCTCCGCCGCCCTTCGCGTTCGGGGGACCATGGCCGCAGCGGTGATCATCATCATCATTGCGCTGATCTTCAGCGCCGCGATGCTGACGGGGGTGATGCTGATCGCCTGGCGCAGCTTCGGCCGGCCGCGCCATGCCCTGCTGTGGGCGGCGGCCTTCGCGGTGGCGACGGTCGAATGGATCGCCAACCTCGCCTTCCGGATCGCCCAGGCCGAGGACAATGGCGCGTTCTACGCGGCGATCGCCGGGCTGAGCTGCCTGTCCAACGCGCTGATCGCGGCGGGCTTCGTCCAGCGCAGCCGGCCGCAGGCGGGGCCGGCGCCCTTCCTGATCGCCGCCGCCGGCGCCGCGCTGCTGATCGCGGGCGCCGCGATCGTCGTCCCGCATGACGGGGTGCGCGACGCGACCGGGCTGCTGTTCGGCGGGGCGATGATGGCGATCAGCGCCGCGCATGTCGGCCGCGGCTTCCGCACCGCATCGCTGCCCGAACGATCGGTCACGCTGATGTTGATGCTGTTCGCGCTGCTCGACGGAGCGATGGCGGTCATCGCGCTGCGCCAGGGCATCGTCGGACAGGGCGAGGCGTTCGCGCTGTTCCGCACCATCCTCCTGCTGCTCTATCCGCCGGCCTTCATCGGCGTCGGGCTATTCTCGGTCTTCCTCGTCGCAGCGGACCTGGCGGAGACGATGCGGACGCTGGCGACGTCGGACATGCTGACCGGCGTCTACAACCGGCGCGGCTTCGAGGACGCCGCCGAGCGCGCGATCCGCAACGCCCATCGCCAGCGCCAGCCGCTGTCGGTGGTGGTTGCCGACATCGACGGCTTCAAGGCGATCAACGACCGCTACGGCCACGGCGTCGGCGATCGCGCGCTGCGCCACTTCGCCAGCCGGATCGAGCGGCTCGTCCGGCGCGGCGACCTGATCGGCCGGATCGGCGGCGAGGAATTCGCGCTGCTCCTCGTCAACACCCGCCCGCAAGACGCCGTCGAGGTGGTCGAGCGCATCCGCCGCGACATCGCCGCGATGCCGGTCAGCGGCCCCGACCGCGTCGTCATGACCGCCAGCTTCGGCCTCACCGGGCTCCGGCCCGGCGACATCTCGCTCGCCTCGCTCCTCGCCCGCGCCGACCGCGCGCTCTATCGCTCGAAGCTCGACGGCCGCGACCGGGTGACGAGCGCCGAGGAATTGGAAGAGGCGTAACCCCGTCCCCTTTTCGTCATCCCGGCGAAAGCCGGGATCTCACTTCTCTTCGTCCTTTCTTCCCCGAAAGCGCTGAAAGGCAGGGAGATCCCGGCTTTCGCCGGGATGACGGAGGGATGGACGGAATGACGATCAAAGGCGAGGAACCTACCGAAACGGCGGCTCGTCGAAGGCGCGCAGCTTGCGGCTGTGGAGGCGGGCGCCCTCGCCGCGGAGCTGGTCGACCGCGGCGATGCCGATCTGGAGATGCTCGGCGATCGCCCGCTCGTAGAAGCGGTTGGCCTGGCCGGGCAGCTTGATCTCGCCGTGGATCGGCTTGTCCGACACGCATAGCAACGTGCCGTAGGGGACGCGGAAGCGATAGCCCTGCGCGGCCAGCGTCGCCGACTCCATGTCGATCGCGACCGCGCGACTCTGGCTGAAGCGCAGCGCCGAGGCGGTGTAGCGCAGCTCCCAGTTGCGGTCGTCGGAGGTGACGACGGTGCCGGTGCGCATCCGGAGCTTGAGCTGCTCCATGCTCTGGCCCGAGACGATCTCGGCGGCGCGGGTCAGCGCCTGCTGCACCTCGGCGATCGCCGGAATCGGGATTTCGGGCGGCAGCACGCTGTCGAGGACATGGTCGTCGCGCAGATAGGCGTGGGCCAGCACATAGTCGCCGATCCGCTGGCTCGGGCGCAGCCCGCCGCAATGGCCGATCATCAGCCAGGCCGCCGGCCGCATCACCGCGAGATGGTCGGTGATCGTCTTGGCGTTGGACGGGCCGACGCCGATATTGACCAGGGTGATGCCCGACCGGTCGGGCGCGACCAGGTGATAGGCGGGCATCTGGTGCTTGCGCCACGCGCTGTCGGCGATCGCCTGGCGCGGATCGGGATCGCCGCGCCGTATCTCGACCCCGCCGGCGCCGCTCAGCATCGTGTAGCGGCCATCCTTGTCGAGCTGGTCGATCGCCCAATGGACGAACTCGTCGACATAGCGGTGATAGTTGGTGAACAGGATATAGTCCTGAACATGGCCGGGCGGGGTGCCGGTGTAGTGGCGCAGCCGGGCGAGGCTGAAGTCGACCCTCGGCGCGTCGAACAGCGCCAGCGGCCGGGGGGCGCCGTCGGCCTGCATCCACAGCCCGTCGGCCAGTTCGTCGCCGATCTGCGACAATATCGTCGAGGGGAAGATGCGCGACAGCTCGACCGGCGAAGCGCCGGTCAGGTCGAGATCGTCGCCCGCGTCGAGCACGTAATTATAGGGGATCTCGGTGGTGCCGACGCCGGCCTCCACCCGCACGCCGTAATCCGCGATCAGCAGGTCGATCTGCTGGGCGAGATAGGGCGCGAACAAGGCGGGCTGGGTGACCGCGATCGCATAGTCGCCGGGCTGCTGGAGCCGGCCGAAGGAGCGGCCGAGCGGCCCCGGATCGCGGCCGCCCTCATAGCGCAGCCGGATCTCGGGATAGGCGAAGGCGCCGTCGCGGCGCATCGCCGGATCGGGCCGTTCGCCGGTCCGGATATAATGGGTCAGCGCGGCGCGCAGCCGCGCGACCGACTCGCGGTAGAGCGTATCGAGCTGCTCGACCAGTTGCAGGCTTTGCGTGGACGGCAATCTGTTCTCCTTGTTGTCTTGTGCCAGATATGGATGACAATGATGTTAGAGCTGGCCGAGCAGATGCTCCGCGCTGCTCACCTTATATTCGCGGGGCTCCTCGACGTTGAGGCGGGTGACGACGCCGTCCTCGACGAGCATCGAGAAACGCTGGCCGCGCACCCCCATGCCGGCGCCGCGCGCGTCCATCTCCAGCCCCAGCGCCCGGACGAAGTCGCCATTGCCGTCGGCGAGCATGCTGACCTTGCCGTCGGCGCCGGCCGAGACGCCCCAGGCGCCCATCACGAAAGCGTCGTTGACCGCGGTGCAGACGATCTCGTCGACGCCCCTGGCGCGGATCGCGTCGGCCTTGTCGACATAGCCGGGCAGGTGCTTGGCCGAGCAGGTCGGCGTGAACGCCCCGGGGACCGAGAAGAGCGCGACCTTGCGGCCCGCGAACAGGTCGGCGCTCGCGACCGGCCTCGGGCCCTCGCTCGTCATCGTCATGAAGCCGGTCTCGGGCACCCGCTCTCCCACCGCGATCGTCATCGTCCTTCTCCCTTGCCGTCGATGCTCGACGGGCCCAGCGCCGCGTCGATGAAATTCCCGGTCACCCATGACCAGCCATGTGCGCGGGCATGGGCGAGCCCGCCCTCGGCCAGCCGCGTCCGAAAGGCTTCGTCGCCCAGCAGCCGGCGGATCGCGCCGGCGATGTCCGCGACGTCGTAGCCGTCGACCAGCAGCCCGGTCTCGCCGTCGATCACCGCGTCGGTGACGCCGCCGGCCCGCCCGCCGATCACCGCCTTGCCGCAGGCATTGGCCTCGAGGAAGACCAGCCCGAAGCCCTCGGTGTCGCCATCCGCCAATGTCCGGTTCGGCATGATGAAGAAGGTGCAGCGCCGATAGAGGTCGGTCAGCGCGTCGTCGTCGACCCCGCCGAGGAAATCGATCCGGTCGGCCGCCCCGCTCGCCGCCGCGCGCGCCTTGAGCGCGGCCTCGTCGCCGCCATGGCCGGCGATCCTGAGCCGGTAGGCGGGGAATTCGGGAGCGACGACCGCGAAGGCGTCGATCAGCCGGTCGAAGCCCTTGCGCTCGACCAGCCGGCCGACGCTGAGGATGAACGGCTCGCTGACGGTGCCGGGGGTGAAGCGTTCGAGGTCGACGCCGTTGACGACGAGGCGGATGCGATCGGGCGAGACGCCGAAGTCGCTGATCAGCCTGTCGCGGGTGAAGCTCGACACCGTCACCACCACGTCGGCGGCGCGCAACGCCAGCCCGCGCAGCCGCGCCAGCCGGTTGTAGCTCGCCTGCACCACCTCCTCGCCATGGGTGTAGATGACGACGCGCCACGGCGTCAGCAGCGACAGCAGGATGGCGAGCCAGCCGAGCCCGTGCAGCTCGCAGACGACGATCGCCTTCGCGCGCGACCGGATCGCCTCGAACACCACCGCCCAGAACACGAACAGCATCACCGGCAGGTCGATCGCGACCAGGTCGAGCAGGCCGATCCGCCGCCGGATATGCTCGATGCGCGGGGGGCGCAGCCAGGGGATGCGCCGGATCGGATAGGATCGGCCGGCGTCGCTCTCGCGCCAGCCCGGAATCGGCTTGGCGAGATCGGGGTCGCGCCAGGCGCTCAGCACCTGGATGCGCGGCGCGGCATAGCGGGCGAGGCGGTCGTAGAGCGTCGGCGTCCCGCCGACCAGCGGCGGCATGACGTTGGTGACCAGCAGGATGCGGCCGTCGCGGCCCGATGTCCCGGCGTCGTCCATGCCCGCCGTCCCGGCTGACCCGGCCTGCTGACGGATATGGCTCACCAATTGCCCCACGGGTGTCGGACTAGCACCCCGCCACGGGGAATTCCATGCGCGCCGACCGGACCGGCCCCCATCGTCATTCTCGCGAAAGCGGGAATCCATGGACGGCGGCCCGCAAGAGGCTGAAAGTCCCGTGACCGTGGCTTCCCGCTTTCGCGGGAATGACGAAAAGACGGGCGGAATCGACATGCGCTAGACATGCTTGCGCAGCCTGAGCAGCAGCGGCGCGAGGAAGGGCGCGACCCGGATGACCCGCAGCGCCCGGCGCCAGCGCGGGCCGAGCAGGTCGGGGCCGGCCCGGTCGAAGCCCGCCAGCGCCGCCTTCACCCGCCCCTGCTCGAGGTCGGTGAAGGCGTCGTCGATCATGATCTGCCGCGCGATGCGGTCGCACATCTCCTCGGCGGCCTTCGCCTCGGGGCGGCCGGCGAGCCGCTCGCGCGCCCGGCCGGTGACGGTCAGCGCGGTGCGCAGCATCCCGCCCGAATTGCGCGACGCCTGGTTCGCCCGGCGGCGGTAGCGCACGATCGGCCGGGGCACATAGGCCAGCTCCCAGCCCGCCTCGAGCAGCCGGAGCCAGCCGTCGAAATCCTCCGACGAGATGATGCTCGTGTCGAAGCCGCCGATCCCCATGATCGCCTCGCGGCGCATCACGGTCAGGCCGAAGATGTTGAACTCGCGCCGCAGCACCCGGTCGAGCGTCGCGGGAAGCTGCTGCGGGCAATAGGCGGAGAACAGCTCGCCCTCGCGGTCGGCGCCGAAGAAGGTCGCGTCGCTGGTGACGAAGCCGATCCGCGGCGACGCCTCGAGCGCGGCGATCATCGAGGAGAGGAAATCGGTCTCATAGACGTCGTCGCCGTCGAGCAGCGCGACATAAGGGGTCGTCACCGTCGCCATCGCCCGGTTGCGCGCCGTCGAGGGACCGCCATTGTCGGTTTCGAGGAAGCGGATGCGCGGATCGGCCAGATAGGGCGCGACATGCGCCGCCGCGTCCCGGTCGCCGTCGTCGATGACGACGATCTCCCAGTCGGTGCGATCCTGCGCCAGCACCGAATCGATCGCGTCGTGCAGCATCGCGCCGACGCGATAGGCGGGAATCACCACGGTGACGGCCGCCGGGCGGCGCTCGCTGCTTTGCGTCGTCATGGCGTCAAGCTATATGCATAAGCGATGGATGCGCCAGCCTCTCTCCGCGGGCAGTTGCTGCTCGCCATGCCCGGCATCGGCGACCCGCGCTTCGAAAAGGCGGTGATCGCGATGTGCGCGCATGACGAGAATGGCGCGCTCGGCGTCGGGGTCGACCGGGTCATGCCCGGCATCACCCTGCACGGGCTGCTCGAACAGCTCGACGTCGATCCCGGCATCGCCCCCGACTGCGACATCCTGCTCGGCGGGCCGGTCGAGCAGCGGCGCGGCTTCGTCCTGCACAGCACCGACTGGCTGGGCGAGGACAGCCTGCTGGTCGAGGACCGCTGGTGCCTGACCTCGACGCTCGACGTGCTGCGCGCCATCGCCGAGGGCAAGGGCCCGGCGCGCTGGCTGGTCGCATTGGGCTATGCCGGCTGGGGCGAAGGCCAGCTCGACGGCGAGATGCGCCGCCACGGCTGGCTCGCGACTCGGGCCGAGGACGGGCTGATCTTCGACCATCGCCCGCCGCGCCGCTGGGAGGCGGCGATGCGCTCGGCGGGGATCGATCCCCGCCTGCTCGCGGCCACCAGCGGCCAGGCCTGAGCGCGGCTGCGCCCGAAGCGGCGGACATATAAAGAAACCTTTATATTTGCATCGGACGGCTCGCCGGGCTATTGCGCCGGGCATTGCCGCCGGCTCGGCCGGCTGCCCCATCCCCGAAGGAGAAGCCCGTGGCCACCGCCGTTGCGAGCGAAACGAAGGACTATGTTGTTGCCGATCTGGGCCTGGCGGATTTCGGCCGCGCCGAGATCAACATCGCCGAGACCGAGATGCCGGGCCTGATGGCGCTGCGCTCCGAGTTCGGCGCGTCGCAGCCGCTGAAGGGTGCGCGGATCACCGGATCGCTGCACATGACGATCCAGACCGCGGTGCTGATCGAGACGCTGACCGCGCTCGGCGCCCAGGTCCGCTGGGCGACCTGCAACATCTTCTCGACCCAGGATCACGCCGCCGCCGCGATCGCCGCGACCGGCGTGCCGGTGTTCGCGGTCAAGGGCGAGAGCCTGGCCGACTACTGGGATTATGTCGGCTCGATCTTCGACTGGGGCGACGAGACCGCGAACATCATCCTCGACGACGGCGGCGATGCCACCATGTTCGCGCTGTGGGGCGCGAAGCTGGAGGCCGGCGCGACGCTGGGCGAGCCGCAGAATGACGAGGAAGTCGAGTTCCAGCGCGCGCTCAAGGCGTTCATCGCCAAGCGCCCCGGCTATCTGACCGAGACCGTCCGCAACCTGAAGGGCGTGTCGGAAGAGACCACCACCGGCGTCCACCGCCTCTACGAGATCGCCAAGAAGGGCGAGCTTCCCTTCCCGGCGATCAACGTCAACGACAGCGTCACCAAGTCGAAGTTCGACAATCTCTACGGCTGCAAGGAATCGCTGGTCGACGCGATCCGCCGCGCGACCGACGTGATGCTGGCCGGCAAGATCGCCTGCGTCGCGGGCTTCGGCGACGTCGGCAAGGGCTCGGCCCAGTCGCTGCGCAACGGCGGCGCCCGCGTGATGGTGACCGAGGTCGATCCGATCTGCGCGCTCCAGGCCGCGATGGAGGGCTTCGAGGTCGTGACGATGGAAGAAGCCGTCACCCGCGCCGACATCTTCGTCACCGCGACCGGCAATGCCGACGTCATCACCGCCGAGCATATGGCGGCGATGAAGCCGATGTCGATCGTCTGCAACATCGGCCACTTCGACAGCGAGATCCAGATCGCCGCGCTCAGCAACTATAGCTGGACCGAGGTCAAGCCGGGCACCGACCTGGTGAAGTTCCCCGACGGCAAGCAGATCATCGTCCTCGCCAAGGGGCGGCTGGTGAACCTCGGCTGCGCCACCGGCCATCCGAGCTTCGTGATGTCGGCGAGCTTCACCAACCAGACCCTCGCCCAGATCGAGCTGTGGACGCGCGGCGACCAGTATAAGAACGAAGTCTATGTCCTGCCCAAGCATCTCGACGAGAAGGTGGCCGCGCTCCACCTCGAGAAGCTCGGCGTCAAGCTGACGAAGCTCAGCCAGAAGCAGGCCGACTATATCGGCGTCTCCACCGAGGGCCCGTTCAAGCCCGACCATTACCGCTACTGATTGATCCCGCGATCGCGGGACCATCGGAACGCGCCCGGTCCGCCCCATGGCGGGCCGGGCGTTTGCGTCCTGCTCCTTTCGCCGCGTCCTCCGCCCGTCATCGGCATTTCCCCGCTCGCGCCTTCCATGATCCCACTCTAGAAGCGTGCCCATGTCGCAGATGATCCAGCTCGATCCGGTCGCCGCCCTCATGCTCGCGATCATCGTCGCGCTGTGGGTCGCGGCGGCGGTCGCGTCGATCATCATGGGGCTGCGGCGCGACGTGATCGCCAAGACCCGCGCGCGCGATATCGAGCGCCAGGGCGCGCTGCTCGCCAGCGCGCCGGCGGTTCCCTTCCGCGTCGGGCTCGACGGCCGGATCGGCGCCGATCCCCGGCTCGCCCACTGGCTCGGCCTGCCCGCGCCGCCCACGACGATCGACGAGATGGCGGGCCAGGGCATCGCAGGCCAGGACGGGGGCGGCATCTCGGTCGTCGACGCCGAGGGGCTGGCCGCCGACATCGCCGCCGCCAACCAGGCCGGCCGGGCGTTCGAGCGGGTGCTCCGCCTCGCCGGGACCGACCGGGTGCTGCTCGCGCGCGGCCGGCCGTCGCCGCCCGCGATCGGCGACGGCGTGATCGTCTGGCTGTTCGACAATAGCGAGGCCGAGCGCGCCATCACCCGCCTGTCGGCCGAGGGCCAGGCGGTCAGCGACGCGCTCGACAGCTGCCTCGCGCTGATCGAGGCGGCGCCCTTCCCGATGTGGCATCGCGGCCCCGACCTGAAGCTGGCGCTGGTCAACTCCGCCTATGTCGCCGCGGTCGAGGGCGAGAGCGCCGAGGAGGTCGTGACCGGCGGCGTCGAGCTGGTCGATTCGGCCGACGGCCGCACCCCGCGCGCGACCGCGCTGGCGGCGCGCGACAGCGGCCGGATCAAGACCCATGTCGTCCCCGTCACGCTGGGCGGCCAGCGGCGGACGATGCGGATCGTCGACGTGCCGATGGGCGAGCATGGCGTCGCCGGCTACGCCTTCGACATCCAGGACCTAGAGCAGACGCGCGGCGAGCTCGGCCGCTTCCAGGAGGCGCAGCGCGAGCTGTTCGACCGGCTGTCGGCCGGCGTCGCCCAGTTCGGGCCCGACCGCAGCCTGATCTTCTGCAACCAGCCCTTCCTGCAATTCTTCTCGCTGCTGCCCGAATGGATGTCCGACCATCCCGAGTTCGACCGCGTGCTCGAACGGATGCGCGAGACCCAGCGCCTGCCCGAGGCGCGCGACTTCCCCGGCTGGAAGGCCGATCGCCGCGCCTGGTTCAACGCGGTCGACGCGGTCGAGGAGAATTGGACGATCCCCGGCGGCCAGCATCTGCGCGTCGTCGCCCAGCCGCTGCCCAATGGCGGGCTGCTGCTGTTCTTCGAGGACCGCACCGAGCAGGTCCAGCTGTCCAGCGCGCGCGATACGCTGCTGCGCGTCCGCGCCGCGACCTTCGAGAATCTGTTCGAGGCGATCGGCGTGTTCGCGTCCGACGGCCGGCTCCACATCTGGAACCAGAGCTTCCGCGACATATGGGGCCTGTCCGACGCCGACCTCGCCCAGAACCTCCGCGTCGACGCGATGGTCGAGCTGGTCGCGGCCAAGCTCGCCGATCCGTCGCGCGCGCAGCTGCTGCGCGACCTGGTCCGCATCGCGACGGTCGACCGGCAGGCGCGCACCGGCCGCATGGCGCTGGCCGACGGCCGCTATTTCGACTTCGCGGTGGTGCCGCTGCCCGACGGCAACGCGCTGTTCACCCTGCTCGACATCACCGCCTCGCGCGGGATCGAGGAGGCGTTGCGCGGCCGCGCCGACGCGCTGGAGGAGGCCGACAAGCTCAAGACCGCCTTCGTCGCCAATATGAGCTATGAGCTGCGCGTGCCGCTGACCTCGATCGCGGGCTTCGCCGAGTTGCTCGACGGCGGCTATGCGGGCGAGATGCCGCCGATCGCGCAGGAATATGTCAAGGCGATCCTCGCCTCGGTCGGTCGGCTCGGCTCGCTGGTCGAGGACGTGCTCGACCTCACCCAGGGCGCCGCGGGCAACCTGCCGCTGTCCGAGGAGCAGGTCGACATGGGCGCGCTGCTCACCGGCGCGGTCGCCGCCGCCCGCCCGGCCGCCGAGGGCAAGCCGCTCCAGCTCCTCGTCGACGTCGAGCCGGGGCTGGGCGAGATTCGCGGCGATCCGCGCCGGCTGCGCCAGATCGCCGACCATCTGCTCAACAACGCGATCACCTACACCCCGCCGCAGGGGCGGGTGACGATCCGCGTCCATGGCGACGACGACATGATCGTCTGGGTGGTATCCGACACCGGCCCCGGCATGGACGCCGCCCAGCGCGCCGGCATCTTCGACGCCTATCCGCGCATCGACGCGAGCAACGACGAGGGCAAGCAGCTGATCGGCATCGGCCTGCCGCTGACCCGCCAGCTGGTCGAGGCGCATGGCGGCTCGATCGCGCTGGAGAGCGAGCCCGGGCGCGGCACCACCGTGACGATCCACCTGCCCCGCCGCCACGGCGAGCATGGCCATGCGTGAGGACACCGTCACCGTCATGCTGAACTTGTTTCAGCATCCACCGGGAGCCTTGGTCGTGGCTTGCCGGCTCTGTTGCCCACATCCGTGTCATCGCCCGGCCAGCCTGAGCGGCGGGGTGGATGCTGAAACAAGTTCAGCATGACGGAGCATTCGCTGTACCTCGACGGCCCCGAGGCCACCGCCGCCGCCGGCGCCGCGCTCGCGGCGGTGCTGCGTCCCGGCGACGTGGTCGCGCTGGGCGGCGATCTCGGCGCGGGCAAGACCACCTTCGCGCGCGGGCTGCTCCACGCGCTCGGCTTCGCGGGCGAAGTGCCCTCGCCGAGCTTCCCGATCGTCATCCCCTATGCGCCGCCCGAGCTGCGCCTGCCGCTCTGGCATGTCGACCTCTACCGGATCGACGATCCCGAGGAGATCGAGGAGCTGGGGCTCGACGAGGCGCGCGCCGACAGCGTGCTGCTGATCGAATGGCCCGAGCGGATGGGCGCCCGGCTGTGGCCCGACGCGCTGCGCCTGGCCATCGAACCGGCCCAAAGGCGTGGGGGCCCCGATGCGCGCCGCTTGACTTGGGCGGCGCCCGCGCCATGGGAGGGCCGATGGCCGCCGCGAACATGATCCCCCCGCCCCACGCTCCCGCCTTCCTCGACCGTGCCGGCTGGGGCAGCGGCGAGATTCGGCCGCTGGCGGGCGACGCCAGCTTCCGCCGCTATTTCCGGGTCCATCGCGACGGCGCCAGCGCCGTGCTGATGGACGCCCCGCCCGAACATGAGGACAGCCGCCCCTTCCTGGCGGTCGCCGAGCATCTCGCCGCGATCGGCTTCCGCGCGCCGCGCGTGCTGGCGCGCGACCTGGAGGCGGGGCTGATCCTGCTCGAGGATTTCGGCGACGCCCGGATGAAGGAGGCGATCGAGGCCGATCCCGCCGCCGAGACGCCGATCTACGCGCAGGCGATCGACCTGCTCGCCGATCTCCACGGCCATGCCGCCGGACCGCTGCCGCCCTATGACATGGCGGTCTACCAGCGCGAGGCCGGGCTGTTTTCCGAGTGGTACATGCCGGCGGTCGGGCTCGACGCCGACGCGGATGGCTGTGCCGCGACTTGGGCGGCCGCCTGGGACGCGGCGCTGGCGCCGGTCGCCGGGGACCGCTCGGTCAGCGTGCTGCGCGACTATCATGCCGAGAACATCATGCTGCTCGACGACGGCAGCCTCGGCCTGCTCGATTTCCAGGACGCGCTGGCCGGCCACCCCGCCTATGACCTGGTCTCGCTGCTGCAGGACGCGCGGCGCGACGTGCCCCCTGGCGTCGAAGCGGCGATGATCGCCCGCTACGCCGCCCGCCGCCCGTTCGACGAGGCCGCCTATGCGCTGCTCGGCGCGCAGCGCAACGCCAAGATCCTGGGCATCTTCACCCGCTTGTGGAAGCGCGACGGCAAGCCCCGCTACCTCGCCTTCCAGCCGCGCGTCTGGGGCTATCTCGAACGCGACCTCGCCCATCCGGCGCTGGCCCCGGTCAGGGCCTGGTTCGACGCGCATGTCCCCGCGGCCCGGCGCGCCGCCCATTGGACGGACCACATCGCATGAGCTTCGCCAAGCCCCTGTCGCTGCGCCCCAATCCGGCGCCGGCCCCGATCGGCACGGCGATGGTGCTCGCCGCCGGGCTCGGCAAGCGGATGCGCCCGCTGACCGCGACCCGGCCCAAGCCGCTGGTCGAGGTGGCGGGCAAGGCGCTGCTCGACCATGTGCTCGACCGGCTGCGCGACGCCGGCATCGGCCGCGTCGTCGTCAACGTCCATTATCTGGCCGACGCGCTGGAGGCGCATCTCAGGCGCAAGGCCGCCGATCTCGACGTCCGCATCTCCGACGAGCGCGGGCTGCTGCTGGAGACGGGCGGCGGGGTCGCCCGGGCGCTGCCGCTGATCCCCGACGATCCCTTCCTGATCGTCAACAGCGACAATCTGTGGGTCGACGGGCCGGTCGACGCGATCAGCCTGCTGGCCGACCGCTGGGACGACGCGGCGATGGACGCGCTGCTGCTACTCGTCCCGCTCGCGCGCGCCAATTGCCACAGCGGGATGGGCGACTTCCACATGGACGGCGACGGCCACATCGCGCGCCGCCGCACCGCCAAGGTCGCGCCGTTCGTCTATACCGGGATACAGCTCGTGTCGAAGCGGCTGTTCGCCGACCTGCCCGAGGGCCCGTTCGGCTTCATGCTGCTCTGGGAAAGGGCGATCGCCGCCGGGCGCGCCTTCGGCCTGGTCCACCAGGGCCTGTGGTTCGACGTCGGCACGCCCCCCGCGATCGGCAAGACCGAGGCGCTGCTGGGGCGGAACTGATCCGCCCCCGGCGCCCGGTCCTCCCGGCCGACCTCAGCTATTGTCGACGGTCTCCGCGCCCGGGCCGTTCTTCTTGATCGAGTCGATCGCGTTCTGGGCGCTCGCCTTGCTGCTGTAGCCTTCGGTCGAGAAGATCGTCTCGCTGTTATATTTGAAGCGGACCCGGAATTCGCCGGCCTTGTCCTTATAGATCTCGAACTTGTGCGCCATGATACTCTCCCAACAAACCGGCGGCAGGTTAACATGGGTTAGCCCCGGATCAACAGCGCGGTGAGCCGCGGCTTCCGCTGACGCGACGAACCGTTACAGTGGCCGCGATGTCCCGCCCCGCCGTCTTCACCATCCCCGCCCACCGCGCCTTCGCCGACGCCCTCGCGGCCGGGCTGATCGCGCGCCACGGCCCCGATCCGCTGGGGCTCGCGCGGACGGTGGTGCTGGTGCCGAACAACCGCGCCGCGCGCGCGATCAGCGACGCCTTCGTCCGCCGCGCCGAGGGCGGGCTGCTGCTGCCCCGCCTCGTCGCGATCGGCGATCCCGAGCTCGACGAACGGCTCGGCGGGCTGCTCGACCCGATCGACGCCGATGCGGAGGAGGAGCCGATCCCGCCGGCGATCGACCCGCTCGAACGGCAGATGATCCTCGCCCGGCTGACCGCCGAGGCGCGCCAGGCGGCGGGCGACCCGATCGACGGCGGCGAGGCGATCCGGCTGGCGGGCGAGCTTGGCCGCACGCTCGACCAGATGCTGATCGAGCAGATCCCGGCGGCACGACTGCGCGACCTCGTCGCACTGCCCGAACTGTCCGAGCATTGGCAGCGATCGCTGGCGATGCTCGACACGATCCTGACGCGCTGGCCCGCCGAGCTGGCGGCGCGCGGGCGGATCGACTTGGCCGAGCGGCGCAACCGGCTGCTCGACCGGGTGGCGCGGCGCTGGCGCCACCGGCCGCCGCCGGGCGCGGTGATCGCGGCCGGCATCAGCAGCACGACCCCGGCGGTCGCCCGCCTGCTCGGCGTCGTCGCCCGACTGCCGGAGGGGATGGTCGTGCTGCCCGGCCTCGACACCGTCTCCGACGAGGCGGAGTGGCGGGCGCTCGGCCCGCACGAGACGGGCGAGGACGGCGCCCGCCCGCCCCGTCCGGTCGAAAGCCATCCGCAATATGCGCTCAAGCGGCTGCTCGACCGGATGGACGTCGGCCGCGGCGAGGTCGCGACCTGGCGCTGGGGCGGGGGCCGCGACGCGCGCTCGGTGCGCGCCCGGGCGATCGCCAATGCGATGGCGCCGGCCGCCTTCACCGACAAGTGGCACCGCCTGCCCCCGGCCGAGCGGCGGCTGAGCGGCGTCCGCGCGATCGAGCTCGCCAATCCGGCCGAGGAGGCGCAGGTGATCGCGCTGGCGCTGCGCGAGGCGATCGAGACGCCGGGCCGCACCGCCGCGCTCGTCACCCCCGATCGCGTGCTCGCGCGCCGCGTCACCGCGCATCTCGCCCGCTGGGGGATCGTCGCCGACGATTCGGCGGGCACGCCGCTGTCGCTGACCCCCGCCGGCACGCTGCTGCTCGCCGTCGCCGAGGCCGCGGCCGAGGGCTTCGCGCCGGTGCCGCTGCTCGCCCTGCTCAAGCATCCGCTGGTGCGGCGGGGTGCTGCGCGCGGCGCCTGGCTCGATGGTGCGCGCAAGCTCGACATCGCGCTGCGCGGGCCGCGCCCGCCCGCCGGGCTCGACGGCATCGCCCGCTATCTGCGCGACGGCGACGGCCACGCCAGACGCGCCCGCGCGCCCGCGATCGACTGGTGGGACGAGGTCCGCCCGCTGCTGGAGCCGCTGGAGAAAGCCTTCTCCGCCCGCACATTGGCGGAACTGCTCGCCGCCCTCCGCGAAACCATAAGCACGCTCGCGGACGATGCCGGCTGGTCGGGGCCGGACGGCCGCGCCGCCGCCGACCTGGTCGCCGAGTTGGAGGCCTGGGCGCCGATCGGCCCGGCCGCCTTCGATCCGGCGGGGCTCGCGCCGACGCTGCGGCTGCTGATGGACGCGGTCGCGGTCCGCCCGCCGCAGGGCGGCCATCCGCGCCTGTCGATCTGGGGCCTGCTCGAGGCGCGGCTCCAGCATGCCGACCTGATGGTGCTGGGCGGGCTCAACGAGGGGGTGTGGCCGGCGCTGCCCAGCCCCGATCCCTGGCTGGCCCCGCGCATCCGCGCCGAGCTCGGCCTGCCCGGCCTCGAAACCCGCATCGGCCTGTCGGCGCACGACTTCGCGATGGCGCTGGGCGCGCCCGAGCTGATCGTCACCCGCGCCCGCCGCGACGCCCGCGCGCCGACCATCGCCTCGCGCTTCTGGCTGCGGCTGGAGGCGATGACCGGCGGCATCACCCGCGAGCATCGCCTGCCCAACTGGGCCGCCGCGATCGACCGGCCCGCCGACCGCCGCTTCATCGCCCGCCCCGAGCCCGCGCCCCCCGTCGCCGACCGGCCGAACGTCATCGCCGTCACCCGGCTCGACCGGCTCCAGGCCGACCCCTTCGCCTTCTACGCCGACGCGATGCTCAGGCTCCGCCCGCTCGACGCGGTCGACGCCGATCCGACCCCGGCCTGGCGCGGCACCGCCGTCCATGCCGTGTTCGAGGCGTGGATGAAGCAGGACGATTGCGACCCCGACCGGCTGCTGCCGCGCGCCGAGGCGATGCTGCGCGATATGGCCGCGCACCCGGTGATGCAGGCGCTGTGGGAGCCGCGGCTGATCGAGGCGCTGCGCTGGGTCGCCGACCGGATGCGCGAGGAACGGGCGCAGGGCCGCCGGCCGATCGCCGCCGAGCTGGACGGCCGGGTCGAGGTCGCCGGCATCACCCTGACCGGCAAGGTCGACCGCATCGACCGGCTCGCCGACGGCACGCTCGCGATCGTCGACTACAAGACCGGCAAGCCGCCCAGCGCCGCGCAGGTCGAGGCGGGCTATGCGATGCAGCTCGGCCTGCTCGGCCTGATCGCGGACCGGGGCGGCTTCGACGGGATCGAGGGGACGCCGCTCGCCTTCGAATATTGGTCGCTGGCGAAGGATCGCGACGCCTTCGGCCAGGTCCGCTCGCCGGTCGGCGGCAAGAGCCATGTCGCGCCGCAGGACTTCGTCGCCCATGCCGCCGCGATCCTGGCCAGCGCGGTCGAGCGCTGGCTGACCGGGACCGAGCCCTTCACCGCCAAGCTCGCCCCCGAATATTCGCCCTATGCCGATTATGACCAGCTGATGCGGCTCGACGAATGGTATGGCCGGGGCGGCGGCGAGGCGGAGGGCGGGCGATGAGCGGGCGCCTCAAGCCGCTCGATCCGCTGCAGCCGCAGCAGCGCGCCGCCTCCGACCCGCGCGAGCTGGTCTGGCTGTCGGCCTCGGCCGGCACCGGCAAGACCCACGTCCTCACCGCGCGGGTGCTGCGCCTGCTGCTCGGCGGCGCGGCGCCCGAGGCGATCCTCTGCCTGACCTTCACCAAGGCGGGCGCGGCCGAGATGGCCGAGCGCATCCACCGCCGCCTCGCCCACTGGGCGGGGCAGAAAGACGATCTGAAGCTGACCCAGGACCTCACCCGGCTGGGCGAGGATGCCGGGCCCGAGGCGCTGAAGCGGGCGCGGCAATTGTTCGCGCGGGTGCTGGAGGCACCCGGCGGCGGGCTGCGCATCCAGACGATCCACGCCTTCTGCCAGACACTGCTCGCCGGCTTCCCGGCCGAGGCGGGGCTGACCCCCGGCTTCCGCCCGATCGAGGGGCGCGAGGAGGCGGCGCTCGCCCGCCGCACCCTCGCCGACCTGCTCGACGGCGCGGCGCGCGGCGGCGACCATGGGCTGATCCGCGACGTCCAGGCGCTCAGCCTGCGGCTCGGCGAGGGCGGCGCCGAGGCCTATCTGCTCGACTGCGCCCGCGCGCCCGACGCGCTGGCCGCGCTCGGCGCGCGCGGGGCGATCGAGCCCCGGCTGCGCCACGCTTTCGACGTGCCGCTCGGCGATGTCGAGGAGGCGATCGAGGCGGCCTGCGACGGCCTCGACCTCGCCGCTTTCGAGGCCGTCGCCCGCGCCAACGCGACCTGGGGCACCGCGACCGGGCTGCGCGACGCCGACACCTTGGCCGCCTTCCTCGCCGCCGGTCCGGCCGCGCGCGCGGCGATGCTGGAGGAGGTGCTGTTCGTCGTCCTCACCAAAAGCTTCGAGCCGCGCAAATATGCCGCCGGGCTGCTCAAGGCCGACGCCGGCTATCCCGACCAGTGCGTCCGGCTCGCCGACCAGATCGGCCGGCTGCTCGGCTGGCGCCGCCGCGCCGCGCTCGCCACCGCGATCGGCGCGGGCCTGCGCGCCGGCCAGGCCTATGCGCAGGCCTATGCCGAGGCGAAGCGCGCCGCCGGGCTGGTCGATTTCGACGACCTGATCCGCGCCACCGTCCGCCTGCTCGACGAGCCCGGCATGGGCGACTGGGTGCGCTACAAGCTCGACCAGCAGACCGACCATATCCTGGTCGACGAGGCGCAGGACACCAACGCCGCGCAATGGGCGATCGTCGGCCGGCTCGCCGAGGAATTCTTCGTCGGCGCCGGCGCGCGCGGCGGGGCGCCGCGCACCATCTTCACGGTCGGCGACTTCAAGCAGGCGATCTTCGGCTTCCAGGGCACCGACCCGGTCGAGTTCGAGCGCGCCCGGCTGGGCTTCGCGATCAAGGCGCTCCAGGTCGACCGCGAGTTCCTCGACCTGTCGCTCGACCGCAGCTTCCGCTCGGCGCCCGCCGTGCTCGAACTGGTCGACCGGCTGATCGCCGATCTCGGCCATGAGGAGATGGGCCTGTTCACGCCGGCCGAGCGCCACGCCGCGCACCATGCGATGCCGGGCCGGGTGACGCTGTGGAAGCCGCTGTCGATCGAGGAGGCGATGGACGACGACGGCGAGGAGGGCTTCATCGACGACGCCACCCGCGCCTATGCCGGCCGGCTGGCCAGGCAGGTGCGAAGCTGGATCGACGAGCGGCTGTGGCTGGGGAGCAAGAAGCGCCCGATCCGGCCCGAGGACATCCTGATCCTCGTCCGCCGCCGCGCCGACCTCGCCTCGCTGATCGTCGCCCGGCTCCATGCCGAGAAGGTGCCGGTGGCGGGCGTCGACCGGCTGCGGCTGACCGCGCCGCTCGTCGTCAAGGACCTGCTCGCCGCCGTCCGCTTCGCCGTCCAGCGCGAGGACGACCTCAGCCTCGCCGCGCTGCTCGTCTCGCCGCTGTTCGGCTGGAGCCAGGAGGAACTCTACCGGGTCGGCTTCGGCCGGCGCGGGCCGCTGGTCGACGCGGTACGGGCCAAGGGCGACGCCGACACCAACGCCGCGCTCGACGCGATCCTCGCCCGCGCCGACTTCACCACCCCCTATCGCTTCCTCGAACATCTGCTGACCGGCCCGCTCGATGGGCGCCGCAAGCTGCTGCGCCGGCTCGGCGACGAGGCGCGCGACCCGATCGACGAGCTGCTCGGCGCCGCGCTCCAGTTCGAGGGGACGGCGACCGCGACCTTGCAGCGCTTCCTCGACTGGTTCGATCGCGGCGACGTCGAGATCACCCGCGACCCTTCCGCGCCGCTCGACGCGGTGCGGGTGATGACCGTCCACGGATCGAAGGGGCTGGAGGCGCCGCTCGTCATCCTCGCCGACGCGACCGCCGATCCCGACCTCAGCCCCGACCGGCGGCTCGACTGGGCGATCGAGGAAGGCGCCGAGCCAGTGCCGGTGCTGCGCCCGCGCAAGGCCGAGATGGTCGAGGCGCTGCGCAAGGACGCCGAGGCGCTCGCCAAACGCGAGCGGCAGGAGCATTGGCGGCTGCTCTACGTCGCGCTGACCCGCGCGCAGGAGCATCTGGTGATCGGCGGCACGCTCGGCGTCCGCGCGCGCGGCGTTCCCCCGGCGTCGAGCTGGTACCAGGCGATCGACCAGGCGATGGCCGGCCTGGGCTGTCCGCCGGTCGAGGACCCGCTGTGGGTCGAGGCGCGGCATTATCACGGCTCGGTGGCGGCGACCGGGACGACCGCGCCCGCGCGGCCGAGGCGCGGCGCGCCGGTGCTGGCCGAACCCGGCTGGCTGCGCCGCCCCGCCCCGCCCGAGGCGCGCCCGCCGCGTCCGCTCGCGCCCTCGTCGCTCGGGCTCGACGATGTGCCCGATCCGCCGCCCTCGGCCGCGCTGCGCGCCGCCGCCCGGCGCGGCACCCTGCTCCATGCGCTGTTCGAGCGGCTCCCCGCCATCGATCCCGATCGCCGCCGCGACGCCGCGCTGCGTTGGCTGCTCGGCTCGGCCGGGGTCGAGGAGGCGGGCATCGCCGGCGCGTTGGCCGACGACGCCTGCCGCGTCATCGCCGACCCGCGCTTCGCCGCGATCTTCGGCGCCGACGCGCTCGCCGAGGCGCCGGTCGCGGCGGTGGTCGCGGGGGAGGTTGTCTCAGGCACGGTCGACCGGTTGCTGGTCGCCGCCGACCGCATCCTCGTCGTCGACTTCAAGACCGGCCGCCGCGCGCCCGCCGACCTCGCCGCCGTACCCGATCATCATCTGCGCCAGATGAGCGCCTATGCCGCCGCGCTCGGCGTGATCTTCCCCGGCCGGCCGGTCGCGGCGGCGCTGCTCTACACCGCCGGCCCGACCCTGATCGAGCTGCCCGCCGCCGTGCTGGACGCGCACAAGCCCGGCTTTAGGGGGCAGGAGCAAAAGCAGGGCCAAGGCCGTTGAGACTGCCGAAAGGCCCGCTTACATCTGATCCCGTAACCAAGGAGCGTATTCATGCCCACCAAAGCGATCACCGACTCGTCCTTCCATGACGACGTCATCAGTGCCGACAAGCCCGTCCTCGTCGATTTCTGGGCCGAGTGGTGCGGCCCGTGCAAGATGATCGGCCCGGCCCTGGAGGAGATCGCCGACGAGCTCGGCGAGAAGGTGACGATCGCCAAGATCAACATCGACGACAATCCCGACGCCCCCGGCAAATATGGCGTGCGCGGCATCCCGACGATGATCCTGTTCAAGAACGGCCAGCCGACCGCGACCAAGGTCGGCGCCGCGCCGAAGAGCCAGCTCAAGGGCTGGCTGGAAGGCGAGCTTTAACCGGTATCGGACCGTCATTCCGGCGAAAGCCGGAATCTCCCTTCTCTTTTCCGTTCGTCGCGAAAGGCAGTGAGATCCCGGCTTCCGCCGGGATGACAGGCGGATGCGTTCAATCGAACAGCACCGCCTTGGCCAGCGCCCATGTCTCGGGCGAATTGGCGGCGATCGCGCCCTTGCCCGGCACGTCGAGCCGATAGGGCGCGCCGTCGTTGCGCGCGATCGTGCCGCCGGCTTCCTCGAGCATCAGCGCCCCCGCCGCATGATCCCAGACATGGGTGCGCTCGAACAGCGCGATGTCGTTGGCGCCGAGGATCAGCCGCGGATATTGCTCGCCCGCGCAGCGCGGGATGTCGACGATCTCCAGCCTGCCCTCGGCGCGGCGGCGGACGTCGGCCTGGCGGTCCGCCGGCATGAAATAGGTGGCGATCGCCGCCTTGGGCAGCCCGTCCGCCGACCGGCGCGCGCGCACCCGCTCGCCGTCGATGAAGCAGCCGCGTCCCCGCGCCGCATGGACGATGCGGTCGATCACCGGATCGTAGATCCAGCCCGCCTCGCGCGCGCCGTCGACCGCGAGGCCGATCATGATCGCGAAGGGGCTGTGCCCCTCGGTGAAATTGTTGGTGCCGTCGAGCGGATCGATGATCCAGGCGACGCCGTCGCCGACATGGTCGACGATCGCCGGGTCGGCGGCGGCGGCCTCCTCGCCGATGATCCGCGCGCCGGGCAGCAGCCGGCCGAGCGCCTCGCTCAGCCGCGCCTCCGATTCGCGGTCGACGATGGTGACGAAGTCGCCGGGGCTCTTCTCGGCGAACTGGTCGGCGGCGAGCTTGCGGAAGCGCGGCATCATGATGTCGCGGGCGACGCCGCGCATCAGGTCGAGCACCGGCTGGTAAAGATCGTGCACCGGCATCAGCTCAGCGGGATCGCCACGCAGCCGGCATAGCCGGGCCGCTGCCGCAGCCGGGCGTACCAGTCGGCGACGTGGGGCCGATCGGGCCGATCGATGTCGAGCGCGTACCAGCTATGGACATAGACGCCCATCGGGATGTCGCCGATCCCGAAGCCGTCGCCCGACAGCCAGGGCCGTTCGGCCAGCGCCGCGTCGAGGATCGCCATCATCTCGCCAGCGCGCCGGGCCGAGGCCGCGACCTTCGCTGCGTCGCGATCGGCGGGCGCGGTGCGGACGAGCTGGATGAAGGCGTCGCGCTGCGCCTCGGCATAGCCGAACTGCCAGTCCATCCAACGATCGGCGAGCGCCCGCGCCCGCAGGTCGGCGGGCCACAGCGCGGGCGCATAGGCCGCCGCGAGGTAGCGCAGGATCGCGTTCGATTCCCACAGCACGAAGCCGTCGTCGTCGATCGTCGGAACCAGCCGGTTGGGGTTCATCGCCAGATAGGCGTCGGTGAAGCCGAAGCTCCCGCCGATGTCGCGCCGCTCATGCGCGATCCCCGCCTCGACCGCGAGCCAGGCGACCTTCTTGACGTTGTGCGAGTTGAGGCGGCCCCAGATCGTCAATGGCATGTGCGCAGACGCTCCCTTCTCCGTCATGCTGAACTTGTTTCAGCATCCACCAGGCCATGCCACCCGGCCATGAGGCCCTTGCGGCACAGTCTCTCCCGATCGCGGGGCCTATCCCTGCACGCCGGTGGATCCTGAAACAAGTTCAGGATGACGGTTGCGCCGAGGACGGTCGCCCGTCCCGGCCTCAGCTCCGATAATCGGCGTTGATCGAGATATAGCCATGGGTCAGGTCGCAGGTCCAAACCGTCGCGCGGCCGTTGCCGAGGCCGATGTCGACGCCGATCTCGATCTCGCGGCCCTTGAGGTGGGCGGCGACCGGCGCCTCGTCATAGCCCTCGACCGCGAGGCCGCCGGTCGCGACCTGGGTCGCGCCGAAGCGGATCGACAGCCTGTCCCGCTCGGCCGGCTCGCCCGCCTTGCCGACCGCCATCACCACCCGGCCCCAATTGGCGTCCTCGCCCGCGATCGCGGTCTTGACCAGCGGCGAGTTGGCGATCGACAGCGCGATGCGGTGCGCGCTGGCGTCGCTCTCGGCGCCCTCGACGGTGACGGCGATGAACTTCGACGCGCCCTCGCCGTCGCGGACGACGAGCTGGGCGAGCTCGAGGCAGACCGCGTTCAGCGCCGCCTCCAGCGCGTCGGCGCCGGGATCGTCCATCGTCTCCAGCCGCGCATGGCCGGCCTTGCCGGTGGCGAAGGCGAGCACGGTGTCGCTGGTCGAGGTGTCGCCGTCGACGGTGATGCAGGAGAAGCTCCTGGCATTGGCGCGGTTCAGCATCGCCTGGAGCAGCTCGGGCGCGATCGCGGCGTCGGTGAAGACGAAGCCGAGCATCGTCGCCATGTCGGGCGCGATCATCCCCGATCCCTTGACGATGCCGACCAGCTCGACCCGGGCGCCGCCGACCATCGCCGAGGCGCGCGCCGCCTTGGCGAAGGTGTCGGTGGTCATGATCGTCGCGGCGGCCTCCTCCCAGCTCGCCTCCGGCGCGCGCAGCACCGCGTCGATCCCGGCCTCGGCCTTGTCGATCGGCAGCGGCACGCCGATCACCCCGGTCGAGGCGACGAACACGTCCGACGGGCGGCAGCCGATCGCGCCCGCCACCCGCGCGGTGATCGCCTCGACCGCGGCGCGGCCACGATTGCCGGTGAAGGCGTTGCTATTGCCGGCATTGACGACCAGAGCGCGCGCCTGGCCGAGCGGCAGCGCGGCGCGGCACCATTCGACCTCGGGCGAGGGGCATCTGCTGGTGGTCGTCACCCCGGCGACGACGGTGCCCTCGTCGAACGCGGCATAGGTCAGGTCGGCCCGGTCCCAGCGCTTGTAGCCCGCGCGCGCCACCGCGACACGCGCGCCCGCGATCGGCGGCAGATCGGGAAAGGCGGCGGGGGCGAGCGGCGAACGGTCCATGGCACAACTCCGGAAAAGACTGGCGCGCTATAGGAGGAGCGGGTGACGTTTGAAATATGGCGTCTGGAATTCTCCATCGTCATGCCGGCGGAGGCCGGCATCTCGGGCGGTTCCTGCCGCGACCTCTTCTCCACTCTCCGGAGATACCGGCCTCCGCCGGCATGACGGGTTGGGGGAAGGCCGCTGCGCCCGCGAATTGACGTAGTCGGCGGCGACACCTATCTGCACCGGGTTCATTTGCGCGGCGGCCGCGAGGCCGCCCGCGCGCCCTTGTCTCAAGGCCCATGTCTTAAGGAATGCCCATGCTCGGCGGCCTCGCCAAAGCCATCTTCGGATCGTCGAACGATCGTTATGTGAAGTCGCTGCGCCCGATCCTGCAGAAGATCGCAGGATTCGAGCCGACGCTCGAGGCGATGAACGACGAGGAGCTGGCCGCCCAGACGGTCAAATTCCGCCAGCGGCTCGACGCCGGCGAGACGCTCGATTCGCTGCTGCCCGAGGCGTTCGCCACGGTGCGCGAGGCGGCCCGCCGCGTGCTGGGCCAGCGCCATTACGACGTGCAGATGATCGGCGGCATCGTCCTCCATCGCGGCGAGATCGCCGAGATGCGGACCGGCGAGGGCAAGACGCTGGTCGCGACGCTGGCGGTCTACCTCAACGCGCTGCCGGGCGAGGGCGTCCACGTCGTCACCGTCAACGACTATCTCGCTACCCGCGACGCGGAGTGGATGGGCCGCGTCTACCGCTTCCTCGGCCTGACCGTCGGCGTGATCGTGCCCAACCTGTCCGACCAGGAACGGCGCGACGCCTATGGCGCCGACATCACCTACGGCACGAACAACGAGTTCGGCTTCGACTATCTGCGCGACAACATGAAATATGACCGCGCGCTGATGGTCCACCGGCCGTTCAACTTCGCGGTGGTCGACGAGGTCGATTCGGTGCTGATCGACGAGGCGCGCACCCCGCTGATCATCTCCGGCCCGACCGACGACAAGTCCGAACTGTACATGCAGGTCGACGCGATCGTGAAGCAGGTCACCAAGGACGATTACGAGTTCGACGAGAAGCAGCGGTCGGTGGTGCTGACCGAGGACGGCACCGAGCGGATCGAGCGGCTGCTGGAGGCGGCGGGCCTGCTCGAAGGCGGCAATCTCTACGCCTATGAGAACACCCAGGTCGTCCATCACCTGAACCAGGCGCTGCGCGCCAACGTCGCCTTCAAGCGCGACACCGACTATATCGTCAAGGACGAGAAGATCATCATCATCGACGAGTTCACCGGTCGCATGATGGACGGCCGGCGCTGGTCGGACGGCCTGCACCAGGCGGTCGAGGCCAAGGAAGGCGTCAAGATCGAGCCCGAGAACCAGACGCTCGCCTCGATCACCTTCCAGAATTATTTCCGCATGTACCCCAAGCTGGGCGGCATGACGGGCACGGCCGCGACCGAGGCCCATGAATTCTACCAGATCTACAAGATGAACGTCGTCACGATCCCGACCAACCTGCCGGTCAAGCGGATCGACCAGGACGACGAATTCTACAAGAACATGCTCGATAAATTCGCCGCGATCACCCAGGCGATCCGCGAGGCGAAGGAGCGCGGCCAGCCGGTGCTGGTCGGCACCGTGTCGATCGAGAAGTCGGAACTGCTGTCCGAGTTCCTGACCAAGGAGAAGGTCGAGCACAAGGTGCTCAACGCCCGCTACCACGAGCAGGAGGCGCACATCGTGGCGCAGGCCGGCCGGCTCGGCGCGGTGACGATCGCCACCAACATGGCGGGCCGCGGCACCGACATCCAGCTCGGCGGCAACCTCGAATTCCGCATGCTCGACGAGCATCCCGCGCTCGAGATCGGCACCCCCGAATTCGACGCGGCGGCCGAGCGCATCCGCGGCGAGATCATCGCCGAGAAGGAAGCGGTGCTCGCCGCCGGCGGCCTGTTCGTGCTCGGCACCGAGCGGCACGAGAGCCGCCGCATCGACAACCAGCTGCGCGGCCGGTCGGGCCGCCAGGGCGATCCGGGCCTCAGCCGCTTCTACCTGTCGCTCGACGACGACCTGCTGCGCATCTTCGGCCCGCAGACGATGTTCGCGCGGATGATGAACAAGAACCTCGCCGACGGCGAGGCGATCGTCAGCCCGTGGATCTCCAAGGCGATCGAGACCGCGCAGAAGAAGGTCGAGGCGCGCAACTACGACATCCGCAAGCAGGTCGTCGAATATGACGACGTGATGAACGACCAGCGCAAGGTGATCTACGAGCAGCGCGCCGACATCATGGATGCCGAGACGGTCGACGACGTCGTCACCGACATGCGCGCCGACACCGCCAATGCGATCGTCGGCGGCTGCTGCCCGCCGCACAGCTATCCCGAGCAGTGGGACGTCGATACGCTCAAGCTGCGCTCGGCCGAGACGCTGGGCATCACGCCGCCGTTCGACGAGTGGATCGAGCAGGACGGCATCGATCCCGAGATCCTGGCCGAGAAGGTGCTGGCCGAGGCCGACGCGGTGATCGCCGCCAAGCGCGCGACGATCGACGACCAGAGCTGGCACGGCATCGAGAAGAGCGTGCTGCTCCAGACGCTCGACCATCACTGGAAGGAGCATCTGGCGACGCTCGACGCGCTGCGCCAGGTGATCCACCTGCGCGCCTATGCGCAGAAGACGCCGATCAACGAATATAAGCACGAGGCCTTCGCGCTGTTCGAGCGGATGCTCGTCGCGATCCGCGAGGAGGTGACCCGCGTCCTCGCCCATGTCCGCTTCGAGATGGCGCCGCAGGACTATGCCGAGCTGCCGCCGATGCCCGACTTCGTCACCGAGCATGTCAACGCGCTGACCGGCGAGGACAATTCGGGCGACCGCGACGGCGGCACGCTGGGGATCATCGGCAGCCGGGTGCCGCAGGCGATCGCCGCCCCGGCCGGCGACGATTTCGAGATCACCCCGGAGATCGCGGCGACGCTCGGCCGCAACTCGCTCTGCCCCTGCGGCTCGGGCCGCAAGTACAAGCATTGCCACGGCGCGCTCTAAGGCCCTTCCGGATGCGAGGGAATCTCACCGCTTCCCTCGACCTTCCGTCATTCCCGCAAAAGCGGGAATCCACGGTCACGGACCATCCGGCCCCCTGCCCGCCGCCGTCCATGGATTCCCGCTTTCGCGGGAATGACGACGGAGGCTGGATCGGATCGTACGATCATCCCCTGAAAGAGGGGCATGCCCAAGCTCGACCGGAACATCTCTAGCATGGCGCTGGCGCACGGCGGCCGCCATGCATAATCCCATCAAGCGCTGGGGCTGGTTCGCGCTGGGATGGGTGATGGTCGCGCTCGGCTTCATCGGGGCGCTGCTGCCGGTGATGCCGACGACGATCTTCCTGATCCTCGCCGCCGCCTGCTTCAGCCATTCGAGCCCGCGCTTCGAACGCTGGCTGCTCGACCATCGCTGGTTCGGCCCGCCGATCCGGCGCTGGCGCGAAAACGGCGCGATCCCGCGCAAGGCGAAGATCGTCGCGATCGTCAGCATGGCCGGCGGCTATGGCGTGCTGCTGGCGACCGCCGCGCCCGCCTTGTGGATTTGTCTGGCCGTCGCGGCGGGGCTGATCGCCTGCGCCGCCTATGTCGCGACCCGGCCCGACGGCTGACAGCCGGGGCGGCGTATCGGCCGCCCGGCGCGCGGTTCCGCAATTAACGAAAGTTTACATCAATCGCTTTCCCTTAACCTCTTTCTGTAACTAAAAGGCCGCAGGGCAGGCGCCTGGGGCCAGATTCTTTCGGGCGGACCCGCCCGCAAGATCGCGTTCCAGCCGAGGGGAGCAGGTCGATTTCGCTTGAGAGGACAGCCGAGGCCAACCGCCTGCTGACGATTGCCGAATCGCTCGCGGGAATGGGCCATTGGCGTTCCGATCGCGGCCGGAACAGCTATGTCTGGTCGCCCGAGATGTACCGCATCCTCGGCTTCGCGCCCGACACGGCGCCGACCAGCGAGATGATCCGCGCCCATTACCATCCCGACGACGTCGACAAGGCCGACCTCGCGGTGGCCGAGACCTTCCGCACCGGATCGCTGCCGATGACGCGGCTGCGCTGGATGCGGCCCGACGGGCGGACGATCCACATCCAGATCGCCGGGCAGCTCGAAGGGCCAGAGACGATCATCGGCATCCTGCGCGACGTGACCGAGGAGGTCGAGACCGAACGCGCGCTGATCGCCGCGCGCGACCAGGCCCGCGCCGCCGAACGGACCCGCGCCGAGATGCTCGAGGTGGTGAGCCACGAGATCCGGACGCCGATGCACGGCCTGCTCGCCGCGATCGACGCGCTGCGCCGCGAGCCGCTCGACGGCGCGCGCCAGGCCCAGCTCGCCAGCCTGAACCAGGCGGCGACGACGGTGATGGGCGTGATCGACGACATGCTCGACTATAGCCGCATCGAATCGGGCCGGGTGGTCATCGAGAGCATCAATTTCGACCTGGTGTCGGTGGTCCGCACCACCATCGACCTGCACAACGGCGCGGCCGGAGCCAAGGGCCTCGGGCTCGACGCGTTCGGCCTCGACGGCGATCCCCGGCCGGTGCGCGGCGATCCGGCCCGGCTGCAGCAGCTTCTGTCGAACCTGATCAGCAACGCGATCAAGTTCACCGAGACGGGCAGCGTCTCGATCAGCCTGTCGCCGACCCGGTCCGACGGCGACACCGACTGGTGGATGATCATCGTCCGCGACAGCGGGCGCGGCATCGGGCAGGAGGCGCTCGGCCGCATCTTCTCGCGCGGGGAGCAGGTCGACGCGGCGCGGATGCGGCTCCAGGGCCGCACCGGCCTCGGCCTCGCGATCAGCCAGCAGCTCGCCGAGGCGATGGGCGGGTCGATCGCCGCGTCGAGCGATCCGGGCAAGGGCACGACCTTCTCGGTCGAGCTGCCGTTCAAGCGCGCCGACGCCGCGGCGGCCGAGGCGATGGCCGGCAAGGCGACCGGGCCGATGCGCATCCTGCTGGCCGAGGACAACCCGATCAACCGCCGGCTGATGGCGGGCCTGCTCGCGCGCGAGGGGCACGACGTCGTCGCGGTCGAGGACGGCCGCAAGGCGCTGGGGGCGGTCGCCACCCAGCCGTTCGACCTGGTGCTGATGGACATGCAGATGCCCGAGCTCGACGGGATCGAGGCGACGCGCGCGATCCGCGCGCTCGATCCGCCCGCGTCGGACACGCCGATCCTGGCGATCAGCGCCGATTCGATGCCCGAGCGGCGGCGCGTCTATTTCGAGGCGGGGATCGACAGCTTCCTGCCCAAGCCGATCGTCTCGGGCCAGCTGCTCGACATGATCGGCACGATGCGCCGCAACCGGCCGGCCACGAGCGCGGCGGGCGACAGCTTCGACCGGGAGCGGCTCAACCTGCTCGTCGAGACGGCGGGCTATGCCGACGCCGCTGTGCTGATGAAGATGCTGATGTTCGACGTCAGCGACCGGCCCCGCCGCATCGCCGCCGCGGTGCGCGCGCAGGCCTGGGACCTGGCGATGGCCGAGACCGAGGCGCTGCGCACCCTGCTCGACAGCTTCGGCACCTTCAGCCTGTCGCGCCTGCTCGCCGCGATCGCCCGGCAATGCGCCCGGCAGACCTGCCCCCCGGCGGTGCTCGACGAGCTGTTCGACCAGGCGAGCAAGCTCGGCATATTGCTCCAGCACGAGGTCGGATCGGTCCCCACCCAGATCGCCCAGGCGATCGATAATGTGGTGGAAACCGACTTCGGCAGAAGTCGGTAGTTTTTTTGTTTTAGCCCTCAGGCGCCGGGCGGCGGACATCCGTCCGCCTTGGCTATCCTCGCATAAGCTCGGGCGGCCGTTCGGCCTTGCGGGACGCTGCGCGTCCCGTTCACCGCAGGAGTTCTGCGTCGGAGCCCGTAGGGCTCCGCAAGCGCGAACGCGCGCCCGAGCTTATGCGAGGATAGCCAAGTGCGCGGATGCGCACGCCGGCGCCTGAGGGCCCAACAAACAAAAGCTCGGGCTTACAGCCCGAGCGCCGCGTCGCTCGCCAGCTTGTCGGCGCGTTCGTTGTCGGGGTGGCCGGCATGGCCCTTCACCCAGATCCATTCGATCCGGTGCGGCGCGGCGGCGTCGAGCAGGCGTTGCCACAGCTCGGCATTCTTGACCGGCTTCTTGTCGGCGGTCTTCCAGCCATTCTTGCGCCAGCCGTGGATCCACTTGGTCAGCCCGTCCATGACGTAGCGGCTGTCGGTCGACAGCTTGACCCGGCACGGCTTCTTGAGCGCCTCGAGCGCGCGGATCGCCGCCATCAGCTCCATGCGGTTGTTGGTGCTGGGGTTCTCGGCGCCCGACATCTCCTTCTCGGTCGCGCCGAAGCGAAGCAATGCGCCCCAGCCGCCGCGCCCGGGATTGCCCTTGCACGCGCCATCAGTCGCAATCTCGACGAGGGGAAGTTCGGCCATGGCGGAAAGGTCAGGCCGGGACGAGCGTTTCGGGATCGGCCTCGGCATAGAAGTCGAGCCGGCGCAGGAAGGCGATCGGGTCCTTGCGCGTCACCAGCGCGTCGGCCGGCGTGTTGAGCCAGTCCCAGGCGCGGGTCAGCAGGAAGCGCAGGCAGGCGCCGCGCGCGAGGATCGGGAAGGCCAGCCGCTCGTCGGTCGACAGCCCGAACTGGCGGTCGTAGCCGGCGACCAGCGCGCGGCCGAGATCGGCATGATAGCCGGTGCCGTCATTCTCGAAGCACCAGGCGGCGTGGGTCACCGCGACGTCCCAGGCGCGGATGTCGGTGCAGGCGAAGTAGAAGTCGATGACGCCGCTCACCTCGTCGCCCAGCATCAGGACATTGTCGGGGAAGAGATCGGCGTGGATCACCGCGGTCCGCAGGTGGCGCGGCCAGTTCGCCTCCAGCCATTCGACCTCCGCCATCACCCGGCCGCGCAGGCCGGGCTGGATATGGTCGAGGTCGGCGCCACACCGCGCCGCGAGCGCGCCCCAGCCGGCGAGGTCGAGGCTGTTGGGCCGGCCGAGCCGGAAGTCGCCCAGCGCCTTGTGCATGTCGCCGAGCGCCCCGCCCGCCGCACGCGCCTGCGCCGGGGTCGGATGGGTCACCGACACGCCCGACAGGAACTCGATCAGGCAGGCGGGCCGCCCCGCCAGCGTCTGGAGCTGCTCGCCGCGCCGGTCGCGCAGCATGCGCGGAATGTTGAGGCCCTTGGCCGCGAGATGATCGGTCAGCGCGCAGAAGAAGGGCAGGTCGTCGACGTTCACCCGCTTCTCGTAGAGCGTCAGGATGAAGCGGCCGGCGGTCGTCTCGATCAGGTAGTTGCTGTTCTCGACCCCCTCGGCGATCCCCTTCGCCGACAGCAGCGTGCCGACGTCGTAGCGGTGGAGGAAGGCGGTCATCTCCTCCGTCGAGACCTGGGTATAGACGGCCATCAGGCGACCAGCGCCCGCGGAAGCTTGAACAACATGTCCTCCGTCACCGATTCGACCTCGCATTCGCGCACGGCGAATCGGGTCGCGAGCGTGTCGACCAGCTCGCGCACCAATATCTCGGGCGCCGAGGCGCCGGCGGTGATGCCGAGCGTGCGGACGCCGTCGAGCCAGCCGAAGTCGATCTCCGCCGCGCGCTGGATCAGCCGCGCCTTGACGCCCTGCCGCTCGGCCACCTCGACGAGGCGCAGCGAGTTGGAGCTGTTGGGCGCGCCGATCACCAGCATCGCCTCGCATTTCGGCGCGATCGCCTTGACCGCCGCCTGGCGGTTCGAGGTGGCGTAGCAGATGTCCTCGCTGCGCGGCGCCTCGATCTGCGGGAAGCGGCGGCGCAGCACGCCGATGATCTCGACGGTGTCGTCGACCGACAGGGTGGTCTGGCTGAGGAAGGCGAGCGGGGCGCCGTCGGGCACCGCCACCGCCTCGGCGTCGGCGGCGGTCTCGACCAGCGTCATCACCCCCTCGGGCACCTGGCCGAAGGTGCCGATCACCTCGGGATGGCCCTTATGGCCGATGAACAGGATATGGTGGCCGTTCTTGACCAGCCGCTCGGCCTGGCGGTGGACCTTCGACACCAGCGGGCAGGTCGCGTCCAGATAGTTGAGCCCGCGCTCGGCCGCCTTGGCGGGCACCGCCTTCGGCACGCCGTGCGCCGAGAAGACGACGGGGACGTCGTCGGGCACCTCGTCGAGCTCCTCGACGAAGATCGCGCCCTTCGCCTTCAGGTCGTCGACGACATATTTGTTGTGGACGATCTCGTGCCGGACATAGACCGGCGGGCCGTATTTCTCGATCGTCAGCTCGACGATGCGGATCGCCCGGTCGACGCCCGCGCAGAAGCCGCGCGGCGCCGCGATCAGCAGGTCGAGTGGGGGAAGAGCGGTATCGGCCATGGCTGGGCCTTAGAGCCTGATCACCGAAGGGGAAAGCGCTTTGCGCTTCCACCTCAAACGATCACACACTATGCATTGCGCCGACCGACGATCGGGCGGATGTGCATCGCCCGGTGATGAAGTGAAGGATGCCGACCCCGTGCAGTTTCCCAAGACCTCCGCGATCCTCCTTGCCATGCTCGTGCTCGCGGCCTGCAAGACGGATACCGAGTTCGACGAGCGCGGCGGCTTCCGGATCGCGCGGTCGGCCTGCCCGGCGGCGGCGATCCCGACCTATACGGGCGACATCACCCTGTTCAATCCGCCGGCCGAGCGCCGCGCCGAGGCGATCGACGTCACCGCCAGCATCGCCAACCTCCGCGCGACCTGCAACGAGGCCGGCAACGGCCCGCAGATCCAGGTGACCGCCGAGTTCGACGTGCAGGCGCGCCGCGCCACCGCCGGCCCGGCCCGCACCGTCACCCTGCCCTGGTTCGCGACGGTGCTGCGCGCCGGCACCAAGATCGAATCGAAGCAGCTCGGCCAGGTGTCGATCGTCTTCCCCGAGGGCCAGCTTCGCGGCGCGGTCCACACCTCCGCCACCGCGATGGTCTCGCGCGCGGCGGCGACCCTGCCCGAGGACGTCGTCAAGCGGATCAACCGCAAGCGCAAGGCCGGCGACGCCGACGCCGCGCTCGACCCGATGAACGAGCCGACCGTGCGCGATGCGGTCAACAACGCCAATTTCGAGCTGCTGATCGGCTTCCAGCTCACCGAGAGCCAGCTCGCCTACAACGCGGCGCGTTGATTTTTTAGACCCTCAAGCGCCGGGCGCCGGGCATCCGCCCGGCTTGGCTTTCCTCGCATAAGCTCGGGCGGCCGTTCGGCCTTGCGGGCCCTTTCGGGCCCGTGGCCTGCTTCGATCACCCCTCCCTCCGAATCTGTGGATCGTTTCGGGGCACCGCGACATCGGTCGTTGACTTGGCAGCGGTGCCACGCCAAGGCTGGCCATGTCGTCGCCGGGATACCGGCGCTGGCCATGCGGGAGAGCGTCGGGGAGACCCGGCCGCCGAAGGAGCAACCGCCCCGGAATCTCTCAGGTCAAAGGACCGCGTGGTTAGGATCGACACTCTGGAAAGCGGATGGGCGGCCTATCGGCCGGTCATCCCACCGAAGGGGTAAGCCGGACCGTCTCAGGTGCGGCGAAAGCTCTCAGGTTCCGTGACAGAGGGGGCCATGACCGACGGGCGAACCGCGCCCGGCGTCACTGGCCGTCACGGAGAGCATTGTGAGCGACGAAAACCTGACCCCCGAAGAGCCGGGCGATATCATCCAGACCCTGCCGCTCGACCGGTGGCACCGCGACCAGGGCGCGCGCATGGTGCCCTTCGCCGGCTACTCCATGCCGATCCAATATGAGGGCATCCTCGCCGAGCATCTGTGGACCCGCGAATCGGCGGGGCTGTTCGACGTGTCGCACATGGGCCAGCTGCTGGTCAGCGGCGACGGCGTCGATACGGCGCTGGAGGCGCTGATGCCGGGCGACTTCGTCCAGCTCGGCGTCGACCGGATGCGCTATTCGCTGCTGCTCGACGACCAGGGCGGCATCCTCGACGACCTGATGGTGACGCGCCGCGCGGGCGACTTCTACCTGGTCGTCAACGGCGCGACCAAGGCCGACGACATCGCCCATCTCCATGAGCATCTGCCCGAGGAGCTGACCCTCAACCATCTCGACGAACATGCGCTGCTGGCGCTGCAGGGGCCCAAGGCGGTCGACGCGCTCGCTCGCATTTGCCCCGGGGTCGAGATGCTGACCTTCATGACCGCCGGCGCGTTCGAGCTGGCCGGCGCGCCGGTGTGGATCAGCCGCTCGGGCTATACCGGCGAGGACGGGTTCGAGATCTCGCTTCCCGCCGACGCGGCCGAGGCGGCGGCGACGCTGCTGCTCGCCCAGCCCGAGGTGAAGCCGATCGGCCTGGGCGCGCGCGATTCGCTGCGGCTCGAAGCCGGGCTGCCGCTCTACGGCCACGATCTCGACACCGATACCGACCCGGCGACCGCCGGCCTCGGCTTCGCGGTGCCCAAGCGCCGCCGCGCCGAGGGCGGCTTCCCGGGCGCGACCCGGATCGTCCGCGACCTGCGCGAGGGCGCCCCGCGCAAGCGGATCGGCCTGATCCTCGCCGGCCGCCTGCCGGCGCGCGAGGGCGCGGCGATCTTCGACGGCGACACGGCGGTCGGCGCGGTCAGCTCGGGCGGCTTCTCGCCCTCGCTGCAGGTGCCGATCGCGATGGGCTATGTCCTGGCGGCCAGCGCCGAGCTCAACCGCCCGCTCCAGATCGAGGTGCGGGGCAAGCGGCTCGATGCCGTCGTCGCCCCCATGCCTTTCGTCCCCCACCGTTATGTCCGCCAAGGGAACTGACCGATGACGACCTATTTCACCGAAGACCATGAGTGGATCACCGTCAACGGCGGCACCGCCACCGTCGGCATCACCGATTATGCGCAGGCCCAGCTCGGCGACATCGTGTTCGTCGAGCTGCCCGCCGCCGGCGCCAACGTCGCCAAGGGCGGCGAAGCCGCGGTGGTCGAATCGGTCAAGGCGGCGTCGGACGTGTTCGCCCCCGTCACCGGCACGGTGAGCGAGATCAACGCCGCGCTGGAGGAGGACCCCGCCCTGGTCAACAGCGCGCCCGAGGGCGACGGCTGGTTCTTCAAGCTCGCGCTCGCCGACCCGGCCGAGCTGGAAGGCCTGATGGACGCCGCCGCCTACAAGGCGTTCTGCGAGGGATTGTGACCCTCTCCCCCTCCCTTTCAAGGGAGGGGGCCGGGGGGTGGGTGCGAGCGCAGCGAGCATCCTCGGCCTCCCGCACGGCTACGCCGAGGGGCATCGAGAGCCCCCCGGCTCCGCCACCCACCCCCTTCCCCTCCCTTGAAAGGGAGGGGTGAAAGAGCTGGACGATGCGCTACCTGCCCCTCACCGATGCCGATCGTTCGGCGATGCTCGCCCGGATCGGCGCCGCCTCGATCGACGACCTGTTCGTCGACGTGCCCGAGGCCGCCCGCCTCGCCGGGCCGATCGCGGGCCTGCCCGCCCATGCCTCCGAACTGGCGGTCGAGCGGCATATGAGCCGGCTCGCCAGGCGCAACCTGTCGGCGGGGGAGGCGCCCTTCTTCCTCGGCTGCGGCGCCTATCGCCACCATGTCCCCGCCAGCGTCGATCACCTGATCCAGCGCGGCGAGTTCCTGACCAGCTATACCCCCTATCAGCCCGAGATCGCGCAGGGCACGCTGCAGGCGCTGTTCGAGTTCCAGACGCAGGTCGCGCGGCTGTTCGGCTGCGACGTCGCCAACGCCTCGATGTATGACGGGTCGACCGCCTGCTGGGAGGCGATCACCATGGCCCGCCGGGTGACGAAGCGCGACAAGGCGATCCTGTCGGCCGGCCTCCACCCGCATTATGTCTCGCTCGCGAAGACGATGGCGCGCTTCACCGGCGACCGGCTCGACGCCGCGATCCCCGATCTGACCCCCGGCGCGCCCGGCGACGACATGGCGCGCCTGCTCGCCGCGATCGACGGCGAGACGAGCTGCGTCGTCGTCCAGAATCCCAACATCCTCGGCCATGTCGCCGATCTCTCCGAACTGGCGGCGCGGTGCCATGAGAAGGGCGCGCTGCTGGTCGCCGTCGTCACCGAGCCGGTGGCGCTCGGCGCGATCCGCTCGCCCGGCGAGATGGGCGCCGACATCGTCGTCGGCGAGGGCCAGTCGATCGGCGTCGGCCTCAACTTCGGCGGCCCCTATGTCGGCCTGTTCGCCTGCGCCGAGAAGCATGTCCGCCAGATGCCCGGCCGTCTCGCCGGCGTCACCGCCGACGCCGACGGCCAGCGCGGCTTCGTGCTGACCCTGTCGACCCGCGAGCAGCATATCCGCCGCGAGAAGGCGACCTCGAACATCTGCACCAATGCCGGGCTCTGCGCGCTCGCCTTCTCGGTCCACCTCACCCTGCTCGGCGAGACCGGGCTGCGCCGCCTGGCCGAGCTCAACCATGCCGGCGCGGTCGCGGCGGCCGAGCGGCTCGCGCAAGTTCCCGGCGTCGAGCTGGTCAACGGCGCCTTCTTCAACGAGTTCACCCTGAAGCTGCCCCGCGAGGCGCGGCCGGTGGTCCGCTCGCTGGCCGACAAGGGCATCCTCGGCGGCGTCTCGCTCGGCCGGCTCTATCCGGGCGAGGCGGCCCTCGCGGGCGGCCTGGTCGTCGCGGTGACCGAGACGGCGAGCGCGGAGGACGTCGAAACCCTGGCCCAGGCCCTCGAAGCGGAGATCGCGGCATGAGCATGAACAGCGAAGGCCGGGTGACGCGCCCGGAAACCGCCGCCGCGGCGTCGCAGGCCCCGGCGACCTTCACCGGCAACCGCGCGCTGATGCTCGAGGAAGGGCTGATCTTCGAGCGCGACGACTATGCCCGCACCGGCGTCGACCTGCCCGAGCCGCCGCGCGTCGCCGGGCGCCTCGGCGGGCTCGAGCGCAACCGCCCGATCGGCCTGCCCGGCCTGACCGAGCCCGAGGCGGTGCGCCATTACACCCGCCTCAGCCGACAGAATTACGCGATCGACCTGGGCCTGTTCCCGCTCGGTTCGTGCACGATGAAGCATAATCCGCGCCTCAACGAGAAGATGGCGCGCCTGCCCGGCTTCGCCGACATCCACCCGCTCGCGCCGGTCGACACGGTGCAGGGCGCGCTGGCGGTGATCGACGAGCTCGCGCACTGGCTGGTCACCCTGACCGGCATGCACGCCGTCGCGATGAGCCCCAAGGCCGGCGCGCATGGCGAACTGTGCGGCCTGCTCGCGATCCGCTCCGCGCACGACGCGGCGGGCAGCGACCGGTCGGTGATCCTCGTCCCCGAATCGGCGCACGGTACCAACCCGGCGACCGCCGCCTTCTGCGGCTACAAGGTCGAGAACATCCCGGCGACCGCCGACGGCCGGGTCGACCTCGCCGCGCTAACCGCCCGGCTCGGCCCCGACGTCGCCGGGGTGATGATCACCAACCCCAACACCTGCGGCCTGTTCGAGCGCGACATGAAGCGCATCTCCGACGCGGTCCACGAAGCGGGCGGCTATGTCTATTGCGACGGCGCCAACTTCAACGCGATCGTCGGCCGGGTGCGCCCCGGCGACCTCGGCGTCGACGCAATGCACATCAACCTGCACAAGACCTTCTCCACCCCGCATGGCGGCGGCGGCCCCGGTTCGGGCCCGGTGGTGCTGTCGGAGGCGCTGGCGCCCTACGCGCCCCTGCCGTTCGTCGCCAGGCAGGCCGACGGCGGCTTCAAGCTGGTCGAGGAGGAGACGGCGGGCGAGGATCATCCCGGCAGCTTCGGCCGCATGACCGCCTTCCACGGCCAGATGGGCATGTTCACCCGCGCGCTCACCTATATCCTCAGCCATGGCGCCGACGGCCTGCGCCAGGTGTCCGAGGATGCGGTGCTCAATGCCAACTATGTCCTGCGCAGCCTCGACGACCTGCTCGAAGCGCCGTTCGGCGACAGCGGCCCGTGCATGCACGAGGCGCTGTTCAGCGACGAGGGACTGGCGCAGGGCTTCACCACGCTCGACATCGCCAAGGGGCTGATCGACGAGGGCTTCCACCCGATGACGATGTATTTCCCGCTCGTCGTCCACGGCGCGATGCTGATCGAGCCGACCGAGACCGAGAGCAAGGCGGCGCTCGACCAGTTCATCGGCGCGCTGCGCTCGGTGGCGGGCCGCGCCAGGGCCGGCGACGAGGCGCTCAAGGCCGCCCCCGCCTTCGCCCCGCGCCGCCGCCTCGACGAGACCGCCGCCGCGCGCAAGCCGGTGCTGGTGTGGAAGGACGAGGCGCTTCCGCAAGCGGCGGAGTAGTCGATAAATCCTCCCCGGAACGGGGAGGGGGACCGCGTAGCGGTGGAGGGGCGGCGCGCCAGCGCCGTTCCACGGCGCCCCCTCCACCACCCTGCGGGTGGTCCCCCTCCCCGTTCCGGGGAGGATCGCAGAAGGACATGGCCATGACCGACGCCCGCCGCTTCGCCCCCGCCACCGCGCGCAACCGCGAGCCGATCGCCGCGATCCTGCGCGACGTGCTCCCGCCCGAGGGCACCGTCCTCGAAGTCGCCAGCGGCACCGGCGAGCATGCGATCTTCCTCGCGCAGGCCTTCCCGAACCTCGCCTGGCAGCCGAGCGACCCCGACCCGTCGGCGATCGCCTCGATCCGCGCCTGGGCCGAGGCGGCGCGCCTGCCCAACCTCCGCCCGCCGCTGACGATCGACGCGGCCGCCGCCGACTGGCCGGTCGAGCGCGCCGACGCGATGCTGTGCGTCAACATGATCCATATCAGCCCATGGGAGGCGACGGTCGGCCTGATGCGCGCGGCGGGCAGGCTACTGCCGGCCGGCGCGCCGCTGGTGCTCTATGGTCCCTATGTCCAGCAGGGGGTCGAGACGGTGCCGAGCAACCTCGCCTTCGACGCCGACCTGCGCCGCCGCGACGAGCGCTGGGGCCTGCGCCGGCTGGAGGATGTCGTCGAGCTGGCCGAAGGCGAAGGGCTGCGGCTGGAGGCGGTCCACGCGATGCCGGCCAACAACCTGACCGTCGTGCTCCGCCGCGAAGGCTGACCGATCAGGCCGCCGCCGCGCGCGGCGGGTGCAGCCAGGCGGCCATCGCCGCGACGGCCCGGGCGACCGGCATCGGATGGCCATGATCGTCGGCCAGGTCGAGCACCGCCTGGGCGATCGCCGCGAGTTCGAGCGGGCGGCCCGCGATCGCGTCCTGCGCCATCGAGGTGAGGAACGGCCCGGCGCGGCGGGTGATCGCGACCAGATCGTCGACGCCCTCGCGCGGCGCCTGGCCGTCGAGCGCGGCGAGCGCCAGCGTCTCGGCCAGGATCGCGCGGACGATGCCGAGCAGGCGATCGTCGTCGCACATCTGCGCCAGCGTCGCGCGGCTGACCGCCGACAACGGGTTGGTCGCGAGGTTGAGCGCGATCTTGCTCCACAGCACCTGCCGGATCGACGGCGCCACCGGGCAGGCGATCCCCGCCGCTTCCAGCGCGGCGGCGATCCCGGGCACGGCGTCGCCGCCGCCGGCCACCGCGCCGATCGCCATCCGCTCGCCGCCCTGCGATTCGACCATGCCGTCGGCGTCGAGCGCGGCGCGCAGGAACAGGACCGCGCCGACGATGCGCGCAGGGTCGATCGCCGCCGCCAGCCGTCCGCCCGGATCGACCGCCTCGATCGCGGCGCCCGGCGCGTCGCCGGCCTGCCGATACCACCAGAGCAGGCCGTTGCAGAGCGGCACGATGCTGGTGCCGGCGTGGCTCGCGGCCGCGATCGCGGGCAGCAACGCGGGCAGCGCGTCGGCCTTGATCGCGAGGAACAGCGTGTCGCAGGCGATCGCCGCCCCGCTCTCCGCGACCAGCGGCCGCGCCGCCTGCACCGTGTCGCCGATGCGGACGCGCAGGCCGTCGCGCTCGACCGCCGCGCGGCGCGGGCCGCGCGCGAACAGCACGACCTCCTCGCCCGCGGCGGCGAGGCGGCATGCGATGGTGCTGCCGATCGCGCCGGCGCCGATCACGCCGAACCGCGCCATGATCAGGCAGCCGAGCGCATCTGCGCCGCGCGCAGCGCCGCGACGAAGCCGTCGACCCGGTCAGCGGCGAGCCCGGCGACGTTGATCCGGCCCGAATCGGGAATGTAGACCGCATGGTCGCTGCGCAGCCGCGCGGCGAGCTCGGCGCCGAACGGCAGCAGGCTGAACATGCCCGACTGCCCCGCGACCGGGCCGAGGTTGATCGCGCCGACGACGCCATGGCCGGCGAGCGCCTGCCGCACCGCGCGGACGCGGGCGACCATCGCCGCCAGCTCCTGCCGCCAGTCGGCCGCGAGCGCCGCGTCGCCGAGGATGGTCGCGACCACCGCCGCGCCATGGTCGGGCGGCATCGACCAGCTCGTCCGCGCCAGCGCCTGGAGGTTGCCGGTGATCAGGTCGCGCAGCGCGCCGCCCCTATTGACGCTGAACAGCGCGCCGGCCCGTTCGCGGTAGAGCCCGAAATTCTTGCTGCACGAATAGGTCAGCAGCGCATGGGGCAGCCGGTCGAGCAGCGCGGCCAGCCGGGTGCTGTCCTCCTCCAGCGAGCGGCCGAAGCCGTGATAGGCGACGTCGATCAGCGGCACGACGCCGCGCGCGGCCAGCGCGTCGGCGATCGCGGCGAGGGCCTCGGGCGTCAGGTCGACGCCGGTCGGATTGTGGCACAGCGGCTGGAGCAGGAAGGCGTCGCCGGGCGCGGCGGCGGCGATGACGTCGAGCATCCGGTCGACCAGCGGCGCCTGCGCGGCGATGTCGAAGGCGGGGAAGCAGCGCACGTCGAGCCGCGCGCCGCCGAGCAGCGGCAGGTGGTTCGACCAGGTCGGGCTGCCGACCCAGATGGTGCGATCGGGCTTGCCCGCCGCCAGCAGTTCGGCGGCGAGCCGCAGCGCCGCGGTGCCGCCCGGCGTCTGGATCGCGGCGACGTCCCGCGCGTCCACCCCCGGCATCACCAGCGCGCGGACATGGTCGAGGAAGGCGGCATTGCCGAGGATGCCGAGATAGGCCTTGGTCGGCTGAGTCTCCGCAAGGAGGTGCTCGGCCGCCTTCACCGCGCGCATCACCGGCGTCCGCCCGGCCTCGTCGCGATAGACGCCGACGCTGAGGTCGAGGCGCGACGGCCGCCGGTCGGCGCCCGCGAGCTGCGCGAGCGACAGCAGGGGATCGGCGGGCTGGGGCTGGAGGCAGGGGAAGGGCACGGATCGTCTCGCTGCTGGCCCGCGACCTGTGCGAGCCCGACGATCCTAGCGAAGGCGGCGCGAACGCGGCTTGCGTTGTTGCAGTCCTTTGCCCATGATTGCGACATCACGTGCACGAATTGGCTTTATGATGCACATCGCTTTCATCGGCTTTCAAAGAGGGGGAGACGCGTCATGTCGTCCAACGGCAAGCTCGACGGGTTCGACCGCAAGATCCTCGCCTGCGTGCAGGAGAATGGCGGCATCGGCCCCAGCGAGCTCAGCACCCTGATCCACCTGTCGCCGGCGCAATGCTCGCGCCGGCTGCAGCGGCTGAAGGACGAGGGCTATGTCGAGAAAATCGCCGGCATCCTCGCCCGGCCACGGCTCAACCTCAACGTCTCCTCCTACATCATCGTCAAGATCAAGGACCATGGCGCCGATACGGAGGCGCGCTTCAAGCAGCTCGTCGACGCGCTGCCCGAGGTCACCTCGTGCGAATATATCGCCGGCGACGCCGACTATATCCTGCGCGTCGTCACCCGCGACCTGGAAAGCTATTCGGAGTTCATCTCGAACAAGCTGATGGTCGGCGGCGACATCGTCTCGATCCGGTCGAACATCATCCTCAAGGGGATGAAGCAGACCACGGCGCTGCCGCTCGACTATTGCTGACCGGCCTGAGCCGATGCAACGGCTTTGCATTGTGCCGGGCGGAACCCAGATCGACAGATTGGATTTGCGCAATATTACTCATATATGAAGATATTTTGTGCATATCTCCATGATTACGAATCCTCATTGCGCGAAATCGGCTTATGGCGACGGGCTTCCTTGACACCCTGTGGCGGCGACCGATAGCCTTTCCCGATCGGCAGCGCCGCCCCGGCGCGCGCGCCGGACAGCAGAGGAACATGCCATGGCCAGCACCCCGTCGGACGAAGCGCGGCTTCGCCAGCAGCTCACCGACTTCTACCATCTGGTCGATTATTTCGGCTGGTCCGAACTGATCTTCAACCATATCTCGGCCCGGCTGCCGGGGCCCGACCATCATTATCTCGTCAACCCGTTCGGGCTCGACTATCGCGAGGTCCGGCCCGACAACCTGCTGGTCGTCGACGTCGCCGGGAACAAGCTCTGCTCATCCAACCATGACGCCAACCCGGCCGGCTTCGCGCTGCACGGCGTGATCCACCAGAACCGGCCCGACGCGATGTGCGTCGCGCACACCCACAGCAACGCGCTGTCGGCGGTGGCGATGAAGCGCGACGGCTTCGACCATAATAATTTCTACGGCGCGCAACTCTTCGGCCGGGTCGGCTATCATGATTTCGAGGGCATCACCCTCTATGACGACGAGCGGCCGCGCATGCTCGAAAGCCTCGGCGACCGGCATGTGCTCGTCCTGCGCAACCATGGCGTCGCGGTGTGCGAGCGCGACATCCCGACCACCTTCATGCTGCTCTGGACCGCCCAGCGCGCCGCCGAGATCCAGTGCATGGCGGGCCAGGCCGGCGGCCCCGACGTCCCCCTGCCCGACGAGGTCAAGCAGCGCTGCGCCGCCGACGCGCTGCGCCTCGTCGAGCATGCCCAGTTCGCCGAGCTGGTGTTCGACGCGCAGGTGCGCCGGATGAAGCAGCAGCGCGGCTGGTAGGGCGATTTCGAGGCAGAGGGACTCATCTGCCCGCGCGGAAATCCGCGATTCCCGCCGTGCGTGTACCTGTCGCCTATGCTACATGGCGCCGGGAATCGGGGGATTCGCATTATGGGGAATACCAGTGCCCGGGGGGCCAGGCGCCTCCTGCTGACCGAGGCCTTGGCCGATATCGTCCTGCAGGAGGGGCTCGACGCGCTGTCGCTGCGCCCGGCGGCGGCGCGGCTCGGCACCAGCGACCGCATGCTGCTCTATTATTTCGGCACCAAGGCCGCGCTGATGGACGACGTCCTCGGCTGCGTGTCGGATCGCTTCACCGACTATCTGGCGCGCAGCTCGCGCGGGATACGCATCGCGCCGCACAACATGGTCGGCCACACCACCGCGCTGATGGCGACGCCGGAGGCCAAGCCCTTCGTCGAGCTGTGGTTCGAGATCGCGGCGCGCGCGGCGCGCGGCGACACCGTCTACGCCGCTGCCGCGACGCGTATCGCCGAGACGTGGAACGACTGGATCGTCAGCACCGTGCGCTTCCCGGCCGGGGTTTCCTCGCGCAACGCGGCGGCGATGATGCTGGCGATCGTCAACGGCATCGCGCTGCTCGATTCGACCGCGCCGTCGGTGGCCGCCGCCGCCCGCTCTAGGGTGCAGACCGTAGCAGCGTGATCCGTGCCTTGCCGTGGACCCGCTCGACCTCCACGGTGAAGCCGGGCACCGCCACCGCCTCGTCGCGCGCGGTCTCGATGCTCGCCCAGCCGCCCGGCGCCAGCCCGATCGCGGGCAGCACTTTCTGGCCGAGGCCGGTGCCGTAGGGCGGGTCGATCAGCACCAGGTCATAGGCGCCGCCCGCGAAGCTTTCCGCCGCGATCGCCCGGACCTCCGCCTCGGCGCCGAGCTTCGCGATGTTCGCCCGCAGCGCCTCGACCGCCGCCCGGTCGCGCTCGACGAAGGTGCAGCGCGCCGCGCCGCGCGACAGCGCCTCCAGCCCCAGCGCGCCGGTGCCCGCGCAGACATCGGCGACCGCCAGCCCCTCGAAGCTGCCGATCCGGCTGGCGAGCATCGAGAACAGCGCCTCGCGGGTGCGGTCGGAGGTCGGCCGGGTCGCCTGCCCCTGCGGCGCGATCAGCGGCCGGCCGCGCCACTGGCCGGCGATGATCCTCATTCGCGGCCGCCCTTGAGCGTCTTGCGGAAGGCGACGAGCTGGTGCTGGGCGATCTCGCCGACCTCGCCCGGCTGGAGATCGCCGAGCTCGAACGCGCCATAGGCGATGCGGATCAGCCGCGACACTTCGAGGCCGAGATGCTCGAGCACGCGGCGCACCTCGCGATTCTTGCCCTCGCGCAGCTTCATCTCGATCCAGACATTGGCGCCGGTGCGGCGCTCCATGTTCGCGTCGATCGATCCGTAGCGGACGCCGTCGATCTCGATCCCCTCGATCAGCGCCTCGAGCTGCTCCTGATGGACGGTGCCATAGCAGCGCGCGCGATAGATCCGCTCGACCCCGGTCGAGGGCAGTTCGAGCTGGCGCTTGAACTCGCCGTCGGTGGTCAGCAGCAGCAGCCCCTCGGTGTTGAGGTCGAGCCGGCCGACCGGCATCACCCGCGGCAGCCCGGCGGGCAGCCGGTCATAGATGGTCGGCCGCCCCTTGGGGTCGCGCTCGGTGGTGAGCAGCCCCTTGGGCTTGTGGAACAGGAACAGGCGGGTCGCCTCCGGCGCGGCCACCGGCTTGCCGTCGACGGTCACGCCCTTGAGCGAGGTGAGCAGCGTCGCGGGGGTGTCGATCGCGGCGCCGTCGATCGCGACGCGGCCCTCGGCGATCATCCGCTCGATCTCGCGGCGCGAGGCGATGCCGGCGCGGGCGAGCAGCTTGGCGATGCGCTGCGGCTCGCGTCCGCCCTTGGCGGCGGCGCGGGCGGGATGCGGGTTGGCCGGGGCGGCGGGCGCGGTGCGCGCCTGGCGGCGGCCGCGCTTGGGCGGCGGCAGGGCCTTGCCCGGCGAAGTCTTCTGGGGGGGACGCATCGCCGCGATGTAGCGCCGCCGGGCGTCGCGTGCCAGTTCTACGTGAAATCGGGGCCCATCATCGTCATCCCGGCGAAAGCCGGGATCTCACTTCCCTTTTTTCCTGCCCTGCCGGCGACGGGAAAGGCAGGGAGATTCCGGCTTTCGCAGATGGTCCTACTCCGCCGCCTCGGCGATCTGGGTGAGGTAATCGGGATCGACGATCCGGATCTTGCCCTGGGTCAGCTCGATCACCCCCTCGCTCGCCCAGGCGGCGAGCTGGCGGTTGATGTTCTCGCGGCTGATGCCGACGAAGCTGCCGAGCTCCGACTGGCTGAGGTCGCGGGTCAGCTTGGCGCCGTGCATCTTCTGGTCGGTCAGCCGCTTGAGATAGCGGGCGAGGCGCGGCGCGGTGGTGAAGGCGCGGTCGCTCTCGATCGTGCTGTCGGTCTCGCGCAGCCGGCGCGCCATCTCCCGCAGCAGCCGTACCGCCACCTTGGGATGGCGTTCGAGGAAGGCGAAGAAGCTGGCGCGCGGGATGCGGAGCAGCCGCCCCGGCCACATCGCCGTCGCCGAGGCGGTGCGCGGCTGGCCGTCGAGCACCGCGATCTCGCCCAGCACCGCGCCCGCCTCGGCATAGTCGAGGATGATCTCGCGCCCGTTCGGCGTCACCAGCGAGATGCGCACCACGCCGTCGAGGACCAGCAGCAGCGAGGTGCCCTCGTCGCCCTGGCGCAATATCTCCTCGTTCGAGCGGGTCGGCTGGAGCGAGCCGACCGACAGCAGGTCGGCAAGCTCGGCATCGTCGCAATCCGCGAAGACGCTGCCCTTGGGCAGGTGCGCTGCGAGTTCGGCTGGTGTCATCAGGGCCCCCGGCACATGGCGATGCCCGAATCGCCCGGACGGACGAGAGTGACGCCTGCCCGCCGATTCGGCAAGCAATCCCGCGCCCTGGAACGGTTTCAGCGAGTCGTGAAACGGGGTCCGGCCGGGCCGCCGGTCAGAACAGGCCGCCGCCGATGATCAGCCGGACGATGCCGACCACCAGCACGAAGCTGTTGAGCCGCCGCCCGCTGTCGCGGTGGGAGAGGATGCCGAACGCCGCGCCCATCAGCGCGAGCGGCACGATCGCCCAGTTCATCCAGCCCAGGAAAGGGAAGAAGCCGAGCATCGCGCCGAGCAGGGCGACGATGCCGATCGCGAGCGAGATGATGTTGAACATGGGCCGCAACTTCGTCCAAGCTGCGCGGGATTGCAACTGGTGTCATATGAATATAACACACTTGTCGGATCAGGACAGCTTCCCGGGAGATGGGTGATGCGCAAGGCCGTGCTGGGATTGTCGGTGCCGCTGCTGCTGCTCGGCGCCTGCGAGATGAAGGTCGGCAAGGACGAGGCGGCGAACGACACCGCTTCGGTCAGTATCAGCGCCGACGGCAATGTCGCGATCGCGGCGAAGGACGGGGCCGAGGGGGTCTCGGTCTCGGTGCCGGGCTTCGAGGGCAAGGTGAAGATCCCCGGCATGGAGCTGGGCGGCGATCACATGGATATCGACGGGATGAAGCTCTATCCCGGCACCAGGCTGTCGGGGATCGACGTCACCGACCAGAGCGGCAAGGGCGACGGCGTGGTCGAGATGCGCTTCACCAGCCCGGCCGATCCCGGCAAGGTCGCGACCTATTATGCCGCCGCCGCGCCCGGCGCGGATTTCCGCGACGTCGCGGTCAAGCAGGCCGGCGCCGCCTCGATCGTGACCGCGACCAAGGGCGACGGCGACCATCTGACCATCACGATCAACCCGGCCGCGGGCGGATCGGCGGGGACCATCCTGATCCGCGACGCCGACGCGCGATAACCAAGGCGGCGGCCGCACTGGCGCCCGGTCGCGGCAGCGGCTAAAGGGCGGGCATGCCCCCGCTTCTCCTCGTCATGGTCGGCGGCGCCATCGGCGCCGGCTTCCGCTACCATATCGGCTCGGTCGCGCTCCGCCAGCTCGGCCCGTCCTTCCCGTTCGGCACCTGGATCGTCAACCTGCTCGGCGGGCTGCTGATGGGGGTGCTCGCCGCGGTGGTCGCCCGCGCGCCGATCGAGGGCGAGCCGCTGCGCCTGTTCCTCGGCGTCGGCGTGCTCGGCGGCTTCACCACCTTCTCCGCCTTCACGCTGGAGAGCTTCAACATGCTGACGCGCGGCGACTATGCGATGGCCTGCGCCTATGCGGTGTCGTCGGTCGCGGGGTCGCTGCTGATGCTGTTCGCGGGCCTCGCGCTCGGCCGGGTGCTGGCATGAGCGGCGCGGACGACAGCCGCCAGTTCACCGTCGGCGAGGACGACCACGGCATCCGGCTCGACCGCTGGTTCAAGCGGCACATGCCCGACACCAGCTTCAACATCGTCTCGCGCTGGGCGCGCACCGGCCAGCTCCGGGTCGACGGCAAGCGCGCCGCCCCCGGCGACCGGATCGAGGCGGGCCAGGTCATCCGCCTGCCCCCGGCCGAGATCGCGGCGGCGGCGACCGCCGCCAAGGCGCAACGCCCCGCCCGGCCCCGCGCGCCGCTGACCGAGGAGGAGATCGCCTTCGCCCGCAGCCTGGTGATCCATCAGGACCGGCAGGCGATCGTGATCAACAAGCCCCCCGGCCTCGCCACCCAGGGCGGCACCAAGACCGACATCCATGTCGACCGGCTGCTCGACGCGCTCCAGTTCGACGCGGAGAGCCGGCCCAAGCTGGTCCACCGCCTCGACAAGGACACGTCGGGGGTGCTGCTGCTCGCGCGCACCTCGCGCGCCGCCGCGCATTTCGCCAAGGCGTTCAGCAGCCGCACCGCGCGCAAGGTCTATTGGGCGATCGCGACCGGCGTGCCGTCGATCGACGACGGCATGATCGAGTTGCCGATCGCCAAGCAGCCGGGCACCGGCGGCGAGAAGATGCACGTCGACGAGAAGGAGGGCAGCCCGGCGCGGACCCGCTACCGCGTGATCGAGCGCGCCGGCAACCGCGCCTGCTGGGTCGAGCTGCAGCCCCATACCGGCCGCACCCACCAACTCCGCGTCCACCTCGCCGCGATCGGCCACCCGATCGTCGGCGACGGCAAATATGGCGGGGCCGAGGCGTTCCTGTCGGGCACGATCAGCCGCAAGATGCACCTTCACGCCCGCCGCCTGCGGGTCGACCATCCCGATGGCGGCACGCTCGACGTGATCGCCGAGCCACCCGAGCACATCACCGATTCGCTGCGCAACCTGGGCTTCGACGAGGCCGAGGGCGACCTGCCGATCGACGAAGTGAAATTCTCCGAGACCGCCGAGGGCAAGCGCCGCGCGCTGGCCGCCCGGGCGAAGGACGCGCGCAAGGCGCGGCGCGGCGAACGGCGCGGACGCAGCCGGGGATGAGCGCCCTCGCCTCGGGGCCCAATCGCCTCGCCATCTTCGACTGCGACGGCACGCTGGTCGACAGCCAGGCCAATATCTGCCGCGCCATGGCCGAGGCGTTCGCGATCGAGAAGCTGCCGGAGCCGGCCGCCCCGGCGGTCCGTCGCGTCGTCGGCCTCAACCTGACCCAGGCGGTCGCGGTGCTGCTGCCCGACGCCGACCATGACCTGCACGTCCGGGTCGGCGAGACCTACAAGCGCGCCTTCCAGGCGATGCGCGGCGCGGGCGAGGTCGACGAGCCGCTGTTCCCCGGCGTCGCCGAGACGCTGCGCGCGCTGGACGCGGACGGCTGGCTGCTCGCGGTGGCGACCGGCAAGTCCGACCGCGGGCTCCACCATTGCCTGGAGGCGCACGGCATCCACGACCTGTTCGTCTCGCTCCAGACCGCCGACCGCCACCCGTCCAAGCCGCATCCGTCGATGATCGTCCAGGCGATGGCCGACGCCGGCGCGATCCCGGCGACCAGCGTGATGATCGGCGACACGAGCTTCGACATCGGCATGGGGGTCAATGCCGGCTGCGCGACGATCGGCGTCGCCTGGGGCTATCATACCCCCCGCGAGCTGTTCGACGAGGGCGCCGATTTCGTCGCCGACCGGCCCGACCAGCTTCCCGATATCCTCCGACTCGCGCTATCGGCACGGCCATGAAGCGATTCTACAAGCAGGTGTCGGTCGAGCCCGTCGCGGGCGGCCATGCGATCCGGCTCGACGGGCGCCCGGTGAAGACCCCGGCGCGCGCCGACCTCACCCTCCCCACCTCGGCGCTGGCGCACGCCGTCGCCGCCGAATGGGACGCGCAGGCCGAGGAGATCGACCCGCGCCGCATGCCGCTGACCGGGCTCGCCAACGCCGCGATCGACCGGATCGCGCCCGATCCCGCCGCCTTCGCCCGGGGCCTCGCCGCCTATGCCGAGACCGACCTGCTCTGCTACCGCGCCGACAGCCCGGCCAAACTGGTCGACCGCCAGGCCGCGAGCTGGGACCCGCTGCTCGACTGGGCGCGGGACCGCTACGACGTCCATTTCGAGACGGTCGCCGGAATCATCCACCGCCCGCAGCCCGACGAGACGGTGCAGCGGCTGGCGGCGGCGGTCGCGGCGCACGACGCCTTCCACCTCGCCGCGCTCCAGCCGCTCGTCACCATCACCGGCTCGCTGGTGATCGCGCTGGCGCTGGCCGGGGGGCGGATCGACGCCGAGCAGGCCTTCGCCGCCGCGCATCTCGACGAGCTGTGGCAGGCCGAGCAATGGGGCGAGGACGCGCTCGCCACCGAGGCCCGCGAGAACCGCCGCGCCGATTTCAAGGCGGCGGCGCGGTTGTTGGGGTTGTTGGTTTAGATTGGTTTAGCCCTCAGGCGCCGGGCGGCGGACATCCGTCCGCCTTGGCTACCTCGCATAAGCTCGGGCGCGCGTTCGCGCTTGCGGAGCCCTTACGGGCTCCGATGCACGGCTTCGGCAGCAGGGCGCTTCAACTCAATATCCCGCCGCGGGGGAGGAACCAGCGGGCGATGATCAGGCCGGCGGCGGCGAGACCGACGAAGTCGCTGACGAACAGGTAGATCCAGTAGCCGAAACCGAAATGGTTGAAGATCGGCTGGCCGATGTCGAGGTAGAGCGTCGCCGCCAGCGCGAACAGGACGGCGACCTGGGCGCGGCCGGCGAAGTCGGCGATCCGCGATCCGACCACGCCCATCGCCGCGGCGATGATCAGGCCGGTGATGATCGCGAGGATGAAGCCGCTGCCGAGCGACCCGCTGTCGACCACCGGGAAGCCGCCCGTGTTGAAATGGACCACCGCGACCGGCCCGCGCGCGAAGGCGATGTCGCCCACCGCCGTCCCCGTCGCCGGGATCGAATAGGTGCCGGTGCCGCTCGCCGTCAGCGTCTCGGCGAGCGCCTGCTGGATCGCCGCCGACTGCGGCTGTTCGAGCCGGTTGAAGGCAAGCTGGCTGAGCGGCGTCCCCCAGAAGACGAAGCCGATCAGATAGAGCACGACACCGGCGGCGACGCCGCCGATCAAGGTCCTGGCCATGCGGGCCCTCCCGTCAATCCAAACCCGGGAGGCTAGGCCAAAGATCGTTCCGTGCAAGCAATACTGCGATGGGATGTGTCGTTTAGTCCTTGGACGCCGGAGATTTTCCTGGGATCGTCCCCGAAATCGTCATGCCGGCGGAGGCCGGCATCTCCGGAGATTCTGGGATGAGGTCGTCGCAAGAGCCCGCTGAGATGCCGGCCTCCGCCGGCATGACGGGGAGACGGGATGACGGGGCCACTACCCCGCAGGGGTGGTCAATTTCCGGATGAACCCGATCAGGCCGGTCTGGCGGCTGCGCTTGAGGCGTTCGGCCTCGAGGATGTGCCGGACCTCGGCGAAGCAGCGGTCGACGTCGTCGTTGATCAGCACATAGTCGTAGCCGTCCCAGTGGCTCACCTCGGCGGCGGCGCGCTGCATCCGGCCGACGATCACTTCCTCGCTGTCGGTGGCGCGCTTGCGCAGCCGGTCCTCCAGCTCGACCATCGACGGCGGCAGGATGAAGACGCGCACCACGTCGCCGCCGCAGGTCTGGTAGAGCTGCTGCGCGCCCTGCCAGTCGATGTCGAACAGCACATCGCTGCCGTCGCTCAGCATCGCGTCGATCGGCTGGGCGGGGGAGCCGTAGCGATGGTTGAAGACGTGCGCCCATTCGAGGAATTCGTGGTTCGACACCATCTCGCGGAATTTCTCGAGATCGACGAAATGATAGTCGACGCCGTCGACCTCGCCGGGGCGCATCGGCCGGGTGGTGGCCGACACCGACATCTTCAGATTGTCGTCGGAGGCGAGCAGGCGGCGCGCGATGGTGGACTTGCCGGCGCCCGAGGGCGAGGAGAGGACGAACAGGACGCCGCGGCGCTTGAGCGTGATATGGGCCATGGCGGCACTTGCCCCGGACAGGGGCGCCGCGTCAATCCTGCGCCGGCGGCAAAATCAGATGTCGGCGGCCCCTTTCGCCGCGCCGCGATCGGCCTTGCGCCGGTCGAGCGCCTTCTTGGCGACATAGGCGCCGCCGAGCAGCAGGCCGATCGGCCCGGCCCGGCGGACGACGCTCGCGGCAGCGGCGCCCAGCACCGCCCCCTTCACCCCGCCCTCGCCGTCGCGGCGGTCGATCCTGTGGCCGATGAAGGCGCCGATGAGCTTGCCGATCATGCAGATATGTCCCTGATCACTGGTTCGCCGGAAGAAGCGCGCGGGATGCGGGGAAGTTCCCCTCCCCAACCGTCATCCCGGCGAAAGCCGGGATCTCCCTGCCTTTCCATCGATCGCAGCAAGGAAGGCAATGAGATTCCAGCTTTCGCTGGAATGACGGGCGGAAACTTACCGCCCCACCATCGTCTCCGGGCGCACCACCCGGTCGAAGGTCGCCCCGTCGATCAGGCCGAGGGCGAGGCCCGCCTGCTTGAGGGTCAGGCCCTCATGATGGGCGTGCTTGGCGATCTTCGCGGCATTGTCGTAGCCGATCTCGGGCGCGAGCGCGGTGACGAGCATCAGCGAGCGGCCGACCAGGTCGGCGATGCGGGCGCGGTCGGGCTCCATGCCCGCGAGCGCGCGTTCGGTGAAGCTCTCCATGCCCGTCGCGAGCAGCGCGATCGAGCGCAGGACGCCCGCGCCGATCAGCGGCTTGAACACGTTGAGCTCGAGATGGCCCTGCAACCCGCCGATCGTCACCGCCTGGTGGTTGCCGATCACCTGCGCCGACACCATCGTCAGCATCTCGCACTGGGTCGGGTTGACCTTGCCCGGCATGATCGAGCTACCGGGCTCGTTCTCGGGCAGGATCAGCTCGCCCAGCCCCGATCGCGGGCCCGAGCCGAGCAGGCGGATGTCGTTGGCGATCTTGGTGAGCGCGACCGCGAGCGTGCCGAGCGTGCCCGACAGGTGGACGAGCGGATCGTTCGAGGCCAGCGCCTCGAACTTGTTGGGCGCGGTGACGAAGGGCAGGCCGGCGAGCCCGGCGATCTCGGCCGCGACGTCCTCGGCGAAGCCCGGCGCGGCGTTGAGCCCGGTGCCGACCGCGGTGCCGCCCTGCGCCAGCTTCAGCATGCCCCCATTGACCGCGCCCTCCAGCCGCTTGCGGCTGGCGATGAGCTGCGCGGCATAGCCGGAGAATTCCTGGCCCAGCGTCAGCGGGGTCGCGTCCTGCAGATGGGTGCGGCCGATCTTGACGATGTCGTCCCACGCCAGCGCCTTGGCGACCAGCTCCTCCTTCATCGCCTCCAGCGCCGGATAGAGACGGCGATGGACCGCGAGCGCGGCGGCGATGTGGAGCGCGGTCGGGAAGCTGTCGTTCGACGACTGGCCCATGTTGACATGGTCGTTGGGGTGGACCGGGCTCTTGCCGCCGCGCTCGCCCGTCAGCAGCTCGTTGGCGCGGCCGGCGATCACCTCGTTGACGTTCATGTTCGACTGGGTGCCCGACCCGGTCTGCCAGATGACCAGCGGAAACTGGTCGTCGAGCCGGCCCTCGATCACCTCGGCCGCCGCCGCCTCGATCGCGTCGGCGAGCCTGGGGTCGAGCCCATGCCTGCGATTCACCCGCGCCGCCGCCTGCTTCACCAGCGCCAGGGCATGGACGATGCCGATCGGCATCCGCTCCTCGGGCCCGAACGGGAAATTCTCGATCGAGCGCTGCGTCTGCGCGCCCCAATAGGCCGTAGCGGGGACCTCGATCGGGCCGAAGCTGTCGGTTTCGGTGCGGGTGTCGGTGGGCATGGCGTTTCCCTCGGTCATCCCGGCGAACGCCGGGATCTCCCCTTTTCTTCCCCGCCGGGCACTGAAGGCAATGGGATTCCAGCTTTCGCTGGAATGACGGCCAAAGGAGGCGCCGCCGCCCCTACTTCTTGCGCGTGAAGTCGACCGAGACGACGTTCGACCCGTCCTCGACCGGCGCGGGCGGGGGCGAGGGGGCGTCGTTGCCGGCGAAGCTGTGGCCGGTGTCCTCGATCGCGTCGTCGGCCTGCGCCTGGAACTGGAGCGCGAAGTTGACCGCCGGATCGACGAAGCCGGTGACCGCCGCGAACGGGATCACCAGCCGGGCCGGAACCTGGTTGAACGACAGGCCGACCTCGAAGCCGTCGGGGCGCACCTTCAGGTCCCAGAAGCGGTTCTGGATGACGATCGTCATCTCGTCGGGGAAGCGCTCCGCCAGATGCTTCGGGATGTCGACGCCCTGGCCCTGGGTCTTGAAGGTGATGTAGAAATGATGGTCGCCGGGCAGTCCGCCCGCCTTCTCGACCTCGCCGAGCACCCGGCCGACCACGGCGCGAAGCGCCTCCTGGACGATCTCGTCATAGGGAATCAGGCTGTCGGGCGCTTGGTCGCTCATGGCGCTTTGGTGAACGCTCGACCCCGCCGGGTCAAGTCGTGCGTTGCAGCGCGGCGCAACCTCGCTATAGCGGCGCCGACCCGTGTGTGGGTTTTGCCACAGGTGCACGGGACAGGCCATAGGGAATCAGGGGGCCGCCATGCGGACCGCATCGATCACGCGCAACACCAGCGAGACCGCGATCGCGGTCGAACTCAACCTCGACGGCACCGGCGCCTACAGCGTCGCGACCGGCATCGGCTTCCTCGACCATATGCTCGAGCAGCTGTCGCGCCATTCGCTGATCGACCTGACCGTGAAGATCGACGGCGATCTCCATATCGACCAGCACCACACCACCGAGGACAGCGGCATCGCGATCGGCGAGGCGCTGGCCAAGGCGCTCGGCGACAAGAAGGGGATCACCCGCTACGGCCATGCCTATGCGCCGATGGACGAGACGCTGACCCGCGTCGCGCTCGACATATCGGGGCGGCCGTGGACGGTGTGGAAGGTCGACCTGAAGGGCCCGCGCCTCGGCGAATGGGACACCGAGCTGATCGAGCACTGGTTCCAGAGCTTCGCGCAGGCGGCCGGGATCACCCTGCATGTCGAGAATCTCTACGGCACCAACCAGCATCACATCGTCGAGAGCTGCTACAAGGGCCTCGCCCGCGCGCTGCGCACGGCGGTGGAGATCGATCCGCGCAAGGCCGATTCGATCCCGTCGACCAAGGGGATGCTCTGAGGTGCCAGCGGAAGCGGCGGCGACCATCGCGCTGATCGACTATGGCGCGGGCAATCTGCGCTCGGTCGAGAATGCGCTGAAGGCGGCCGGCGGCGCGCCGACCGTCACCGCCGATCCCGACATCGTCGCCCGCGCCGACCGGATCGTGCTGCCCGGCGTCGGCGCCTTCGCCGCCTGCATGGGCGGGCTGACCGCGATCCCCGGCATGGTCGCGGCGATGGAGACCGCGGTGATGGAGCGCGGCGCGCCCTTCCTCGGTGTCTGCGTCGGCATGCAGCTCCTCGCCGATGCGGGGCACGAGCATGGCCGTACCCCCGGGCTCGGCTGGATCGGCGGCGACGTGCGGCTGATGACGCCCGCGCCCGGCTGCAAGGTGCCGCACATGGGCTGGAACGACGTGGTGCCGGCCGGCGATCACCCGCTGATCGTGCCCGGCGAGGCCTATTATCTGCACAGCTACGTCTTCGACGTCGCCGACCCGGCCGAGCGGCTCGCCACCACCGACCATGGCGGCCCGATCACCGCCGCCGTCGGCCGCGACAACATCGTCGGCGTCCAGTTCCATCCCGAGAAGAGCCAGGCCTATGGGCTGGCGCTGCTGGCGCGGTTCCTGGAGTGGAAGCCGTGAGGGTTTTCCTCGTCATGCCGGCCCCTCGGCTGCCTGCAAGGCAGGCGCTCGGGATAAACTTCAGCCAAGGGCTGAAGGCCGGCATCTCGGGAGACTCCAGCCGCGACCTCGTCTCCCCATCTCCTGAGATCCCGGCCTCCGCCGGGATGACGCAATAGGGTTCCACGCGTGAGCATCATCGTCTTTCCCGCGATCGACCTGAAGGGCGGCCAGGTCGTCCGCCTCGCCGAGGGCGACATGGACCGCGCCACCGTCTATGGCGACGACCCCGCCGACCAGGCGCGCCGCTTCGCCGAGGCGGGGGCCGAATGGCTCCACGTCGTCGACCTCGACGGCGCCTTCGCCGGCCGCGCGGTCAATGCCGAGGCGGTCGAGGCGATCATCAAGGCCTTCCCCGGCAAGGTCGAGCTGGGCGGCGGCATCCGCGACCGCGCCGGGATCGACCGCTGGCTGGCGCTCGGCGTCGAGCGGGTGATCATCGGCACCGCCGCGCTGCAGAATCCCGATCTCGTCAGGGAAGCCGCGAAGGAGCTGCCGGGCCGGATCGTCGTCGGCGTCGACGCGCGCGACGGCTTTGTCGCGACGCACGGCTGGGCCGAGGTGTCGACCGTCGGCATCACCGACCTCGCCGACCGCTTCGCCGACGCCGGGGTCGCCTCGCTGCTGTTCACCGACGTCGGCCGCGACGGGCTGCTCAAGGGCTGCAACGTCGAGGCGACCGTCGCCCTCGCCCGCCACGCCAGCATCCCGGTGATCGCCAGCGGCGGCGTCGCGAGCATCGCCGACATCGCGGCGCTGGTCCCGCATGCCGGGGACGGCATCGAGGGCGTGATCACCGGCCGCGCGCTCTACGACGGCCGGCTCGACCTTGCCGAGGCGCTCCGGGTGGCGCGCGGATGACCGTCCGGGTCCGCGTCATCCCCTGCCTCGACGTCGCCGGCGGGCGGGTCGTCAAGGGCGTCAACTTCGTCGACCTCGCCGATGCCGGCGATCCGGTCGAGCAGGCGCGGGTCTATGATGCGGCGGGGGCGGACGAGCTCTGCTTCCTCGACATCACCGCCAGCCACGAAGGGCGCGGCACCATCCTCGACGTCGTCGCGCGGACGGCGGCGGTCTGCTTCATGCCGCTGACCGTCGGCGGCGGGGTGCGCAGCGCCGACGACGCTCGCGCGCTGCTGCTCGCCGGCGCGGACAAGGTCGCGGTCAACTCCGCGGCGGTGGCGCGGCCCGAACTGTGCGCCGAGATGGCCGAGCGCTTCGGCGCGCAATGCGTCGTCGGCGCGGTCGACGCGCGCGCCGTCGGCCCCGGCAAATGGGAAATCTACACCCATGGCGGCCGCAAGCCGACCGGCATCGACGCGGTCGAGCATGCCAAGCGGCTCGCGTCGCTCGGCGCCGGGGAAATCCTGCTGACCTCGATGGACCGGGACGGCACCCGCGACGGCTACGACCTGGCGCTCACCCGCGCGATTTCCGACGCGGTGCCGGTGCCGGTGATCGCCAGCGGCGGAGTCGGCAATCTCGGCCATCTCGTCGAAGGGGTGACCAGGGGCGGCGCCAGCGCGGTGCTCGCCGCGTCGATCTTCCACTTCGGCCAGCACAGCGTCGCCGAGGCGCATGCCGCGCTCCGGGCCGCGGGGCTGCCGGTCCGAAACGGATAATTCCTCCCCGGCAAAGCCGGGGAGGGGGACCGCCGAAGGCGGTGGAGGGGTTTCTCACCTCTTAGCCGGCGCGATCCCCAAGGGCGGAAACCCCTCCACCAGCTTCGCTGGTCCCCCTCCCCATCGCGATGCGATGGGGAGGAATGAAAATCGCTCAGTCGACGAGCCCGCCCGGCGCCATCGCCCGCAATCGCTGCTGGAGGGTCGCGACCTCAAGGGTCAGCATCTCGCGCTCGACATGGCCTTTCCGGACGTGCCAGGCGAGCATCCGTTCCTGGGGGATGAACGCGGTCTCGATCAGGCGGCGGCGCTTCTCGGCATTGTCCACCAGCGGCGGATCGAGCAGCCGGTCGAGATAGGGCGGCTGACGGAAGCGATCGAGCCAGGCCTGGCGCGGTTCGCGGGCGAAGGCGACGCCCTTGGCATAGGAACCGACGATCTCGGCCGCGATCTCCGCCCCCGACAGCCTGCGTTCGCAGCAGCGGCCGGAGAAATTGTAGCGGGCCGCCGCATCGAGATTGTCCCCGTCGAGATAGCCGGGCCCGCCGAAATGGTCGTAGACATAGACGGGGACGTGGCTCGCCAGCGCATAGGGCACGGTCTTGCCGATCGACACGACGAGGTCGGCCCCGGCGATCATCGCGGGCGTGACCAGCGTGACCCGGCCGCCGCCTTCGCCGACATGGTCGACCGCGATGCCGGGCCGCAGCCGTGCGATCGCGTCGGCCAGCGCCGGATCGAGATGGTTGCTGACCACGAGTATGCGGCGCGGGGTCGCCGGCTTCGCGGCGAACGGCCGGAAGAAGCCGTCGGGCGCGGCATTGTGGAAGACGGTGGTCGGGGCATCATGGCCGATCCGGGCGAGATGCTCCGCGGTCAGCGCCGAATTGGCGAGGACATGATCGACCAGGATCCGGTCGTGCAGCCAGCCGCCGCTTTCCAGATAGGACCGACGCGACAGCCGGCCGGCGACGATCCGGGTCGCCGCCCGTTCGTCGGCGGCATGACGATAATCGAACAGGCCCAGCACCTGATGCTGGACATAGGCCATGTCGTAGGCGAACGGCCGGACCCGGTTCGGATCGGTGACCACCGGGGCGCCGGTCGCCGCCATGATCAGCTCGGCCATTGGCGCCGCCGCCCAGTTGGCGAAGACGGTGATGGCGCATCCCCTGGCGGCGAAGTGCCGCGCGGTTTCGAGGACCACGACCTCGGACCCGGCGAGCTGCCGCAGATGGTTGGTCGCGATCAGCAGGCGACGCGGCTCGCCCGGCGAAAGTCCTTCGCTCATCCCGACAGTGCCCCCCTTGTCGGCGTTTATTTCATCAGCACCAGTTCCTCGGCCATCGAGGGATGCAGCGCCACCGTCTGGTCGAACTGCGCCTTGGTCAGCCCGGCCTTCACCGCGATCGCGGCGGCCTGGAGAATCTCGGGCGCATCGGGGCTGATCATGTGGATGCCGAGCACCACGTCGGTCTCGGGATGGACGACCAGCTTGTAGAGCGAGCGTTCGGTGCGGCCGGCCAGCACGTTGCGCATCGCCCGGAAGTCGGAGGTGAAGACCTTGACCGTGCCGAACTGCTCGCGCGCCTGGCGCTCGGTCAGGCCGACGCCGGCCATCGGCGGGTTGCTGAACACCGCGCTCGGGATCGCGCCATAGTCGACACGGTGCGGCTTCTCGCCGAACACGGTGTCGGCGAAGGCCTGCCCCTCGCGGATCGCGACCGGCGTGAGCTGGACCCGGTCGGTGACGTCGCCGACCGCATAGATCGACGGCACCGACGACCGGTTGTCCTCGTCGACGACGATCGCGCCCTTGTCGTTCAGCTCGACGCCGACCGCCTCCAGGCCGAGGCCGCCGGTCTTGGGGCTGCGGCCGATCGCGAACAGCAGCAGGTCGGTGTCGCACCGCTCATGGTCCTTGAAATGGACGCAGAGCGAGCCGTCCTCACGCTTCTCGATCCTCTCGAAGCTGGCGTTGAAGATGAACTCGATCCCCTTCTGGGTCGAGATCTGGAACAGCCGGTCGCGAATCTGCTCGTCATAGCCGCGCAATATCTGGTCCGAGCGGTTGACCACCGTCACCTTGCTGCCGAGCGCATGGAAGATGCCGGCGAACTCGTTGGCGATATAGCCCGCCCCGGCGATCACCACCCGCCTGGGCAGCTCGTCGATGTAGAAGACCTCGTTCGAGGTGATGCCATGCTCGGCGCCCGGCACGTCGGGCACCACCGGCCAGGCGCCGGTCGCGATCAGGATGAACCTGGCGCTGACCGTCCGGCCGCCCGCCAGCGTCACGGCGTTGGGGCCGGAGACCGTCGCGCGCTCGTGGAAGAGCTCGACCTTGTTGTTGTCGAGCGTGTTCGTATAGAGCCCCTCGAGCCGGTCGACGTCGGCATTGACGTTGTCGCGCAGCGTCTTCCAGTCGAACCTGATGTCGCCCAGCTCCCAGCCGTAGCGCGCCGCGTCGTGCAGGTCCTCGGCGAAGTGCGATCCATAGACGAGCATCTTCTTCGGCACGCAGCCGCGGATCACGCAGGTCCCGCCGACCCGATGCTCCTCCGCCACCGCCACCCGCGCGCCATAGGCGGCGGCGACGCGCGCCGCGCGCACCCCGCCCGAACCGGCGCCGATCACGAACAGGTCATAGTCGAACTCGGCCATCGGCCCGTATTCCTCCGCTTGAGATGCGGCCGATATGGCGGTTGCCGCGCGCGGGCGCAAACCGATCCTGCCGATGACAGTGATCGATCCAGCCCCCGTCATCCCAGCGAAAGCCGGGATCTCCCTGTCTTTCCGCACGACGAAGGAAGAAGGAAGGGAGATCCGGGCTTTCGCCGGGGTAACGAAGCTCGTCTCTGCTACCCCAGCGCGCGGGCGATCAGGGCGCGGGTCGAGGGGTCGAAGCGGTCGGTGCCCTCGCTCTCGATCGACCTGGCGATCTCCTTGCCCAGCTCGACGCCGAACTGGTCGAACGGGTTGATCCCCAGCAGCACCGCATTGGCGAAGGTGCGATGCTCGTAGAAGGCGATCAGCGCGCCGAGCCGGCCGGGGTCGAGCCGGTCGAGCAGGATCGTCGTTGACGGCCGGTCGCCGGGATAGGCGCGCGCCGGATCGCCATTGTCGCGGCCCGCCATCAGCGCCGCCCCCTGCGCGAAGCAGTTGACCAGCAGGGTGCGGTGATGCGCGTCGTCGAGGACATGGTCGGGCTCGATCGCCGCGACGAACTCGACCGGCACCAGCCGCGTCCCCTGGTGGAGGAGCTGGAACACCGCATGCTGCGCATCGGTGCCGACCCCGCCCCAGGTGATCGCCGCGGTCGGGCCGTCGACCGGCGATCCGTCGGCCTTCACCCCCTTGCCGTTCGATTCCATTTCGAGCTGCTGGAGATAGGAAGGCAGCAGCCGCAGCCGTTCGTCATAGGCGAAGACGGCGCGCGTCTCGGCGCCGCGCAGCACCGAATAATATTGGTCGACGAAGGCGGCGAGCAGCGGGATGTTGGCGCTGGGCGGCGCCAGCCGGAAATGGCGGTCCATCGCCGCAGCCCCCTCCAGCAGCTCCTCGAACGCGTCCCAGCCGAGCGCGAGCGCAACCGGGAAGCCGATCGACGACCACAGCGAATAGCGCCCGCCGACGCTTTCGGAGAAGGGCAGGATACGGGTCTCGTCGATTCCCCATTCGACCGCCTTCTCGGGCGCGGCGGTCAGCGCGATCACGCGCGAATAGGGGTCCTCGACATTGTCCTCCTCCATCCAGGCGAGCACCGAGCGGGCGTTGAGCATCGTCTCGGTGGTGGTGAAGGTCTTCGACGCGACGACGAGCAGCGTCGCCTGCGGATCGAAGCGGCGGAACACCGCGTCGAGCGCGGCGCCGTCGACGTTCGAGACCACCGCGACCTCGTAGCGGCCGGCGTCGCGGCCGAGCGCGTCGACCAGCAGGTCCGGGCCGAGCGCCGATCCGCCGATGCCGACATGGAGGATGTGGCGGATCGGGCCGAACACCTCGGCCTCGATCGCGTCGATCATGCCGCGCATCCGGGCATGGAAGCCGCGCGCGCGGGCGACGCTGTCGGGCGCGCCCTGGCCGCGTTCGGCGGGATGCTCTGCGGCGCGGTCCTCGGTGACGTTGACGGCCGCCCCCGCGAACAGCGCGTCGCGCCGCGCCGCGAAGCCGCTCGCCTCGGCCAGCGCGGCGAAGCGGTCGATCAGCGCCGCCGACAGGTGCGTCTTGGAGAAGTCGAACAGGATGCCGGCCTCTTCCATCGACAGCCGCGACAGCCGGTCGGGCTCGTTGGTGAACAGCTCGGTCAGGCTGGTCGCCGGGGTGTCGCGAAGGGCGTTCCAGGCGGCTTTGGCCTCCGTCATCGATCGATTCTCCATATTGCAGCGCGGCGAACGGCGGATTCCAGCCGGAATCCCCGCTCCCACTTACCGATTATTCACCATTTCCACCCACATGTTCCACCGAAAGAGCAGCCAATTGCCATCAGCATGATGCGGAGGGTGCCGCAAACGAGGTCGAATCGGGGGGACCCCGCATGCAGGACGATATATTGCGCCTGGCCTATGAGGTCTCGCGCGTCACGGAAGAAAAGGTCGATCGCATCGACCGGGTGATGAAGCAGACCGGAATGCTGGCGATCAACGCCCGGCTGGAGGCCGCTCGCGCCGGCGAGGCGGGCCGCGCCTTCTCGGTGGTGGCGCAGGAGCTCGGCGCGCTCGCCAGCGCGATCTCGGGGATCGGCGGGGAGCTGCGCTCGGCGATCGCCTCCAACATCGCCTCGCTGCGCACCGCGGGCAGCCAGATGCTGATCGACTTCAAGGGCACCCGCCACACCGACCTCGCCCGCTCGGCGGTCGAGATCATCGACCGCAACCTCTACGAACGCTCGTGCGACGTGCGCTGGTGGGCGACCGACAGCTCGGTGACGCAGGTGCTGGAGGACCCGACCCGCGCCACCGTCGCCCACGCCACCGAGAGGCTGGCGACGATCCTGCGCTCCTACACCGTCTATCTCGACCTGTGGATCGCCGACCGGAGCGGCCGGGTGATCGCGACCGGACGCCCCGACCGCTATCCCGACGCGATCGGCCAGGACGTCTCGCACGAGGACTGGTTCCGCGCCGCGATGACCACCCGGACCGGCGACGAATTCCGGGTCTGCGACATCGCCGCCAACCCGACCCTCGGCGACGCCCAGGTCGCGACCTATTCGACCGCTGTCCGCGCCGGCGGCCACAGCCGCGGCACCGCGATCGGCGCGCTCGGCATCTTCTTCGACTGGGCGCCGCAGGCGGCGGCGGTGCTCGACGGCATCGGCCTGTCGCCGGCCGAGCGCGCGACCGCGCGGCTGATGCTGCTCGACGCCGGCCATCGCATCATCGCCGCGTCGGACGGACAGGGCATCTGCACCGGCCATTATCCGCTCCAGACCGACCGGCGCGAGAGCGGCTATTACAGCCAGGGCGGCAAGCTGGTCGCCTTCGCGCTGACCCCCGGCTACGAGACCTATCGCGGCCTCGGCTGGCTCGGCTGCATCGAGAGCGACCTGGTCGAGGAGTGACCCCGCTCCCCGTCATCCCAACGATTCTGGGGACAGGCGCCGTCGACGAAGGTTGACGCGGCGCCCCGAGGGGCCGACATGCGCGCCATGCAGCGCGTGACCGCCAAGATCTGCGGGCTTTCGACACCGGACGCGGTGGATGCCGCCGTGCGCCACGGCGCCAGCCATGCCGGCTTCGTCTTCTTCCCGAAAAGCCCGCGCCACGTCACCTTCGAACAGGCGGCGTCGCTGACCATGCGGCTGCCGCGCCATGTCGGCCGGGTCGGCGTGTTCGTCGATCCCGAAGAGGCGGTGGTCGACCAGGCGATCCGCATCGGCGGGATCGACACGGTCCAGCTCCACGGCCACGAGCCGCCCGAGCGGCTCGCCGCGCTCGCCGCGCGCCATCCCGGCGTCGCGGTCTGGAAGGCCGTGCCGGTCCGCACCCGCGCCGATCTCGACGCCGCCGCGCGCTACCGCCCGGTCGCCGACCTGATCCTCTACGACGCCAAGACGCCCGAGGGCACCCTGCCCGGCGGCATGGGACTGCGCTTCGACTGGGCGCTGCTCGACGGCTTCCGCCACCCGCAGCGCTGGGCGCTGTCGGGCGGGATCGACGCCGACAACGTCGCCGACGCGGCGGGCCGCACCGGCGCCCGGCTGATCGACATCTCCTCGGGCGTCGAAAGCGCGCCGGGCATCAAGGCGGTGGACAAGATCGCCGCCTTCCTCCAACGGGTCGCGACATTATGAACGCCCCAAATGCCAGCCCGCGTCCCAACACGCTGAGGAACGGTCCCGACGAGCAGGGCCAGTTCGGCCAGTTCGGCGGCCGCTACGTCAGCGAGACGCTGATGCCGCTGATCCTCGACCTCGAACGCGAATATCGCGCGGCGCAGGCCGACCCCGCCTTCCGGGCCGAGCTCGACGACCTGATGCGCCATTATGTCGGCCGGCCGAGCCCGCTCTATTATGCCGAGCGGCTGACCGAGCATCTCGGCGGCGCGAAGATCTACCTGAAGCGCGAGGAGCTGAACCACACCGGCGCGCACAAGATCAACAACTGCATCGGCCAGATCCTGCTCGCCCGCCGCATGGGCAAGACCCGGATCATCGCCGAGACTGGCGCCGGCCAGCACGGCGTCGCCACCGCCACCGTCGCGGCGCGCTTCGGCCTGCCCTGCACCATCTTCATGGGCGCGGTCGACGTCGCGCGGCAGCAGCCCAACGTGTTCCGCATGAAGCTGCTCGGCGCCGAGGTGAACGCCGTCACCTCGGGCGCGCAGACGCTCAAGGATGCGATGAACGAGGCGCTGCGCGACTGGGTCGCGAACGTCCACGACACCTTCTACATCATCGGCACCGCCGCCGGCCCCCATCCCTATCCCGAGCTGGTCCGCGACTTCCAGTCGGTGATCGGCCACGAGGCGCGCGCGCAGATCCTGGAGGCCGAGGGGCGCCTGCCCGACATGCTGATCGCGGCGGTCGGCGGCGGCTCCAACGCGATCGGCCTGTTCCACCCCTTCCTCGACGACGCCGGAGTGCGGATGATCGGGGTCGAGGCGGCGGGCGAAGGGCTCGACACCGACAAGCATGCCGCCAGCCTCGCCGGCGGGTCGCCCGGCGTGCTCCACGGCAACCGCACCTATCTGCTCCAGGACGATGACGGCCAGATCACCGAGGCGCACTCGATCTCGGCCGGGCTCGACTATCCGGGGATCGGCCCCGAACATAGCTGGCTGCACGAGATCGGCCGCGCCGAATATCACCCCGTCACCGACGCCGAGGCGCTCGCCAGCTTCCAGCGGCTCGCCCGGCTGGAAGGGATCATCCCCGCTCTCGAATCGGCGCACGCGCTGGCGGCGGTCGAGAAGCTCGCGCCGACGATGGGCAAGGACCAGCTGATCGTCCTCAACCTGTCGGGCCGCGGCGACAAGGACATCTTCACCGTCGCCGCCGCGCTGGGGGTCGAGATATGAGGCATCTTCTTCTTTCCCCCCTCCCTTTCAAGGGAGGGGCCGGGGGTGGGTCGCGAGCGAAGCGAGCGTCCTCGGCATTGACCGCACGACTCCCCCACCCCCCGGCCCCCTCCCCTGAAGGGGAGTGGGAGCGATGACCCGCCTCGCCGAGACCTTCGCCCGCACCCGCGCCGAGGGGCGGGCCGCGCTCGTCACCTTCGTCACCGGCGGCGATCCGACCCCCGGCGACATGGGACCGATCCTCGACGCGCTGGTCGCGGGCGGCGCCGACGTGATCGAGCTGGGCATGCCCTTCACCGATCCGATGGCCGACGGCCCGGCGATCCAGCGCGCCAACCTCCGCGCGCTCGGCGCGGGGACGACCACCGCCGACCTGCTGGCGATCGCCGCCGCCTTCCGCCAGCGCCACCCCTCGGTGCCGCTGGTGCTGATGGGCTATGCCAATCCGATGGTCCGGCGCGGCCCCGAATGGTTCGCCGCCGAGGCCGCCAAGGCCGGGGTCGACGGGGTAATCTGCGTCGACATCCCGCCCGAGCAGGACGGCGCGCTCGGCCCGGCGCTGCGCGCGGCCGGGGTCGCCCCGATCCGCCTCGCCACCCCGACCACCGACGCCGCCCGGCTGCCGGCGGTGCTGGAGGGCGCGTCGGGCTTCCTCTATTATGTCTCGGTGGCGGGGATCACCGGCATGCAGCAGGCCGGACAGGCCAGCATCGAGGCGGCGGTCGCGCGCTTCAAGGCGGCGACCGACCTGCCGGTCGCGGTCGGCTTCGGTGTGCGCGGGCCCGAGCAGGCCGAGGCGATCGGCCGCGTCGCCGACGGCGTCGTCGTCGGTTCGGCGATCGTCGACCTGATCGGCGAGCATGGCGCCGCCGCCGCGGGCCCGGTCCGCGATTTCACCGCCACCCTCAGCGCGGCGCTGCGCCGCGCCGCCCAGGAGAAGGCCGCATGAGCTGGCTCGACAGCGTCCGCAAGAAGATCCCGTTCATCGCCAAGCGCGAGAGCCCGGACAATCTCTGGCACAAATGCCCGTCGTGCCAGCAGATGATCTTCGCCAAGGAATATGAGGAGAATCTGTCGGTCTGCCCGAAATGCGGCCATCACGGCCGGATCGGCCCCGACGCGCGCTTCGACCAGCTGTTCGACGGCGGCGTCTACACGCTGCTGCCCGCCCCGCAGGTGCGCGAGGACCCGCTCAAGTTCCGCGATTCGAAGCGCTACACCGACCGCATGAAGGAAGCGCGCGCCAAGACCGGCGAGCAGGACGCGCTGATCAACGCGCGCGGCACGATCGAGGGATTCAAGGCGGTCGTCGGGGTGCAGGACTTCGCCTTCATGGGCGGGTCGATGGGCCTCGCGGTCGGCGCCGCCTTCGTCGCGGGCGTCCAGGCGGCGATCGCCGACCAGTGCCCTTACGTCATCTTCACCGCGGCGGGCGGCGCGCGCATGCAGGAGGGCATCCTCTCGCTGATGCAGATGCCCCGGACCACCGTCGCCATCGCCCAGCTCCGCGAGGCCGGCCTGCCCTATATCGTCGTGATGACCGATCCGACGACCGGCGGCGTCACCGCCTCCTACGCGATGCTCGGCGACATCCAGATCGCAGAGCCGGGCGCGCTGATCGGCTTCGCCGGCCAGCGCGTGATCGAGCAGACGATCCGCGAGAAGCTGCCCGAGGGCTTCCAGCGCGCCGAATATCTGCTCGAGCACGGCATGCTCGACATGGTCGTCAAGCGCCACGACCTGCGCGCCGAGCTGGCGCGGCTGATCGACTATCTCTGCCCGGGGAAGAAGGCGGCCTAGCGGAAGACTCTCGCCCTTCCCCCATTCGTCGTTCCGGCGGAGGCCGGAATCTCGGGAGGCAAAAGCGGCACCTCCTCTCCTGAGATCCCGGCCTCCGCCGGGATGACGCCGCCAGTCCAGGGAACAGGCCCACCCTCCATGCCCGACCACGCCGTCTCCACCGATCCCGCCGTCCAGGCGCAGCTCGACCGGCTGTGGCGGCTGTCGCCGGGCGCCGACATCCTCGGGCTCGACCGGATCGCGCGGCTGTGCGATCGGCTCGGCAATCCCGAACGCGCGCTGCCGCCGGTGTTCCACGTCGCCGGCACCAACGGCAAGGGATCGACCTGCGCCTATCTGCGCGCCGCGATCGAGGCGGCGGGGATGAGCGCGCACGTCTTCACCAGCCCGCACCTGATCCGCTTCAACGAGCGCATCCGCATCGCGGGATCGCTGATCGAGGACGCCGCGCTCGCCGCGCTGCTCGCCGAGGTGCTCGACGTCTCCGAAGGGATCGGCGCGAGCTTCTTCGAGGTGACGACCGCCGCCGCCTTCCTCGCCTTCAGCCGCACCCCCGCCGACGCCTGCATCGTCGAGGTCGGGCTGGGCGGCCGGCTCGACGCGACCAACGTCATCGCCGATCCGCTGGTCTGCGGCATCGCCCAGCTCGGGCTCGACCATCAGAGCTTCCTCGGCGACACGATCGAGGCGATCGCGGCGGAGAAGGCCGGCATCGCCAAGCCGGGCGTGCCGATCCTGACGCTCCATTATCCCGCCACCGTCGCCAACGAGATCGGCCGCGCGATCCGCGAGGCGGGCGCCGAGTGGCACGTCAAGGGCGGCTCGTGGGACGCCGCCGCCTATCAGGGCCGGCTCCATTATCGCGACGCGCAGGGCAAGCTCGACCTGCCGCTGCCCGGGCTCGCCGGCCAGCACCAGGCGATGAACGCCGCTCTGGCGGTGGCGATGCTGCGCCACCAGGACGCGATCGCGATCCCCGCCTCGGCGCTGCGCGCGGCGATGGGCTGGGCCGACTGGCCGGCGCGGCTCCAGCACCTGCGCGGCGGCGCGCTGCTCGACCGGCTGCCGCCCGGATCGGACCTGTGGATCGACGGCGGCCACAACCCCTCGGCGGGGCGGGTGATCGGCGATTTCCTGCGCGGCCATGTCGCGCCCGAGCGGCCGCTCCACATCGTCCTCGGCCTGCTCGCCAACAAGGACGCCGGCGGCTTCCTGGCCGCGATGGGCCGGGTGCCGGCGCATTTCCACATGGTGCCGGTGCCAGGCCACGAGCACCACGCCCCCGTGACCCTCGCCGACACCGCCCGCCTCGCCGGCTTCGCCGCCGACGCCGCGACCGGCTTCGAGGAAGCCCTCGCGACGATCGCGGCCGACGCCGGCGACGTCCCGCCGATGGTGCTGATCGGCGGCTCGCTCTACCTCGCGGGCAAAGCGCTGGAGGCGAACGGGACGGTGATCGACTGAGGCCCCCCATCGTCATGCCGGCGGAGGCCGGCATCTCGGGCGGCTCCTGCCTCGATCTCGTCTCCTCTCTCCCTTCAGTCGCAGCGCAGCATTTTATTGCGATTGACTCGCAATATCAGACATGCTCTTTTCCCCTTGCCGAGAGGGAGAGAAGTGCATGTCCGAAGGAACCGCCGCATCGACCGCCAGCCTGCTGCCCCATGGCGCGCCCGACGACAGCGGCGCGCTGCTGTTCCTGCAGACGGTGCGCAGGATGGGCGTGGGCGGGCTGGGCGACGCCTATGCGGTCAGCCTGCTGATCGGCGCGTTCGGCCTGTCCTTCCGCCGGCCGCTGGTGCTGTCGCGCGCGCTGATGGCGGAACTGGCGCGCGCCTCGCAGCGCTCGATCATGATCGCGCCGTCCTGCTGTTGCCGCATGACGCTGGCGGAATCGGTCCTGCTCGGCGCGGTCGCGACGGCGCGCGAGCAGCCGGTGGCGGCGCACCAGCGGCTCTGCCAGCTCTGCGGGGTCGACCGGGCGCTGGGCATATTGTCGAGCGCGCAGGCGGTGGCGCAGGCCTTCGCCGATCTCGGCCGGCCGATCGAGGCCGCCTGACCCTTCACCGACCCGGAAGCGGCTCGCCCGGACAGGGTCGCGGCCTCCCTTCGCCCCCATAGGGGGACGGCGATATCGGATGCGATAGCGCCGCCGGGACGGCGCGCGTGCGCATGACCGACCGCCGGGACACTTTTACTGCCAGCCCCCCGTCGCTATACCCCGGCTCGACTCTCGCAATCGCAGCATAGGGGCTCAGCCATGACGGCCGTCGGTCAGGACACTCTCAAGACTCGTTCCACCCTCAACGTCGACGGCAAGCATTATGCCTATTATTCGCTCGCCAAGGCGGCCGGGCAGCTCGGCGACATCTCCCGCCTGCCCTTCTCGATGAAGGTGCTGCTGGAGAACCTGCTCCGCTTCGAGGACGGCACCACCGTCACCACCGAGGACGTCCAGGCGATCGTCGACTGGCAGAAGGAGCGCACGTCCGAACGGGAGATCCAGTATCGCCCGGCCCGCGTGCTAATGCAGGACTTCACCGGCGTTCCCTGCGTCGTCGACCTGGCGGCGATGCGCGACGCGATGAACACGCTCGGCGGCGACGCGCAGAAGATCAACCCGCTCGTCCCCGTCCACCTGGTCATCGACCATTCGGTGATGGTCGACAGCTTCGGCAGCCCCAAGGCGTTCGACGAGAATGTCGCGCTCGAATATGCCCGCAACGGCGAGCGCTACGAATTCCTCCGCTGGGGGTCGAAGGCGCTCAACAACTTCAAGGTCGTCCCCCCGGGCACCGGCATCTGCCACCAGGTCAACCTCGAGAACCTCGCCCAGGCGGTGTGGAGCTCGGCCGACGGCTCGGGCGTCGAGGTCGCCTATCCCGACACCTGCGTCGGCACCGACAGCCACACCACGATGATCAACGGCCTGGGCGTGCTCGGCTGGGGCGTCGGCGGCATCGAGGCCGAGGCGGCGATGCTCGGCCAGCCGGTGTCGATGCTGATCCCCGAGGTGGTCGGCTTCAAGCTGTCGGGCACCCTCACCGAGGGCATCACCGCGACCGACCTGGTGCTGACCGTCACCCAGATGCTGCGCGCCAAGGGCGTGGTCGGCCGCTTCGTCGAATTCTACGGCCCCGGCCTCGACGCGCTGTCGCTCGCCGACCGCGCGACCATCGCCAACATGGCGCCCGAATATGGCGCGACCTGCGGCTTCTTCCCGATCGACGACGCGACCCTCGTCTACATGCGCCTCACCGGCCGCTCGGCCGAGACCGTCGCGCTGGTCGAGGCCTATGCCAAGGAACAGGGCTTCTGGCGCGACGCGACCGCGGCCGATCCGGTGTTCACCGACACGCTGCACCTCGACATGTCGACCGTCCAGCCGTCGCTCGCCGGCCCGAAGCGCCCGCAGGACCGCGTCCTGCTCGCCTCGGTCGACGAAGGCTTCAACAGCGAGCTGGCGACCGGCTACAAGAAGGGCGACGAAGCCGACAAGCGCGTCGCCGTCGAGGGCACCGGCTTCGACATCGGCCATGGCGACGTCGTGATCGCCGCGATCACCAGCTGCACCAACACCTCCAACCCGTCGGTGCTGGTCGCCGCCGGCCTGGTCGCCCGCAAGGCGAACGCGCTCGGCCTCAAGGCGAAGCCCTGGGTCAAGACCTCGCTCGCCCCGGGGTCGCAGGTCGTCACCGACTATCTCGAAAAGGCCGGGCTCCAGAAGGACCTCGACGCGATCGGCTTCAACCTGGTCGGCTATGGCTGCACCACCTGCATCGGCAATTCGGGCCCGCTGCCCGATCCGATCTCGAAGGCGATCAACGGCAACGACCTCGTCGCCTCGGCCGTCCTCTCCGGCAACCGCAACTTCGAGGGCCGCGTCTCGCCCGACGTGCGCGCCAACTATCTGGCGTCGCCGCCGCTGGTCGTCGCCTATGCGCTGTTCGGCACCACCGCCAGGGACATCACGCAGGAGCCGATCGGCACCTCGTCCGACGACAAGCCGGTCTATCTGAAGGACATCTGGCCGACCACGGCGGAGGTCGCCAACACCGTCGCCGCCGCGATCGACAGCGAGATGTTCTCCAGCCGCTACGCCAACGTCTTCCAGGGCGATAAGAACTGGCAGGCGATCGACGTCGAGGGGTCGGACACCTACGCCTGGCGCGCGGGTTCGACCTATGTCGCCAACCCGCCCTATTTCGAGGGCATGTCGATGACCCCGGCCCCGGTGCGGGACATCGTCGAGGCGCGTCCGCTCGCCATCTTCGCCGACTCGATCACCACCGACCACATCAGCCCGGCCGGATCGATCAAGGTCGACAGCCCGGCGGGCCGCTACCTGACCGAGCACCAGGTCACCAAGGCCGACTTCAACAGCTACGGCGCGCGCCGCGGCAACCATGAGGTCATGATGCGCGGCACCTTCGCCAACATCCGCATCAAGAACCAGATGATTCCCGGCATCGAGGGCGGCCTGACCAAGCACATCCCCTCGGGCGAGGTGATGGCGATCTACGACGCGGCGATGAAGTACAAGGCCGAGGGCACCCCGCTGGTCGTCGTCGCGGGCAAGGAATATGGCACCGGATCGTCGCGCGACTGGGCGGCGAAGGGCACCAACCTGCTCGGCGTCCGCGCCGTCATCGCCGAGAGCTTCGAGCGCATCCACCGCTCGAACCTGGTCGGCATGGGCGTGCTGCCGCTGCAGTTCGCGGAAGGGATCGACCGCAACACGCTCAAGCTCGACGGCACCGAGACCTTCTCGATCGACGATGTCGCCGGCCTGCGCCCGCGCCAGACCGTCAGCGTCAAGCTCACCCGCGCCGACGGCTCGACCGAGAGCTTCGAGACCCGCTGCCGGATCGATACCGTCAACGAGCTCGAATATTTCCTCAACGGCGGCATCCTCCAGTACGTGCTGCGCAAGCTGGCGGCGTAAGAAGGAATAATCCCCCTCCCGCTTGCGGGAGGGGTCAGGGGTGGGCGCGCGGCCCGGAGGGTCGCGCTTCTACCTTTGTGGCTTCGGAGGCCCACCCCCGGCCCCTCCCGCAAGCGGGAGGGGAGAAGGAAGCAGGCCCGCTCTGCCTACGCCGCCTTGGGCGGCGCGAACTTGGTCAGGTCGATCCCGTCGACGGCCGCCTTATACTCGTCGGCGCTCGGCGTGCGGCCGAGGATCGTCGACAGCACCACGACCGGGGTCGACGCCAGCAGCGACTCACCCTTCTTGTTGGCGCTGTCCTCGACGACGCGGCCCTGGAACAGGCGGGTCGAGGTGGCGAGGACGGTGTCGCCCTTGGCGGCCTTCTCCTGGTTGCCCATGCAGAGGTTGCAGCCCGGACGCTCGAGATAGAGGATATTCTCATATTCGGTCCGGCTGGCCGCCTTCGGATTCTCGTCGTCGAACTCGAAACCCGAATATTTCTGCAGGATCTCCCAGTCGCCTTCGGCCTTGAGCTCATCGACGATGTTGTAGGTCGGCGGAGCGACGACGAGCGGCGCCTTGAACTCGACCTTGCCTTCCGCCGCCTCGATGTTCTTCAACATCTGCGCGAGGATCTTCATGTCGCCCTTGTGCACCATGCACGAGCCGATGAAGCCCAGGTCGACCTTCTTGGTGCCGCCATAATAGGACACCGGACGGATCGTGTCGTGGGTATAGCGCTTCGAGACGTCGGGGTTGTTGACGTCCGGATCGGCGATCATCGGCTCGTCGATCACGTCGAGATCGACGACGATCTCGGCGAAATATTTGGCATTGTCGTCAGGCGACAGCGCGGGCTTCTCGCCCAGGCGGATCTCGGCGATGCGGGTGTCGGCCTTGGCGATCAGGTTCGCCAGCGTGCCGGCCGCATTGTCCATGCCCTTGTCGATCATGATCTGGATGCGCGCCTTGGCGATCTCCAGCGATCCGATCAGCGTCTCGTCGTCCGAGATGCAGATCGAGGCCTTGGCCTTCATCTCGGCCGTCCAGTCGGTGAAGGTGAAGGCCTGGTCGGCCAGCAGCGTCCCGATATGGACTTCGATGATGCGGCCCTGGAAGACATTCTCGCCGCCGCACTGCTGGAGCATCTGCGCCTGGGTGGCATGCACCACGTCGCGGAAGTCCATATGCGGCTGCATCTTGCCCTTGAACGTCACCTTCACCGATTGCGGGATCGGCATGGTCGCCTCGCCGGTGGCGAGCGCCAGCGCGACGGTGCCCGAGTCCGCGCCGAAGGCCACGCCCTTGGACATGCGGGTGTGGCTGTCGCCGCCGATGATGATCGCCCAGTCGTCCACGGTGATGTCGTTCAGCACCTTGTGGATCACGTCCGTCATCGGATGATAGGCGCCCTTCGGGTCGCGCGCGGTGATCAGGCCGAAATTGTTCATGAAGGACATCAGCTTCGGGATGTTCGCCTGCGCCTTCTTGTCCCACACCGATGCCGTGTGGCAGCCCGACTGATAGGCGCCGTCGACGAGCGGCGAGATGACGGTCGCCGCCATCGCCTCGAGCTCCTGCGCGGTCATCAGCCCGGTGGTGTCCTGCGAACCGACGATGTTGACCTTGACGCGCACGTCCGAACCCGCGTGCAGCACCTTGCCCGGCGTCACGCCGACGGCGTTGCGGTTGAAGATCTTCTCGACCGCGGTCAGGCCCTGGCCCTCGACGGTGATCTCCTTGTTCGCCGCGAAGACCGGAACCGGCTCGACCCCGAGGGTGCGGGCCGCGAAGGTCTGGAGCTTCTTGCCGAAGACGATGGCATAGGAGCTGCCGGCCTTCATGAATTCCATCTTCTGCGGGGTGAACGAAGAAGCGATGTCGACCAGCTCCGCGCCGTCCTCGCCGCGCAGCTTCTTGTTCCTGACGTCGATCTTGAGGACGGTGCCGGTCTCGACCGAGAATTTCTCCTCCAGGACCGGATTGCCGTCATTGTTCAGGATCGGGTTGCCGTCCGGGCCGGTCTGCTTGACCCAGTTCTTCAGGTTGATGCCGATGCCGCCGGTCACGTCGACGGTGGTCGCGAAGATCGGCGAGATGCCGTTGGTGCCCGCGACGACCGGCGCGTAATTGACGAAAGGCACATAGGGGCTCTGCTGTTTGCCGGTCCACAGCGCCACGTTGTTCACGCCCGACATGCGCGACGAGCCCACGCCCATCGTGCCCTTCTCGGCGATCAGCATCACGCGCTTGCCGGGGTGCTGCGCCTTCAGCGCGACGATCGCCTGCTGCGCCTCGGGCGAGATCATGCACTGGCCGTGCAGCTCTCGGTCCGAGCGCGAATGCGCCTGGTTGCCGGGGGACAGGAGATCGGTCGAGATATCGCCTTCGCCGGCGATGAAGGTGACGACCTCGATCTCGTCCTCGACCTCGGGCAGCTTGGTGAAGAACTCCGCCTTGGCGTAGCTCTCGAGGATGTCCCTGGCGATGGCGTTGCCGGCGCCGAAGGCTTCGCTCAGCCGGTGCATGTCGGCGTCGTAGAGGAAGACCTGGGTCTTCAGCACCTCGCCCGCCAGCGCGGCGATCGCGGGGGCGTCGCCGAGGGCGATGTCGAGCAGCACCTCGACCGACGGGCCGCCCTTCATGTGCGACAGCAGCTCGAGCGCGAAGGCGGGCGTGATCTCGGGCACGACCGCGTCGCCCAGGATGATCTGCTTCAGGAAACCGGCCTTGACCGCCGCGGCGCTCGTCGTGCCGGGCAGCGTGTTGTAGATGAAGAATTTGAGCGCATCGGCCCGGTGCTCGCTGCCGGCATCCCTGATGATGGCGATGATCTCGAAGACGAGGCCGCCGTCGTCGATCGGCTTGGGCGCAAGCCCCTGAATTTTCCTGCTTTCGATTTCGGCGAGATAATCCAGGTAGATGCTCATAATGTTCCCAACCCCATGAAGTGCGCGGAGCATGGCGCAAACGGCGCCAACCGGCGGTAATTCGGCCTTGGACTGACGGGCGCTCCGGTACGCCAACCGGGCTGGACTGGCAAGGTATCGGAGGGCGTTTCCCAGGATGCCGGCGGGCCGGAGCGAAGACGCGATCGCTGCCCGGCCGATTCACATCGCGGCCGGCTTCGCGCCCCCGGCATAGCCGCTGCGTTCCAGCATCGTCGCGGCATCGTCGAAACCGAGCATGTCGCGGATCGCCTGCCGCTTGTCGGCGGCGGCGTCGTAATAGCTCTGCCAGATGCGCATGCCGACCCAATAGCCCAGCTCGTAGGGCCAGCCCGGCGGGGCGTTCTTGTAATTGCCGAGCCAGCGCCGGAAAGCGGCGATCGCCGCGGCCGGCGCGGGATCGGCGTCCAGGTCGACGCCGTGCGTCGCCGCCATGTCCTTGCGGAACTCGGCCCATAGCTCGGCCTCGCGCGGGGCGGCCCAGGCGGCGCGCTCGGGGTCGGGCACCTGGCCGGTGACGATCGCCGCGACGAAATCGGCGGCGCCCTCCTCCAGCGCGCCGGTCAGCAGCGGGTCGGGGCCCTGGCTCGCGCGGTCGCGCTGCAGGGTGTGGACCGTCTCATGCGCGAAGAAGCGGCGCAGCAGCGCGCGGAAGCCGTCGGCGTCCTGCTCCTGCGCGCACAGCACCTCGAGCCCCAGCACCTGCGCGCCGGGGCCCGCCGTGCCGCCCGAATTGCCCGCCCCGAAGACGAGGTAGATCTGCGGCAGGGCGCGATCGGGGAGCAGCCCGTGCAGCGCCAGGTAGATCGCCCGCAGGTCGCCCACCGCCGCCCTGGCGGCGGGCAGGCAGACGCGGATCGCCCGCTCATAGGCGGCGGGGTCGCGCGCGATCGCCCTGGCCAGCCGGTCGGCATCGACGATCCGTCCCGGCGTGAACACCGACACGCCGTAGCTGGCGCCGTCGAGATAGTCCTTGCGGAGCTGCGCGGCGGTCGGCTTGCCGCCGGTCGCCGCGAACAGCCGCGCGAAGCGATCGGCATCCTCGGTGTGGATCGCGACCGTCAGCGGATCGGCGGGCGGCGGGGGCGTCACCTCCAGAGGCGCCGCCGCCGCCCGCGCGGCAAGGAGAAGCCAGCCGACCGCCCCGATCCACGCCCGGACCGCCGCCTTCGCCTTCCTCGCCCGCATCGGCCGCCTCCGCTCAATCCCGCGTCGCATCTGCTTAAAGCGATTTCCGGGGAGAGGGAAACATCCGCCGATTCGGAGATCGCGGGTAGACGACGATCCGGGCGCGAGGCGAGCGATCCTTCGCGAACGGGCGAACGGGCCGGCGGGCGCATGGGCGCAACGGAGGACGGGGCGGGCGGCATGCGCTTGGCTCTTGCCCCGGCGCGGCGCTTGGCACAAAAAACGCCGATGGAGCTGGACGACCTCCTCAAGCGCCCCGAACGCTGGGCGAGCGTGCTCGGATGGGCGACGCTGGCCGGGCTCGAATTCGGCCTGATCGGGCCGTTCGGCAGCTATGCCTCGCACCTGTTCACCCGGATCGCCTATTGGACGCTGCTGTTCTGGTTCGGCAGCCTGCTGCTCTGGCCCTGCGTCGTCGCGGCGCTGGCGCTGGGGCCGCGCCGAGGACTTCCGCCGCTCTTCTCGGGCGTCGCGGTGATCCTGGTCGCCTGCGTGCCGCTGGCCATGCTCGGCGCGATCGGCACCCATTTGTTCTGGCCGGTGCGGGCGGCGGGGATGCGCACGCTCGAATGGTATGGGCTGACGATCGTCGTCGCGCTGCCGGCGATGGCCGGGCTGCTCTGGGTCGAGCTCGGCCGGACGCGCCTGCTCGCGGCGTGGCGCGGCCGGATGGTCCCCGGCAGAGCGCCGGCCGACGCGGCCGATCCGGTGGAGGCGCGCGGCCCCGCCCCGGAGCTGCCCGATCACCTCCTCGCCAACGCGCTGTGCCTGCAGATGGAGGACCATCATGTCCGCATCCACCTGCACGGCCGGTCGGTCCTCCACCATGGGGTGCTGCGCGACATCGTCGAGGCGCTCGACGAGCGGCGCGGGCTGCAGGTCCACCGGTCCTGGTGGGTGGCGCGCGACGCGGTGCGCGGCTGGCAGCGCGACGGCCGCTCGGTCGGCCTGATCCTGGTCAACGGGCTGCGGGTGCCGGTGGCGCGCAACCGGGTGGCGCTGCTGCGCGAGCGCGGCTGGCTCGACGAGGCGTCGCAGGCCGCCTGACGCGGCGCTGGTCCAACGCGCATCGACGCCCTACAGATCGTTCGACGCGAGGGGAGAGCCGATCGAGATGCAGCACGAGCAAAGCGCCGACCTTCCCTATCTCCGCAAGATCGTCGGCGCGTCGATGGCGGGCACCGTCGTCGAATGGTACGAGTTCTTCCTCTACGGCACCGCCGCGACGCTGGTGTTCGGCAAGCTGTTCTTCCCGCCGACCGGCAACGAGCTGGACGGCATCATCGCCGCCTTCGGCACCTATGCGGTGGGCTTCATCGCCCGGCCGCTGGGCGGGATCGTGTTCGGCCATGTCGGCGACCGCATCGGCCGCAAGTCGCTGCTCCAGTTCAGCCTCGTCCTGATCGGCGCGTCGACCTTCCTGATGGGGTGCCTGCCGACCTTCGCGACGATCGGCTATTGGGCGCCGCTGCTGCTGGTGCTGCTGCGCTTCGTCCAGGGCTTCGCGCTGGGCGGCGAATGGGGCGGCGCGGTTCTGCTCGTCACCGAACACAGCCCCAATCGCAGCCGCGGCTTCTGGGGCAGCTTCCCGCAGGCGGGCATCCCGATGGGCAACCTGCTCGCGACGATCGTCCTCCTGCTGCTGTCCGCGACGCTCAGCGAGGGCGAATTCCTCGCCTGGGGCTGGCGGGTCGGCTTCTGGCTGTCGGTGATCATCGTCGGGGTCGGCTATTATATCCGCACCAAGGTCAGCGATTCGCCGATCTTCGAGGCGGCGAAGGCCGAGGCCGAGCAGCGCGCCGACGCCGGCTATGGCGTGGCCGAGGTGTTCCGCCACTATCCGCGCGGCGTGTTCACCGCGATGGGGCTGCGGGTGGCGGAGAACATCCTCTATTATATGGTGGTCACCTTCTCGATCACCTATCTCGCCCATATCGGCGTCGACACGACCGAGATCCTGGCGCTGCTGTTCTGCGCGCACCTGCTGCACATCGTGCTGATCCCGTCGATCGGCCGGCTCGCCGACCGGATCGGGCGCAAGCCGGTCTACATCGCCGGCGCGGGCCTCACCATCGCCTGGCCGTTCGTCGCCTTCCCGCTGTTCGACACCGGCCAGGCGCCGATCATCCTCGCCGGGATCATGATCGGCATGGCGGTCCACGCGCTGATGTACGCGCCGCAGCCCGCGATCCTGACCGAGATGTTCCCGACCCGGATGCGCTATTCGGGGGTGTCGCTCGGCTATCAGGTGACGGCGATCTTCGCCGGGTCCTGGGCGCCGCTGATCGGCGCCGCGCTGCTGCGCGCCTATGACAGCTGGCACCCGATCGCGCTCTACGTCGCGGGCGCGGGGGTGATCAGCCTCGTCTCCGCGCTGGTCATGACCGAGACGCGCGGCGTCTCGCTGCTCGCGATCGACCGCGCCGACCGCGAGCGAACGGCCTGAACGCAGCCGGCTAGGCTTTCTCCGCCAGCCCGTCCCTCATCCAGCCGGACATCAGCGCCGGATCGAGGCCGTCGACCGGCCGCCGCTCGACCGTGCCGTCGGGCAGCATCACCAGCCGCCGGTTGACCTTGGCGCGCCAGTTCATCCGCGCGGTGTTCTCCTGCCCGACATAGCAGCCCTTGGCGAAGCTGACGCCGTTCAGCAGGTCGGCATTGCATTCGAGCCAGAGATTCCTGTCCGAGCCGATCTCGGCGACGCCCTCGGGCACGCCGAGCGCGCGGCGATGCGCGTGCCAGCCCTCGGCCGCGCCGTCGGCGGACGCGATCCAGCGGCGGCCGAGCGCGGCCAGGCGCGGGTCGGGCGCACCCCGTTCGCCATCGGGCGCCCAGTGGACGGCGAGCCCCTCGTCGCGCGCGATCGCGATCGGCTTGCGCAGCCGGTAGAGCATCAGCCGCTTCGCCAGCGCGTCGGCCTGCTCCGCCTCGCAATCGATCAGGAGGTCGTCCCCGTCCGCCCAGACGATGAAGTCGAACAGCGCCTTGCCCTGCGGCGTCAGCAGCCCCGCCCAGACGGGCAGCGGCCCCGCCACGTCGCTGGTGACGAGGCCTTGCAGGAAGTCGCGCGCGCCCTGTCCCGAGAGACGGATCAGCGCGCGGTCGGAAAGGGTGGTGCCGGACATGGAGCGAAGGTAGGAAGCGGGCGACGAAAAGGAAAGCGCCATGCCCAGCTACGACATGATCCTCAGGAACGGCACCGTGTGGACCGTCGGCGGCCCCGTCCGGGCCGACGTCGGCGTCAAGGACGGCAGGATCGCCGGGATCGGCGTCGCGGGCGACGCCGGCGAGACGATCGACTGCACCGGGCTCGACGTGCTGCCGGGCGTGATCGACAGCCAGGTCCATTTCCGCGAGCCGGGGCTGGAAGCGAAGGAGGATCTCGAATCGGGCAGCCGGTCGGCGGTGCTCGGCGGCGTCACCGCCGTGTTCGAGATGCCGAACACCAAGCCCAATACCGATTCGGCCGAGGCGATCGCCGACAAGCTGGCCCGCGCCAGGAACCGGATGTGGTGCGACCATGCCTTCTATGTCGGCGCCACCGCCGACAATGCCGAGGCGCTGGCCGAGCTCGAGATGCTGCCCGGCACCGCCGGCGTGAAGATCTTCATGGGGTCGTCGACCGGCAGCCTGCTGGTCGCCGAGGACGAGCATCTCGCCCGCGTCCTGCGGTCGGGCCGCCGCCGCGTCGCGATCCATGCCGAGGACGAGGAACGGATGATCGCGCGCCAGGGCGAGCGGGTCGAGGGCGATCCGTCGAGCCATCCGGTGTGGCGCGACGACGAGAGCGCGCTGCTCGCCACCCGCCGCATCCTGCGTCTCGCGCGCGAGACGGGGCGCAAGATCCACATCCTCCACATCACCACCCCCGACGAGCTGGCGCTGATCGCCGCGAACAAGGACATCGCCACCTGCGAGGTGACGCCGCAGCACCTGACGCTGGCCGGCGAGGAGGCCTATCCCCGGCTCGGCACCCATGCGCAGATGAACCCGCCGATCCGGTCGGGCGCGCACCGCGACGGGCTGTGGCGCTATCTGCGCCAGGGCGTGCCCGACGTGCTCGGCTCCGACCATGCGCCGCACACGATCGAGGAGAAGGCCAGGACCTATCCGGCGTCGCCGAGCGGCATGCCCGGCGTCCAGACCCTGCTGCCGCTGATGCTCGACCATGTCGCCCAGGGGCGGCTGACGCTCCAGCACCTGATCGAGCTGACCTCGGCCGGGCCGCAGCGCGTCTTCGGGCTGCGCACCAAGGGCCGGATCGCGCTCGGCTACGACGCCGACTTCACCGTCGTCGACCTCAAGGCGCGCTGGACGATCGAGCAGGACTGGCTCGCCTCGCGCTGCGGCTGGTCGCCGTTCACCGGCATGGACATCACCGGCAAGCCGGTCGGCACGATCATCCGCGGCCACCGCGTGATGTGGGAAGGCACCCTCGCCAACGCCGCGATCGGCGCGCCGGTGCAATATGACAGCGTGCCGCTGAGTTGAGCTGAGTTGAGTTGAGTTGAGCTGAACCGAACCGCCCCTCCCCACGCCGTCATGCTGAACTCGTTTCAGCATCCACCGGGAGGCGGGGTTCGAACCATCGGCTTCTTGCGGGAGCCGCTCCTCTCCTGACCGCGATTCGCGGAAGAGTGGATGCTGAAACAAGTTCAGCATGACGGCCCGAAGATTCGGTCGATTCGCGAATCGCCCGTGCAAGGCACTGCACAACTGGCGCTCCACCAGCCCTGCCCCGCGACCTTGGCAGCAACCCACCTGTGGATAAGTCGCAGGTCACCGCGCGACGAAAACGACTCGCCGCTTGTTAGGATTTCATCAACCATGCCGGGGTTCCCTGCGCGCGTCTGTGATGCCAGTCACAGGCTCACGGGACGGGTGGGGAACTACCAGATGACCAAAACGATGCGCGCGATTGTCGGTTCCATGCTGCTTGCATGCATGACTCTCGCGCCCACCGCGGCCAATGCGCAAATGCTCCAGTGCGCACCCTTCGCCCGCATGTTCTCCGGCATCCAGCTGTTCGGCGCCGCCGCTTCCTGGTGGAACCAGTCGGTCGGCAAATATCTGCGCGGCGATACGCCGGCGGTCGGCGCGGTGCTGGTGTTCAAGGCGATCGGCTCGATGCGCTCGGGCCATGTCGCCACCGTCACCCAGGTCGTCAGCGACCGGGTCATCAAGATCACCCACGCCAACTGGTCGATCATCAACGGCCGCCGTGGCCAGGTCGAGCGCGACGTCACCGTCGTCGACGCCTCGCCGAACAACGACTGGAGCAAGGTGAAGGTCTGGTTCGCGCCGATCGGCAAGGTCGGCAACACCGCCTATCCGGTCAACGGCTTCATCTACAAGGACGGCTCCAAGTCGACCGCCGCCGCCGTCCAGGCCGTCCAGGGCTGAGTTTTTCCGTTCGGCCTTGCGGAGCCTGACGGCTCCGTTCCCTATCACGTCACCCCAGCGGAGAGCGTCAGGCGCCCAGCAGCCGCTCTTCGAGCAGGATTCGAAAATCACGCCGCGCATCGGCGACGATCATGACCGTGACGACCGGCCCCTCGCCATCCTCCTCGGGCAGGTATATCAATCGGAATGGCGGCAGGGAAAGCTGCCGATAGGCATGAATCCCGAGGCTTTCCAATTCCGGCGGAACGGGCCCGCGCGCCAGCCATTCGGCCAGCCCCTCGATCGCAGCAACGACCCGGTCGAGCAACGCGTCGGCGCCGTCCTCGCCATCCGCACCGCGCTGCGCCAGCCGCCGGCGATAGAGGCCCGAAAGATCGTGCTCCGCGCCGACGGTCAGCCGGACCCTGACGCGTTTCCCGGCCATCGGTCAGCGCGAACGGATGCGTTCGGCCAGGCCCTCTGCCGGGACCATGTCGCCCCGCGCCATCTCCTCGCGGCCAAGTGCGAGCAGCTTGAGCAGCGCCAGCGCTTCCTGCGTCGCCTCCCACGACCCCACGTCCTGCAGCACCGCGCGGGCTTCACCATTTTGGGTTATGATCAGCGGCGGCGCTCCTTCCCCGAGCTCGCGGATCAGGTCGGCGCTGTGCGCCTTGAGATAGCTGATCGGCTTGATGCGGTCGTGGCGTCCCATCGGCGGCCTTTCGGTACGAATTTAGTCCGAATATAGTCCGAACCACGCCACCCCTCAATCCCAGTCGACGATCGTCCAGCCGCGCTTGCGGGCTTCCTCGCGCAGGCCGGCATGGGGGTTGGCGGCGATCGCCTCGTCGGCCCAGGCGAGCACCGGCACGTCGGAGATATGGTCGGAATAGAAGCGGATGCGGCACCGGGCGCGGTCGAGTCCCTCCAGCCCCATCCACGCCTCGATCATGCGCAGCTTGGCGGGGCCGTAGCAATTCTCGCCGTCGACCTTGTGGCTGACATAGTCGTCGATGCCGCGGATCGCGCCGGTCGCGACGACGTCATCCATGCCCAGCCGGGCGGCGATCGGCTCGACCCAGATGCGCGACGAGGCGGTGGCGAGGACGAGGCGGCGGCCGGCAGCGCGATTCTCCGCCAGGCTCTCGATCGCCCCGGCGCGGACGTTGCGGCGCATCACCGCGTCGGCGAAGCTCTCGGCGATCGGTGCCAGCCGGTCGGCATGGATGCGCCGGCCGATCAGCATCGCCTGGTTGAGCTCCTTGACCCGCTTGCGCTCGATCAGCTTCGCCACATAGGCGAGCATCACCAGCGCCGCGAAGGGCACGAAGACCAGCCGCCACGGCGCCAGCCGCAGCGCGGCGTGGATCATGAACGGGGTGAAGGTCCCGGTCCGCGTGATCGTGCGGTCCATGTCGTAGATGGCGAGTTCGGTCATCGCCGCGCTCTATAGGGAAGAATCGCGGCCAAGGAACTATCTGCCGAGGCGCTCATTCATTTCGGATGCTTGCCGATCCCGCGCTTTTCGATCACTTCTGGGCGCCATGACCGCCCCGGCCGACTTCCGCTACGATCAGCAGGTGCTGCATTTCACCGGCGCGCTCACGCTCGCCCGCATCGGCGACCTGTCGCGGCGGCTGGAAGCGCTGGACGAGGTGCCGCGCACGATCGACCTGGGCGAGGTCGACCGGATCGACACGGTCGGCGCCTGGCTGGTCCATCGCATCGCCCGCGAGCACGACGTCGAGATCGTCGGCGCCGATGCCGACGTCTGCCAGCTGATCGAGCAGATCGCCGAAGCCGACAAGCCGCTCAAGATCCGCCCCGATTCGAGCCCGCCCTTCTTCCGCGTGCTGCGCGAGATCGGCGATGCGACCTCGGCCGCCGCCCATTCGCTCGCCGGGCTGATCGGCTTCTTCGGCGCGACGCTGATCGGGCTGTGGGGGCTCGTCACCCATCCGCGCCGCTTCCGCTACAATGCGATGGCGCGCCAATTCGAGGTGGTCGGCGTCAAGGCGCTGGCGATCATCGGGCTGATGAGCTTCCTGATCGGCATCGTCATCGCCCAGCAGGGCGCGGTCCAGCTCCGCCAGTTCGGCGCAGAGGTGTTCGCGGTCAACCTGATCGGCCGCATCACCCTGCGCGAGCTGGGCGTGCTGATGACCGCGATCATGGTCGCCGGCCGGTCGGGCAGCGCCTTCGCCGCCCAGCTCGGCTCGATGAAGCTGGCCGAGGAGGTCGACGCGATGCGCACGATCGGCGTGTCGCCGATGGAGGCGCTGATCCTGCCGCGCGTGCTGTCGACGGTGGTGCTGATGCCGCTGCTCGGCTTCTACGCGGCGGTGATCGCGATCATCGGCGGCGGCATCTTCTGCTGGATCGACCTCGACATCCCGCCGATCACCTATGTCCAGCGCATCCGCGAGGTGGTGCCGATGACCGACCTGTGGGTCGGCCTGATCAAGGCGCCGGTGTTCGGCATGCTGATCGCGCTGTGCGGCTGCTACCAGGGGATGCAGGTCGAGGGGAATGCCGAGGAGGTCGGCCTGCGCACCACCGCCTCGGTCGTCCAGGCGATCTTCCTGGTCATCGTCCTCGACGCGGTGTTCGCGGTGTTCTTCAGCTCGATCGGGTGGATCTGATGGCCCGGCTCAACACCGCCGACGGCGAGACCGTCATCCATGTCGAGGGGCTGCGCAACGCCTTCGGCGAGCAGGTCGTCCATGACGGGCTCGACCTCGATGTCCGGCGCGGCGAGATATTGGGCGTGGTCGGCGGATCGGGCACCGGCAAGTCGGTGCTGATGCGCTCGATCATCGGGCTGCAGCCGCCCCAGGCGGGCATCGTCGAGGTGTTCGGCGAGCCGATGATCGGCCGCGACGACTATGAGGCGCAGCAGGTCCGCCGCCGCTGGGGCGTGCTGTTCCAGGGCGGCGCGCTGTTCTCGACCCTGACCGTGGCCGAGAATGTCCAGGTGCCGATCCGCGAATATTATCCGCAGCTCGACGACCAGCTGCTCGACGAGATCGCCGCCTACAAGGTCGCCATGTCGGGCCTGCCGGCGGAGGCGGGGCCCAAATATCCGTCCGAGCTGTCGGGCGGCATGCGCAAGCGCGCCGGCCTCGCCCGCGCGCTGGCGCTCGACCCGCAGCTCCTGTTCCTCGACGAGCCGACCGCCGGGCTCGACCCGATCAGCGCCGCCGCCTTCGACGCGCTGATCCGGTCGCTGCAACGCACCCTCGGCCTCACCGTCTTCCTGATCACCCACGACCTCGACACGCTGTACGCGATCTGCGACCGCGTCGCGGTGCTGGCGGACAGGCGCGTGATCGCGGTTGGAACGATCCCGGAACTATTGGCGTTGGACCATCCGTGGATTCAGGAATATTTCAACGGCCCGCGGGGCCGGGTGGCGGCGGAGGCCGCCGAGCGCGTGGCAGCGGGAGAAGCCGGGAAGTGAGATACTGATGGAAACCCGGTCGAACCATGTGCTGGTGGGCGGCGTCGTCCTCGCCCTGCTGGTCGCGCTGCTCGTCTTCATCGTCTGGCTGGCGGGGTTCAACACCGCGAGCAACCAGCGCTACGACATCTTCTTCAAGACCTCGGTCGACGGGCTCGCCAAGGGATCGCCGGTCAATTTCTCGGGCGTGCCGGTCGGCAAGATCGAGGAGATCAAGCTGCTGCCCGACAGCCCGGAGTTCGTCCGCGTCCGCATCGCGATCGACCAGGACACGCCGATCCTGCAGGGCACCACCGCGACGATCGCCGGCATCGGCTTCACCGGGGTCAGCCAGATCAACCTCGACGGCGCGGTCAAGGGCGCGCCGCCGATCACCGAGCCGGGGCCCTATGGCGAGCCGGTGATCCCGACCAAGCCGGGCGCGCTGGGCGAACTGCTCAACTCGGCGCCCGAGCTGCTCAACCGCATCTCGACCCTGACCGAGCGGCTGACCGAGCTGCTCAACGACAAGAACCAGAAGTCGATCAGCGGCATCCTCGCCCATGTCGACAAGCTGTCGGGCGACCTCGCCGATCGCGGGCCCGAGATCGCCGCCGCGGTCGTCCAGCTCAAGACGACGATGGAGCAGGCGGGCAACGCCGCCGAGCGGGTCGGCCAGCTCGCCGAGACGACCAACGGGGTGATGGCCGACGACGTCAAGCCGGCGATGGCGAACCTCAACAAGGCCACCGTCGCCGCCCAGCACACGCTGGAGACGCTCGACGCGACGATCACCGACGCGCGGCCCGGCATCAAGGCCTTCTCGACCCAGACGGTGCCGCAGATCAACCAGCTCGCGCGCAACCTGGCCGAGATGTCGGAGGCGCTCGGCGCCATCTCGAACAAGCTCGACCGGGGCGGGGCGGGCGCCGTGCTCGGCGGCTCCAAGCTGCCCGACTACAAGCCAAGGAACTGACCGCATGCTGCGCCGCACGATCCTCGCGCTCACCGCCGCCGGCCTGCTGGCGGGCTGCATCAGCTTCGGCGAGGACCCGCCCGAACGGCTGATGAGCCTGACCTCGACCGCCCGGGTCGCCGCCGACCAGGGCAAGGTCACCCGCGACGTCCAGGCGGTCGGCGTGTCCGCGCCCGCGCTGCCGGCGGCGCTGCGCAACCAGCGGATCGCGGTGCAGACCGGCGCCGCCTTCGCCTATCTGCCCAAGGCGGCCTGGGTCGACACGCCGTCGCAACTGTTCCGCTCGGTCCTCGCCGAGACGATCGAGGCCCGCACCGGCCGCTTCGTCCCCGACACCCGCAACGGCGCGATCACCCCCGACACCCGCCTGTCGGGCACGCTGCTGGCGTTCCAGCTATTGGGCGGCCAGGGCAAGGTGCTGGTGATCTACGACGCGACGCTGGCGAAGAGCGGCTCCGACGAGATCCGCGCCCGCCGCTTCGAGCGGTCCGTCCCCGTCGCCGGCGAGGACGCCCGCTCGGTCGCCGCCGCGCTCAACGAGGCGACGAACGGCATCGCCACCGACGTCGCCGACTGGATCGGGGCGGGCTGACCCTCCCGGATCGTCATGCCTGCGGAGGCAGGCATCCATGTCTGTTTTCTCCTCAGCTGCCATCTGGCCGATGAGAGACATGGACCCCTGCCTGCGCAGGGGCGACGCTGATATGGGCCCACCGCAGCCGACGCTTGCCCCGCGGGGCCCTTCGCGGGCATAAGCCGCGCTCCGCGACCCTCAAGGATTCACTTTCTCCCATGTCCGATCTTCTGACCATCACGCTTCCCGACGGCTCGGCGCGCGAGGTGAAGACCGGCACTACCCCCGCCGAGATCGCCGCCGCGATCGGCCCCGGCCTCGCCAAGGCGGCGCTCGCCGCGCGGGTCGACGGCGAGCTGCGCGACCTCGACCGGCCGCTGGAGAAGGATTCGGCGCTCGCGCTGGTGACGGCGCGCGACGAGGCCGACGCGCTCGACCTCGCCCGCCACGACTATGCCCATGTCCTCGCCGAGGCGGTGCAGAGCCTGTTCCCAGGCACCCAGATCACCTTCGGCCCGTCGACCGACGACGGCTTCTACTATGATTTCGCGCCGGCCCCCGGCCGCGGGCCCTTCACCGACGAGGAGCTGCCCGCGATCGAGGCCGAGATGCGCCGCATCATCGCCGCGAACAAGCCGCTGCGCCGCGAGGTGTGGAGCCGCGAGCAGCTCATCTCGCGCTGGAAGCAGCAGGGCGAGACCTTCAAGGCCGAATGGGCCGCCGAACTGCCCGGCGACGAGCCGCTGACCGTCTACTGGTCCGGCGACGACTGGCTCGACATGTGCCGCGGACCGCATCTGCCCTCGACCGGCAAGCTCGACCCGCAGGCGTTCAAGCTGACCCGCGTGTCGGGCGCCTATTGGCGCGGCGACCAGAAGAATGCGATGCTCAGCCGCATCTACGGCACCGGCTGGCTCAACAAGAAGCAGCTCGACGCGCACCTGACCCGGCTGGAGGAGGCCGCCAAGCGCGACCATCGCCGCATCGGCCAGGAGATGGACCTGTTCCACCTCCAGTCGGAAGCGCAGGGGTCGGTGTTCTGGCATCCCAAGGGCTTCCGCCTGTGGCGGGCGCTCGAGGCCTATATGCGCCGCAAGCTCGACGCCGCCGGCTATGTCGAGGTCAAGACCCCGCAGCTGATGGACGCGCGCCAGTGGGAGCAGTCGGGCCATTGGGGCAAATATCGCGAGAACATGTTCGTCGTCCCCGACGAGATCCCCAACGCCGAGGAGGAGGGGCCGGTCCTGTCGGGCGAGAGCGAGCTGATGGCGCTCAAGCCGATGAACTGCCCGGCGCATGTCCTGATCTTCCGCCAGGGGATCAAGAGCTATCGCGACCTGCCGATCCGCATGGCCGAGTTCGGCTGCTGCCACCGCAACGAGCCGCACGGCGCGCTGCACGGCATCATGCGCGTGCGCCAGTTCACCCAGGACGACGCCCACATCTTCGTCCGCGAGGACCAGCTGATCGCCGAGATCAAGGATTTCTGCGACCTGCTCGACGCGGTCTATCGCGACCTCGGCTTCGAGCAGTACGCGATCAAGCTGGCGCTGCGCCCAGAGAAGCGCTTCGGCAGCGAAGAGATGTGGGACAAGGCCGAGCAGACGCTGCGCGACGCCGTCGCCGCCTCGGGCCGCGCGACCGAGGCGTTCGGCTGGGAGGAGCTGGAGGGCGAGGGCGCCTTCTACGCGCCGAAGCTGGAGTTCCACCTGACCGACGCGATCGGCCGCACCTGGCAGGTCGGCACGATCCAGGCCGACACCGTCCTGCCCGAGCGGCTCGACGCCTCCTATGTCGGCGAGGACGGCGAGCGGCACCGCCCGGTGATGCTCCACCGCGCCATCCTCGGCACCTTCGAGCGCTTCATCGGCATATTGATCGAGCATCATGCCGGCCGCTTCCCGCTCTGGCTCGCGCCGGTCCAGGCGGTGGTGGCGACGATCGTCTCCGACGCCGACGATTATGCGCGCGAGGTCGAGGCGAAGCTGGCGGCGGCCGGGCTGCGCGTCGAGAGCGACCTGCGCAACGAGAAGATCAACTACAAGGTGCGCGAGCACAGCCTCGCCAAGGTGCCGGCGCTGCTGGTGGTCGGCAAGCGCGAGGCGGAGGAGGGCACCGTCGCGATCCGCCGCCTGGGCGAGCAGGCGCAGACCGTGCTGCCGCTCGAAGAGGCGATCGCCGCGCTGCTGGCGGAGGCGACCCCGCCCGACCTGCGCCACCCCTGACGCAAGCCGGACACAGGCCGCGACAAAGCGTCGCGGCCTCGCACGCGGCCATCTTTCCAAGTGACGCGTTAAGGCTTATATCGCGCCCGTCAGACCGCCATAGGAGATATTGCTATACGTCCCCCGATGATGCGCCGCCCCCTGGGGCAGCCGCCGATGCCGCTCAATGGCCCGCGCTATAATGAGTTCATCCAGTCGCCCAAGGTCCGGGTGATCGATGAAGAGGGCGAGAATCTGGGCGTGATGTATACGCGCGAGGCGATCGAGCAGGCCCAGGAGGCCGGGCTCGACCTGGTCGAGGTGTCCCCGAACGCCGATCCGCCCGTGTGCAAGTTCCTCGATGTCGGCAAGTTCAAGTACGAGGCCCAGAAAAAGGCCAATCTTGCCCGGAAGTCGCAGAAGACGCAGGAGATCAAGGAGATCAAGATGCGTCCGAACATCGACGACCACGACTATGAAACCAAGATGAAGAAGATCCACGAGTTCATCGACGAGGGCGACAAGGTGAAGGTCACCCTGCGCTTCCGCGGTCGCGAGCTCGCGCACGGCCAGCTCGGCATGCAGGTCCTCCAGCGCGTCCAGGCCGACATGGCCGAGACCGCCAAGGTCGAGCAGTTCCCGCGCATGGAAGGCCGCCAGATGCTGATGGTGATCGCGCCGAAGTAAGCCGGCGCCATCTCCCGACCTTCTGCATTTGTTTCGTCACCCCAGCGCAGGCTGGGGCCCATGTCTCTCATCGGCCAGATGGCATCTGAGAAGACAACAGACATGGATGCCAGCCTTCGCTGGCATGACGTGGAGGGGTGTCAGCCGGTCCTCGACTCCAACCGCCCGTCGACCCAGCGCAGCCCATAGCCCAGGCCGAGGAACAGCGCCCCGATCCCCAGCATGTTGGCGAGCGCGGTCGGATAGCCGAGCCGGCCGGCGTCCATGAACGGATAGGGATACCAGCCGCCGACCGCGCCGTGGAGCAGCGTCCAGAGCGCGAAGCCGAGCGGGTAGAGCAGCCAGCGCCACGGCGCCGCCCGGTCGATCGCGCCGTGCGGCGGGAAAGCGAACCAGCAGGCCGTCCAGGCGGCGGGGACGAGCTGGTGGACCAGGGCGTTGGCGGTCCAGCCGATCGCGCCGGGCAGGGTCACGTCGCGCAGCAGCAGATGATAGACCAGCGCGACGACGAGGATGTCGAGCGTCACCGCCGTCCGCCAGGAGGGCCGCCCGGCCAGCGCCGCGAGCCGGCCCCGCCCCCGCCCCAGCCCTAGGGCGATCCCGAAAGCGGTGACCGCGACCAGCATGTTGGTCAGGATGGTGAAATAGCTGAGGAAGCGGATCGATCGCACCGCCACCTCGCCGTCATGGCCGAGCACCACCAGATAGTGGAGCACGACCCCGGCGGCGGCGCACGCCGCCACCAGCGCATGCGCCGCGCGGCTGGCCCGGCCGGCGGTCATGCGGCCGCCGGGGGCTCCCACAGCTCGATCGCATGGCCTTCGGGATCATGGATGCGGGCGAATCGGCCGACCTCGGGCGTGTCCCATTCGGCGCGCGTCTCGACCGCGACGCCGGCATTCCGAAGCTTCGCGATCAGCGCGTCGAGGCCCGCCACGCGCAGGTTGAGCATGAACTGCTTGTCCGCCGGGAAATAGTCGCTCGCCGCCTGGAAGGGCTGGAACACCACCGGCCCCGCGGTGACCGACCAGGACCAGGGCTGCGGATCGCCTGCTCCCTCGGCCGCGCAGCCATTGCCAACGCCGAGATGGTCGCGATACCAGGCGGCGAGCCCGTCCGGGTCCGCCGCGCGGAAGAAGAAGCCGCCGAAGCCGAGCACGCCCATCATCCGTCCTCCTTGCCCCGCCAGCATGAACCTTTGGCGACGGCTTGGCGAGGTGGGGAATCGCCGGGGCCTGCGACCAACCACCAAACCACGTCATCCCGGCGAAAGCCGGGATCTCACTTCTCTTCGTCCCTTGTCCTATGAACGGGTTGAGGCAGGGAGATCCCGGCTTTCGCCGGGATGACGATGGCAGCGGCTAGACCGGCGCCTTGCGGCGGATCAGGTAGCGGTAGACGCCGATCAGGTTGATCACGAGCAGGATGACGTTCTGGGTGCCGATCCCCGCGGCATCGGGCTTGAGGAAGCCCCAGCCGATCAGCGCGATCGAGGAGGTCACGAAGATGACGAAGCCGATGCCGGTCCAGCGGCGCCCGAGGTCGAGCGAGACGATCAGCGCCGCGAGCGCCCCCGCCGCCGCGCCATACCATTGAAGCGCGGTAGTCAGCATATTGAAAGCTTCCTCTTGCCAGAGCCGGGGCCTTCGGGTTGAACCCTCCTGTTGCGGGTGCGTTCCGGAAATCTTCCCGCAACTTAGGGTGCACGGGTGCCGCATGGATAGCCGGCCGATCTTCTACGATGCCTCGGGCCGCCGCCGGCGCCGCTTCGCGCTGGCGATCGCGGCGTTCGCGCTGCTGCTGCTGCTGTCGGCGGTCGCCTTCTTCGGGTCGATCATCCGCGTCACGCCGCAGCCGCCGCTGCCGTTCGAGGTCGAGCGGCCCGCCATCGCCCCGCTCAAGGCCGCCGACCATTCGCTGGTCGGCGCCAGCGCGCGCAAGGTCCGCCACATGTGGCGCGATTTCCGCCGGCTGCTGGCGCACGGCACGGCCGGCGCCGGCATGCCGCCGACCGCCTATGCCTTCCACGCGCCATGGGACGACGCCTCGGCCGCGTCGCTGGCGCGCCATGTCGACGACATCGACTGGCTGATCCCGGGCTGGATCTCGATCACCGGCCCGGACCACAAGGTGACGAGCTTCCCCGACGCGCGCGGCAAGGCGATCATCAGCCATGCCCATCGCCGGCCGAAGCTGATGCCGATGATCCAGAACGCGCTCGGCGGGGCGTGGGACGGGCCCGGCATCGCCGCGCTGCTGCGCGATCCGAAGGCGCGGGCGGCGACGCTCGACCGGGTCGCGGCGCTGCTCGCCGCGAACCAGGCAAGCGGGGTCTTCTTCGATTTCGAGGAGCTGCCCGCCGACGCCCATCCCGCCTATCGCGCCTTCCTGACCGAGGCGCGCCGCCGCCTGCCCGGCATGCAGATCGCCATCGCGGTGCCCGTCGCCGACGCGACCTGGGACCTGAAGGCCTATGCGCGGGTCGCCGACAAGCTGTTCCTGATGGCCTATGACGAGCATTCGGAACCCGGCGACCCGGGGCCGATCGCCTCGCGCCCCTGGTTCGCCGATTCGGTCGCGCGCGCGGTGCGCGGCCTGCCGCCCGACCGGGTGGTAGTGGCGCTCGGTTCCTACGCCTATGACTGGGAGAAGGGCGGCGACACCATCGCCCATTCGGTCGAGGACGTCTGGCTCGCCGCGCACGACAGCGGCGTGGTGCCGCGCTTCGACCCGGCCAGCGGCAACAGCAGCTTCGCCTATCTCGAGGGCGGCGTCCGCCACGACATCTGGCTGCTCGACGCCGCCGCGATGCACGGCCAGATCGCGACGCTGCGCACGCTCGGCCTCCACCAGGTCGCGCTGTGGCGGCTGGGGACCGAGGACCCGTCGGTCTGGACGATGTTCGGGCGCGGGGCGGGGGGCGGACGCCGCCTGCCCTCGGCGCAGGCGATCGAGGACATCCCCGCCGGCAACAATGTCGATATCGAGGGGGCGGGCGAGATATTGCGGATCGGCGCGGTGCCGGTGCCCGGCCATCGCAGCGTCATCACCGATCGCGCCGGGATGATCACCGCCGTCCGCTTCGACCGGTTGCCGACCCCCTATCAGATCGAGCGCACCGGCTATCGGCCGAAGCTCGTCGCGCTGACCTTCGACGACGGGCCCGATCCGGTCTGGACCCCGAAGATCCTCGACATCCTCAAGGCCGAGAAGGTCTCCGCCACCTTCTTCATCGTCGGCGAGAACGCGCTGACCCAGCGGTCGCTGCTCGAACGGCTGGTGGCCGAGGGGCACGAGGTCGGCAGCCACACCTATACCCATCCCAATCTCGCCCAGGCGACCGCCGCGCAGACCGCGCTTGAGCTCAACGCCAACCAGCGGCTGTTCCAGGCCTATACCGGCCGATCGCTGCGGCTGTTCCGCGCGCCCTATTTCGGCGACGCCGAGCCGACCACCGCCGACGAGATCGTGCCGGTCGAGGAGGCGCAGCGGCGCGGCTATCTGTCGGTCGGCCTGCATGTCGACCCCGACGACTGGAAGCGGCCCGGCGTCGCCGAGATCGTCCAGCGGACGATCGACGGGGTCGAGAGCGGCAGCCCCGACTTCTCCGCCAACGTCGTCCTGCTCCACGATTCGGGCGGGGACCGGGCGCAGACCGTCGCCGCGCTGCCGCTGGTGATCAACGCGTTGCGCGCGCGCGGCTACCAGCTCGTGCCCGTCTCGGTGCTCGCCGGGCTGTCGCCGGCCACGGTCAACCCGCCGATCTCGGAGGGCGACCGGCTGGCGGCGCAGACCGACCTGGCGCTGTTCAGCACGCTCGGCTGGATCACGATCGCGATCAAATGGCTGTTCATCGTCGCGATCAGCCTGGGCATCGCCCGCGCCGTGCTGCTCTCCGGCCTCGCGCTGGTCCAGGCGCGGCGCGAGGCCCGCACCGTCTTCCCGCCGGTCGATCCCGATCGCTTCGTCACCGTGCTGATCCCCGCCTATAACGAGGAGCGGGTGATCGAGCGGTCGGTGCGGCGCGTGCTCGACAGCCGCGACGTGCGGGTCGAGGTGATCGTCATCGACGACGGGTCGAAGGACCGGACCAGCGCGGTCGTCGCCGAGGCCTTCGCCGACGAGCCGCGCGTCCGGCTGCTGACCGTCGAGAATGGCGGCAAGGCGCGCGCGCTCAACCGCGGGCTCGAACTGGTCCAGGGCGAGATCGTCATCGCGCTCGACGCCGATACCCAGTTCGAGCCGGCGACGATCGCCCGGCTGGCTCGCTGGTTCGACGATCCGGCGCTCGGCGCGGTCGCCGGCAACGCCAAGGTCGGCAACCGCATCAACCTCGTCACCCGCTGGCAGGCGCTCGAATATATCACCGCGCAGAATCTGGAGCGGCGCGCGCTCGCCCGGCTGAACGCGATGACGGTGGTGCCCGGCGCGGTCGGCGCGTGGCGGCTCGCCGCGATCCGCGCGGTCGGCGGCTATCCGCCCGACACGCTGGCCGAGGACCAGGACCTGACGATCGCGATCCAGCGCGCCGGCTGGGGCGTCCATTACGACCAATATGCCGTCGCCTGGACCGAGGCGCCCGAAAGCGTGCGCGCGCTCGCCAAGCAGCGCTTCCGCTGGGCCTATGGCACGCTGCAATGCCTGTGGAAGCATCGCCGGGTGATGGCGAGCGGCGAGCCGCGCGGCCTCGCCCGCATCGGCCTGCCGCAGGCGGTGCTGTTCCAGATCCTGCTCGCCGCGATCTCGCCGGTGATCGACCTCGCGCTGATCGTCAGCCTGGTCGCGACCTGGTTCGAAGTGCAGGCGCATGGCTGGGCGCAGAGCAGCACCGACATCGACCGGATGCTCGCCTATTGGCTGATCTTCACGGCGATCGACCTGCTCGCCGCCTTCATCGCCTTCGCGCTCGAACGGCGGGAGAAGTGGCGGCTGCTGTGGCTGCTGATCCCGCAACGCATCGGCTATCGCCAGATCATGTACTATGTCGTTCTCAAGGCGCTGGCGCAGGCGCTGCGCGGGCCCCGGGTGGGCTGGGGCAAGCTCGAACGATCGGGCCGGGTGGCGACGGGCTGAACCGGTTCGCGGCGCCGGCGTTGGGGAAGTGGGAGAGGAGAAAGACCATGGATACGTCCGACACGCGCAAGCTCCGCGAAACGCTCGACCTGCTCGGCATCCGGGCGCAGGCGACCGCCGCCGGGATGGTGCAGATGATGCTCGAGCTGCATCGCGCCGGGGTGCTCGACGACGCCGCGGTCGACCGGGTCAAGGGCGCGATCTGCGGCGACCTGATGCTGTCCTGCCCACAGGCGATCGATCGCCGCGAATATGAAGCCTCGCTGCGCCGCCGGCTCGATGCGCTGTTCGCCGGCCAGGAACCGATCGGCCGCCGGATGCCCGCCTTCGGGGAGAGGCCGGAATAAGCGACGGCCGAGGTCGATGATCGAGCGCCGCCCCGGATCGTTCATCGCGGCGCTGTGCTTCCTGCTCGCCGTCGTCCAGCTCGCGGCGTTCCGCTGGGGAGTGATCACCCCCGACAGCGTCGTCCAGTACGGCCAGGCGATCAGCGGCAGCTACGACGACTGGCACCCGCCGATCACCGCCTGGCTCTGGCGCCAGCTCCTCCACGTCGCGCCGGGCGGCGCGGCCTTCCTGCTGCTCGACGTCGCGCTCTACTGGGGCGCGGCCGGGCTGCTCGCCGAGCTGTTGCGGCGGCGGCATGGCTGGGGGGCGGCGGCGCTGCCGATCCTGTTCGCGCTGGCGCCGATCCCGTTCGGGCAGGTCGGCGCGGTGCTCAAGGACCCGCTGATGGCCTGCCTGCTGCTGATGGCGGCGGTGCTGCTCGCCTGGCGCGAGGAGGGCGCGGCGCGGCGGGCGGGATGGATCGCGCTGCCGCTGGTCCTGCTGGCCGGCGCGATCCGCATCAACGGGCTGTTCGCGGCGCTGCCGCTGCTGATGCTGGCCGCGCCGCGGCGCTGGCTGCGGCGGCCGATGATTTTTGTAGCGACCGCTACAGGCGCGCTGGCGCTGCTGCTCACCGCGAGCTGGACGCTCAACGAGGCGATGCTGCGCCCGCATCATTCGCAGCCGATCCTGTCGCTGGTCAATTTCGACCTCGCCGGGATCGTCGCGCAGGGCGGGCCGAGCGGCTACCCCGGCCTCGACCCCGCCCGCGTCCGCGCGCTGGTCCGCCATTGCTACGACCCGCGCCTCTACGGCGCGCATGACGAGCCCGTCTGCGCCGCCGCCGGCGACGCGCTGTCGGCGCATGTCGCGCGCACCGGCGACAGCCCGGTCGGCATCTGGCTCAACGCGGTCATCCCCGCGCCCGGCGCCTATCTCCGCCACCGTCTCGCCCATCTCGACTGGAACTGGCGGCTGGCGGTGCCCGTCGTCCCCGACGACGCGGTCTACATGATGAGTGCGCCGAACCGCTTCGGGCTCGAATTCATTCCCGACACCGGCACCCATATCGTCGTCGACGCGGCGCGGGCGATGGCCGCCTCGCCGCTCGGCCGCCCGGCGAGCTGGCTCGCGGTCGCGCTCGGCCTGCTCGTCGTCGCGCCGGGGCTGCAGCGGCGGCGGATCGTCGTCGCGCTCGCCGCCTCGGCGCTGCTCTACGGCGGCGCCTATGCCGTGGTCAGCGTCGCGCCCGACCTGCGCTACAATCTCTGGACGATGCTGGCCGGGATGGCGGGGCTCTGCTTCCTGCTCGCCGAGCGTCCCGCCTTGCCCTGGTGGCGCTGGGTACTGGCGGGGGCGCCGCTTGTCGTCGTGACGGCGATCGAGATCGCGGCGATGGCCTGAGCAGTGCGTCGCCCCGGCGACGGCTATTTCTCACCCCAGCAACGCCCGCAACCCCGCGCGATAGTCGGGATGGCGCGGGGTCCAGCCGAGCAGCCGCTTCGCCTTGCCGTTCGCCACCCGGCGATTCTCGGCATAGAAGGCGCGCGCGGCGGGGGAGAGCCCGGCCCGGTCGAGCGGCAGCAGCGGCGGCGGCGCCATGCCGAGCAGGTCGCACGCCGCCTCGATCACCGCGTTCTGGCTCGCCGGCCGGTCGTCGGCGAGGTTGAACACGCCCGCCGGGCCGCGATCGATGCTCGCCAGCACCCCGCCGACGATGTCGTCGACATGGACGCGGCTGAACACCTGTCCGGGCAGGTCGACGCGATGCGCCTGTCCGCCGCGCACCCGGTCGAGCGGCGAGCGGCCGGGGCCGTAGATGCCGGGCAGGCGGAAGACGCGGACCTGCGGATGAAGCGCCTGCCACGCCAGGTCGGCGGCGGCGCGGGCGGTGCGGCGGCCGGCGCCGACCGGCGCGGCCTCGTCGACCCAGGCGCCGCCGGTGTCGCCATAAACCCCCGACGAGGACAGATAGCCGATCCAGCGCGCGCCCGATCGCGCGATCGCCGGGCCATGGCGGGCGAGCACGGGGTCTGCATCGCCGTCCGGCGGCACCGACGACAATATGTGCGTCGCGCGGTCGATCGCGGCGGCGACGCGCGCCTCGTCGGCGATCGTTGCACGGTCGATCGTTTCGACCGCGAATTCCCGCTCTTGCACCGCGTTCACGATATGCGATGCTGTGTAGCCGGGACCGAAGACCAGAAGGTGCGCCATGCGGCCGGTTTAGCCGCGACGGTCGCGACCGCCAGCATTGTTTGTGCTCATAAAAGGACTAGATCGAGGCCATGCTCGACGCCCAATCCGCCGCCGCCGCTCCGCCCGTCATCCGCCGCGAGGACTATCGCAAGCCCGACTGGCTGATGCCCGACGTGCATCTCGAATTCCGGCTCGATCCGGCGCGGACGCAGGTCGCCGGCCGGCTGGAGGTCACCCGCAACGGTGCGCACAACCGGCCGCTGCGGCTCAACGGCGACGGGCTGACCCCGCTCGCGGTGCTGATCGACGGGGAGCCGCAGGCCGATGCCTGGCGGATGGACGGGCCGGACCTGCTGGTCGACCTGCCCGGCGACGCGCATGTCGTCGAGACAAGGGTGGAGATCTCGCCCGAGGCCAATTCGCAGCTCATGGGCCTCTATGCCTCGGGCGGCAACCTGTGCACCCAATGCGAGCCCGAGGGCTTCCGCCGGATGGTCTTCTTCATCGACCGGCCCGACGTGCTGAGCCGCTACACGGTGCGGATGGAGGCCGACAAGGCGCGCTTCCCGGTGCTGCTGTCGAACGGCGACAGGACCGCGAGCGGCGATCTCGACGGCGGCCGCCACTTCGCCGAATGGACCGATCCCTTCCCCAAGCCGAGCTATCTGTTCGCGCTGGTCGCGGCCGACCTCGCCGCCAATGTCGACAGCTTCACCACCAAGAGCGGCCGGCCGGTCAAGCTGGCGATCTGGGTGGTCGAGAAGGACCTGCCCAAGACCGAGCATGCGATGGCCGCGCTCAAGGCGTCGATGGCCTGGGACGAGAAGGTCTATGGCCGCGAATATGACCTGGGCGAGTTCAACATCGTCGCGGTGGCCGACTTCAATTTCGGCGCGATGGAGAACAAGAGCCTCAACATCTTCAACTCGCGCTACATCCTCGCCGATCCCGAGACGGCGACCGACATCGACTATGACGGCGTGTCCGGGGTGGTGGCGCACGAATATTTCCACAACTGGTCGGGCAACCGCGTCACCTGCCGCGACTGGTTCCAGCTCTCGCTGAAGGAGGGCTTCACCGTCTTCCGCGACCAGAGCTTCACCGCCGACCAGGGATCGGCCGCGGTCAAGCGGATCGAGGACGTCCGCCTGCTCCGCGCCGCGCAATTCCCCGAGGACGCCGGCCCGCTCGCCCATCCGATCCGGCCCGAAAGCTACATGGAGGTGTCGAATTTCTACACCGCCACCGTCTACAACAAGGGCGCGGAGATCATCCGCATGCTCCACACCATGCTGGGGCCACAGAAATTCCGGGCCGGCTGCGACCTCTATTTCGCGCGCCACGACGGCACCGCCGCGACCTGCGAGGACTTCGTCGTCGCCATGGAGGACGCCTCCGGCGTCGACCTGACCCGCTTCCGCCTGTGGTATGCGCAGGCGGGCACGCCGCGCATCCGCGCCGCGCTGAGCCACGAACCGGCCGGCGCCCGCGCGCTGCTGACGCTCGAGCAGACGGTGCCGCCGACTCCGGGCCAGCCCGAGAAGCAGCCGATGCCGGTGCCGCTGCGCATCGCCCTGTTCGGCGAGCGGTCGGGCCGCGCCTTCGAGGAGGAACGGCTCGTCGTCCTCGACGGCGAGCGCTGCGAGATATTGTTCGAGGGCATCGCCGAGCGGCCGGTGCTGTCGATCAACCGCGGCTTCTCCGCCCCCGTCATCATCGACGCGGCCCGATCGGCGGCCGACCTCGCCTTCCTGTCGGCGCATGACGACGATCCCTTCGCCCGCTACGAGGCGATGCAGCAGCTGATGGTCGACACGCTGGTCGGCGCGGTGTCGACCGGCCAGGCCGACCATGGCCCGGTGATCGAGGCGGTGCGCACCACGCTGACCGATCCCGCGCTCGATTCGGCCTTCATCGGCGAGACGATGCTGCTCCCGTCCGAGGCGTTCATCGGCGACCAGATGGCGGTGGTCGATCCGGTCGCGATCCACCGCGCGCGCGAGGCGCTGCGCCGCGATCTCGGCGGCCAGCTCGAAGGCGAGTGGCGCGACGCCTATGAGCGCAGCCGCGCCAACCGCTTCGAGCTGTCGCCGCAGGCGAAGGGGGCGCGGCGGCTGCGCACGATCGCGCTCGGCTTCATCATGGCGAGCGGGGCCGAGGACGCCGCCGGCATCGCGCTGCGCCAGTTCCACGAGGCCGACAACATGACCGACCGGCAGGGCGCGTTCGGGGTGCTGGCGAACAGCCTGGCGCCCGAGCGCGACGTGGCGATCGCGGCCTTCTACGATCGCTTCCGCGACAATGGGCTGGTGCTCGACAAATGGTTCTCGACCCAGGCCTTCTCGATCCGCCCCGACACGCTCGACCGGGTCGAGGAGCTGTCGCGCCATCCCGACTTCACCCTGGCCAATCCGAACCGGCTGCGCTCGCTGGTCGGCGCGATGTCGGGCAACCAGCTCGTCTTCCACGAGGCGGGCGGTCGCGGCTACCGCTTCCTCACGGACATGCTGCTCGAGGTCGACGGCCTCAACCCGCAGACCGCCGCCAAGCTCGTCCCCCCGCTGGGCCGCTGGCGCCGCTTCGACGAGGGCCGCGCCGCGCTGATGAAGGCCGAGCTGCAGCGCATGCTCGACACGCCGGGCCTGTCGAAGGACGTGTTCGAGCAGGTGTCGAAGAGCCTGGCCTGAGGTCCAGGACCTCCTCGTCATTCCCGCGAAAGCGGGAATGACGCTGGGAAGGGAAGGAAGAGACGGTGCTCCCCCCGTCCGCATCGGACCAATAAGCGCTTGACGCGGGCGGCCCGCCATAGTCCGATCGGCCTGGGTTCATTGGGGGAACGGCATGTCGGACGATCAGGCGGGCAGCGCATTCCGGTTCAACGGCAACTGGCGCGAATTCGCGCCGATCGCCTTCACCAACCTGCTGCTGATGATCGTCACCCTCGGCATCTACCGCTTCTGGGCGAAGACGCGCGAGCGCCGCTATCTGTGGAGCCGCAGCGACTTCATCGGCGATCCGCTCGAATGGACCGGCACCGGGCTCGAGCTGTTCATCGGCTTCCTGCTCGTCGCGCTGCTGCTGTTCGTGCCGATCATCGTCCTCCAGTTCGTCGTGCAGGGCCTCGCGATGCGCGGCCAGGTCGGGCTCGCCGGGCTGCTGATGCTGATCGCCTATGCGGGCCTGATCTATCTCTACGGGCTCGCCCGCTACCGCGCGACGCGCTACCGGCTGAGCCGCACCTTCTGGCGCGGCATCCGCGGCGGCAGCGACGACCGGGGCTGGGGCTATGCGCTCACCGCGATGTGGAAGACGGCGGTCGGCGCCTTCGTCTTCGGCTTCATGATCCCCTGGTCGATGACCAGCCTGTGGAACGACCGCTGGAACCGGCTGAGCTTCGGCAACCAGGACTTCACCGCCACCGCCGACTGGCGCCCGATCATCGGCCGCTTCCTGCTGTTCTACCTGCTGCCGATCGCCGGCTGCATCGGCGGGGCCAGCCTGCTGCTCGGCAGCTTCGACCCGTCCAGGCCGCCCAACCCGGCGATCTTCGGCGCGGTCCTGATCGGCGCCTTCGCCGTCTATTTCGCGATCGGGATCGTCGCGATCGTCTATTACGCCGCCTTCCTGCGCGAGGCGATCGGCGCGCTCGCGCTCAACCGGCTCCAGTTCGCCTTCACCGCGCGGACGATGGACTGGATCAAGCTGATCCTCGGCCATATCGGCCTGGTCGTCGTCACCCTCGGCATCGGGTTGATCTTCATCGGCTATCGCAACTGGTCCTTCTTCATCCGCCATATGGAGGCGAGCGGCGAGATCGACCTCGCCGGGCTGACCCAGTCGACCACCGAGGAACCACGCCAGGGCGAGGGGCTGCTGGACGCGTTCGATGTCGGAGCCTTCTGAACCGCGATCGGATCGCGCTCCGGCCTGGCTCCATGACGGCCAGTCCGCCATCCGCCACGATGTGCTCGTCGCGCTGTCGGGCGACCGGCTGCTGATCGACGGCTTCGATCCGGTGCCGCTCGACGCGCTGCGGCGGATCGATGCGCGCGGGCTCCAGTTCGGCCGCAGCGACATGACCGGCTGGCGGCTCGGCTTCGACATCGCGCCGCCCGCAGCGCTGCTGCGCCGGCTTCCCGCCGCCGGCCGCTATGGCGGGCCGATCGACCGGATCGGCCTGTGGGGCGCGGCGGCGATCGCGCTGTGCCTGTCGGCGCTCGTCATCCTCGGCACGATCCGGGGGCTCGACCTGCTCGCGCGCATGATCCCCTATCGCTGGGAACAGCGGCTCGGCGACGCGATCAGCGGCGATTTCGGCGCCCGCGCCTGCCGTGCGCCCGCGGGACAGGCGGCGCTCGACGGCCTGGCGCGGCGGCTGTCGTCCGCCGACCGGCCGGTCCGCGTCGGCGTGGTCGACATCCCCGTCGTCAACGCGGTCGCGTTGCCCGGCGGCCGCATCCTGATCTTTCGCGGGCTGATCGATGCGGCGCGGTCGCCCGACGAGGTGGCGGGGGTGCTGGCGCACGAGATCGGCCATGTCGAGCATCGCCATGTGCTGGTCGCGCTGCTCCGCCGCTTCGGCATCGGCCTGCTGGTCGGTTCGGGCGGGACCGCCGCCGACTATGGCCAGGCGCTGCTCGAATCGCGCTACAGCCGGGCGGCCGAGAGCGAGGCCGACGCCAGCTCGATCGAGCATCTCGTCCATGCCGGGATCAGCCCGACGCCGACCGCCCGGCTGTTCGACCGGCTCGGCCGCGACGAGGCGGCGATGCCGAAGCTGTTCGTCTACATGGCCAGCCACCCGCCCTCGGCCGAGCGCCGCGCGCGGTTCGACGCGGCGGCGAAGCGGGTGCCGCACCCCCGGCCGTCGCTCGACCCGGCCAGCTGGGCGGCGGTGCGCGCGATGTGCGGCAAGACGAAGCCCGGCGGCGAGTTCGAGCTTCGATTCTGACGCCCGCCGGGCTAGACCTTGAAGAGAGCCTGATCCACGTCATCGGCGGAAGCGCAAAGCGCTTCCACCTCAAACGATCAGGCTCTAAGCCCGGGCCCATGACCGCCTATCTCACCCGGCCCGACCAGCCCGCGCTCGCCTATCGCTATCGCCCCGGACGCGGGCCGACGATCGTCTTCCTGCCCGGCTACCGTTCCGACATGGAGGGCGAGAAGGCGACCGCGCTCGACGCCTGGGCGGGGCGCGAGGGGCGGGCGATGCTGCGGCTCGACTATTCGGGCTGCGGCGCGAGCGAGGGCGCGTTCGAGGATTTCACCCTGGCCGACTGGCGCGACGACGTGCTGGCGATGATCGGCGCCTTCGCGCCCGCAGGGCCGCTGATCCTGGTCGGGTCGTCGATGGGCGGCTGGCTGGCGCTGCTCGTCGCGCTGGCGCTGCCGGGGCGGGTGCAGGCGATCGTCGGCATCGCCGCCGCGCCCGACTTCACCGACTGGGGCTTCTCCGCCGACGTCGTCGAGCTGCTCCGCCGCGAGGGGCGGATCGCCGAGCCGAGCGACTATTCGGACGAGCCCTATGTCACCACGCTCGGCTTCTGGGAATCCGGGCAGGCGAACCTGCTGCTCGACGGCGCGATCGGCTTCGACGGGCCGGTGCGGCTGCTTCATGGCGAGCGCGACGACACGGTGCCGGTGTCGATCGCGCTGCGGCTGGGCAGGGCGCTCCGTTCAGGCGACGTGCAGACGATCCTGATCAAGGAAGGCGACCACCGCCTGTCGCGGCCGGGCGACATCGCCCTGCTGATCGCGACGGTGGCCCGCCTGATGGAGCCCTGATGCTGTCGCTGCTCATTGCCGCTGCCGTCGCCGCGGCGCCCCCCGCCGCCCCGCCGAACCAGGAAGCGCACAGCGTGCGCGGCCGCAAATGCGCGGCGCTGGCCGACAGCAACCCGACCGCCGCGATCGACGAGGCGCAGGCCTGGGCCGCGGCCGGCGGCGGCATGGCCGCGCGCCAGTGCCTCGGCATCGCCCAGTCGACGCTGGAACAATGGCCGGCGGCGGCCGCGACCTTCGAAGGCGCCGCCAAGGACGCCCAGATCGCGACGGACCCGATGGCGGTGGTGCTGTGGATGCAGGCGGGCAACGCCGCGCTGGCCGGCGACGACCCGGCCCGCGCCCGCGCCGCCTTCGATCGTGCGCTGGCGCTGCCCGGCCTGTCCGACGAGATGAAGGGCGAGGTCCATCTCGACCGCGCCCGCGCCGGCGTCGCCGTCAACGACCTGCCCGGCGCCAAGGGCGACCTGGCCGAGGCGACCCGACTGGTGCCGCGCGACGCGCTCGGCTGGCTGCTCAGCGCCAACCTCGCGCGGCGGATGAAGGACCTGCCGCTCGCCTTCAGCGCGATCCGCCAGGCGGCGGCGCTGTCGCCCGACGATCCCTCGATCGCCTATGAGGCCGGCAATATCGCCGCCGCCTCGGGCAACATGGCCGATGCCAAGGCCGCCTGGACCCGCGCCGCGACCGCCGCGCCCGACAGCAATGCCGGCAAGGCGGCGGCGCTGGCGCTGAAGGGCGGGGAGGCGGCGTCTCCGCAATAGCTTCCGCCGCGCCCGATCAGGCTCTAAGCAGGGCGCAGGCAGACAGGGAGTGGCGGATGCGGCGGATAGTGGCAGCGGCGATCGGGACGGCGATGCTGTTCGGCGCGGGGGCGGCGCAGGCCGGGCTGCGCGCCGTCTATATCGACGTGCGCGAGGCCAAGCAGCTCCAGATCGACGTCCATGACAATGGCGACGCCCGCATCGCCGAGGTCGGCAGCGAGGATTACGGCCTGCTGATCGGCGGCGAATTCTACATCGTCGACATCGAGGGCAAGAAGGCGACGGTGGCCCGGCTCAAGGACGTCGCGACCGCGATCGACCGGGTGCTGCCGCCGATCTTCAAGGGCCTGTTCGACCAGGCCGCCGAGGCGCGGCCCAAGGTCGCGCTGACGATCGAGCCCGGCGAGCCGGGCAGCGCGGGCGGGCGCGAGGGGCGCGTCTACCATGTGAAGGGGTTGGACAGCAGCAAGCCCGACAAGCCCGCCGATTACCTGATCAGCAGCGATCCCGACCTCAAGCCGGTCGGCGCCGCGCTCGAGCAGTTCATGAACGCCGCGATCGTTCCCTCCGCGCCGCTGATCGGATCGATGGCGACCGAGATGATCGGCGAGACGCGGACGATCTTCGCGCTCGGCACGCCGATCGACGTCGACGGCCGCTTCCGCCTCAACCTCGCCAGCAAGGCCGCCTTCCCGTCCGCCTATTTCCGCCTCCCCGCCCAGCCGCAGAGCGTCGACGCGCTGGTGCTGTCGATGAAGGCGTCGATGGAGAAGGGGGAATAGCTCCCCCTCCCTTTCAAGGGAGGGGGCCGGGGGGTGGGTGCGAGCGCAGCGAGCATCCTCGGCCGTCGCGCGGAACTCCGTAGAGGGGCATCGAGCCCCTCTACTCCGTACCCCACCCTTGCATCCCTCCCCTGAAGGGGAGGGAGAATTCTACTTAATGCGCGATCCCCGCGGCGGCGAGGAGGGCGAGGGTCATGATCTCGGCGGCGTTCGAGGACATCGTCGCGATCTGGACCGGCTTCTCCATGCCGACCAGCATCGGCCCGATCATCGATCCGCGGCCCAGTTCGCGCAGCAGCTTGGCCGAGATGTTGGCCGACTGCAGCCCCGGCATGACCAGGACGTTGGCCGGCGCCGACAGGCGGTTGAACGGATAGAGCTTCATGATCGACGGATTGAGCGCCGCGTCGGGCGCCATCTCGCCCTCATATTCGAAGCTGACGCCGCGCGCGTCGAGCTCGCTCACCGCGCCGCGCACCGTCTCCAGCCAGTTGCCCGACGGGTTGCCGAAGGTCGAATAGCTGAGGAAGGCGACGCGCGGCTCATGGCCCATGCGGCGGGCGACCGCGGCGGTCGCCTCGGCGATGTCGGCCAGCTCGGTCGCCGAGGGGCGCTCGGTGACGGTCGTGTCGGCGATGAAGGTGGTGGTGTTCTGGCCGACGAACAGGTGGATGCCGAGCGGCTTCTTGCCCTCGACCGGGTCGAGCACGCGGCGGATCGGGCGGAAGGTCTGGCTGTAGGTGCGGGTGGTGCCGGTCACCATCGCGTCGGCCTCGCCCAGCGCGAGCAGCAGCGCGCCGAAGATGTTGCGATCCTGGTTGACCATCGCCTGCACCTCGCGGCGCAGCGTGCCGCGGCGCTTGAGCCGGTCGTAGAGATAGTCGACCATCCGCTCGATCAGCGGCGAGTTGCGGCTGTTGTGCAGCTCATAGGTCTCGGGGTCCTCGACCCCCAGCTCGCGCAGCTTGTCGGGCACGTCGTCGCGGCCGACCAGCACCGGCGTGCCATAGCCGAGATTCTTGAACTGGATCGCGGCGCGCAGCACCACCTCCTCCTCGGCCTCGGCGAAGACGACGCGCTTGGGATGGGCGCGCGCGGTCTCGGACGCGAGGGTCAGGACCGAGGTGGTCGGGTTGAGTCGCGCCTTCAGGCTGTCCTTGTAGGCGGCCATGTCGAGGATCGGCTTGCGGGCGACGCCGGTGTCCATCGCCGCCTGGGCGACGGCGGCGGGCACCACCTCCATCAGCCGCGGGTCGAACGGCGCCGGGATGATATAGTCGCGGCCGAAGCGCGGCGCGGCGCCGCCATAGGCGGCGGCGACCTCCTCGGGCACCTGTTCGCGCGCCAGTTCGGCCAGCGCCTGGGCGGCGGCGATCTTCATCTCCTGATTGATCCCCGTCGCGCGCACGTCGAGCGCGCCGCGGAAGATGAAGGGGAAGCCGAGCACGTTGTTGACCTGGTTCGGATAGTCCGACCGGCCGGTCGCGACGATCGCGTCGGCGCGCACCGCCTTGGCATCGGGCGGCAGGATCTCCGGATCGGGATTGGCCATCGCGAAGATGATCGGGTGCGGCGCCATCGTCTTGACCATGTCGGGGGTCAGCGCGCCCTTGACCGACAGGCCCAGGAACACGTCGGCGCCCTCGACCGCCTCGGCCAGGGTGCGCTTGGTCGTGGGAGTGGCGTGGGCCGACTTCCACTGGTTCATGCCCTCGGTGCGGCCCTGGTAGACGACGCCCTTGGAATCGCACAGCAGCACCTTGTCGGGCGACACGCCGACCGACTTGATCAGCTCGGTGCAGGCGATCGCCGCCGCGCCGGCGCCGTTGACGACGACGGTCATGTCCTTGAGCGCGCGCTTCGTCAGGTGCGCGGCGTTGATCAGGCCGGCGGCGGCGATGATCGCGGTGCCGTGCTGGTCGTCATGCATCACCGGGATGTTCATGCGCTCCTTGAGCGCCTGTTCGATGATGAAGCACTCCGGGGCCTTGATGTCCTCGAGGTTGATGCCGCCGAACGAGGGTTCGAGCAGCGCCACCGCGTTGATGAACGCCTCCGGGTCCTCGGTGGCGAGCTCGAGGTCGATCGAGTCGACGTCGGCGAAGCGCTTGAACAGCACCGCCTTGCCCTCCATCACCGGCTTCGACGCGAGCGCGCCGAGATTGCCGAGCCCGAGGATGGCGGTGCCGTTCGAGATGACCGCGACGAGATTGCCCTTGGCGGTATAGTCGTAGGCGGTGTCGGGATCGGCGGCGATCGCCTTCACCGGAACCGCGACGCCGGGCGAATAGGCAAGGCTCAGGTCGCGCTGCGTCGCCATCGGCTTCGACGCGACGATCTCGATCTTCCCCGGCCGGCCGGTCGAATGGAAGAACAGCGCCTCCCGGTCGGAAAATTGCACCTTGCTGTCGCTCATGGAACGGCCCCCCTCGACGCCTTGTCAGATGTTTGCCCGCCTCGCTTTTGGGGCATGGCCCGGGAGTCCACAAGTCGCTATCAGCGTCCGGATGGCGCAAACCGCAAAAAAGGATATGGCCCCGCCGGCCTCGGCTCCCACCCCGATGATGGCGCAATATCTGGCGCTGAAGGCGGCGGCCGAGGACTGCCTGCTCTTCTATCGGATGGGCGACTTCTTCGAGCTGTTCTTCGACGACGCGAAGACGGCCTCCGCCTGCCTCGACATCGCCCTGACCGCGCGCGGCGAGCATGACGGGCAGCCGATCCCGATGTGCGGCGTCCCCGCCCATTCGGCGGAGGGCTATCTCGCCCGGCTGATCAAAGCCGGCCACCGCGTCGCGATCGCCGACCAGACCGAGAGCCCGGCCGAGGCGAAGAAGCGCGCCGGCTCCAAGGCGCTGGTCGGCCGCGCGATCGTCCGCGTCGTCACCGCGGGGACGCTGACCGAGGAGGCGCTGCTCGATTCGCGCGCCGCCAACTGGCTGGTCGCGGTGGCGGGCGCGGGGCAGGGCGCGGACCGCCGGATCGGCATCGCCGCCGCCGACATCTCGACCGGCCGATTCGAGATCGCCGGGCTGATCCCTTCCGCGCTCGACGCCGAGCTCGCCCGGCTCGACGCCGCCGAGATCGTCGTCCCCGAGGATTTCGAGGAGCCGCCCGCCGGCGCGGTCGCCTGGCCGCGCGAGCATTTCGAGTCGGTGCGCGGCGAGGAGCGGCTCAAGCGGCTGCTCGGCGTCGCGACGCTCGACGGCTTCGGCGCCTTCACCCGCGCCGAGCTGGCGGCGGCGGGCGCGCTGATCGCCTATCTGGAGCGCGCCGGCCAGGGCAGCCTGCCCTTCCTGCAGCCGCCCCGCCGCCGCGTCGTCGCCGATCACATGATGATCGACGCGGCGACCCGCGAGAGCCTGGAGATCACGCTGAGCCAGGCCGGCGTCCGCAAGGGCAGCCTGCTCGACGCGGTCGACCGCACCGTGACCGGCGCGGGCGCGCGGCTGCTCGGCGCCGACCTGTCGGCCCCGCTGACCGACGTCGGCGCGATCGAGGCGCGGCTCGACCTCGTCGCGCTGTTCGAGGGCGACGGCGCGCTGCGCGAGCGGCTGCGCGGCGCGCTCCGGGCGCTGCCCGACGTCGGCCGCGCGCTCGGCCGGCTCGTCGCCCGGCGCGGCAGCCCGCGCGACCTCGGCCAGCTCCGCGACGGGCTCGACCAGGCGCGACTGCTCCACGAACTGCTCGGCCGCGCCGCGCCGATGCCGGCGCTGCTCGCCGGGCTGCTGCCGCAGCTCGTCGGCCATGACGAGCTCGTCGACCTGCTCCGCCGCGCACTGGTCGCCACCCCGCCGATCGACGCGGCGCAAGGCGGCTATATCGCCGAGGGCTACGACCCGGCGCTCGACGCGCTGCGCGGCCAGGGCGGCGAGGGGCGCAAGGCGATCGCCGCATTGGAGGCGCGCTACCGCGCCGAAACCGGCATCCCGTCGCTCAAGATCAAGCATAATGGCGTGCTCGGCTATCATATCGAGGTGCAGGCCAAGCATGCCGACCCGCTGATGACGGCGGATTCGGGCTTCACCCATCGCCAGACGCTGGCCGGGGTGGTGCGCTTCAACGCGCCCGACCTGCACGAGCAGGCGATGCGGGTCGGCCAGTCGGGCGAGCATGCGCTGGCCGCCGAGGCCGCGCATCTGGAGGAGCTGATGGCCGCCGCGCTCGGCCGCACCGCCGAGATCGCCGCGACCGCCGACGCGCTCGCCCGGCTCGACGTCGCGGCGGCGCTCGCCGAGCGCGCCGCCGAGGGTGGCTGGACCCGCCCGCATTTCGAGCCGCACAGCTGCTTCGACGTGATCGGCGGCCGCCATCCGGTGGTCGAGGCGGCGGTGGCGGCGCAGGGCGCGCGCTTCGTCGCCAATGACTGCCGGCTCTCGGATCAGGAGCGGCTGTGGCTCGTCACCGGTCCGAACATGGGCGGCAAGTCGACCTTCCTGCGCCAGAACGCGGCGATCGCGATCCTCGCCCAGGCGGGCAGCCCGGTGCCGGCGACGAGCGCGCGGCTCGGCATCGTCGACCGGCTGTTCAGCCGGGTCGGCGCGTCGGACAACCTGGCGCGCGGGCGATCGACCTTCATGGTCGAGATGGTCGAGACCGCGGCGATCCTGGCGCAGGCGACCGAGCGCAGCTTCGTCATCCTCGACGAGGTCGGGCGCGGCACCTCCACCTATGACGGCCTCGCCATCGCCTGGGCGGTGGTCGAGGCGGTGCACGACATCAACCGCTGCCGCTGCCTGTTCGCGACCCATTATCACGAGCTGACCCGGCTGGCCGAGCGGCTCGACGCGCTGTCGCTCCACCATGTCCGCGCGCGCGAGTGGAAGGGCGAGCTGGTGCTGCTGCACGAGCTGGCCGACGGCCCGGCCGACCGCAGCTACGGCATCGCCGTCGCCAAGCTGGCGGGGTTGTCGCCGCCGGTGCTGGCCCGCGCCCGCGACGTGCTCAAGAAGCTCGAGGCCGGACGCGCCGCGACCGGCGGGCTCGCCGCCGGGCTCGACGACCTGCCGCTGTTCGCCGCCGCCGCGCAGGTCGAGGAGGCCGCGCCCGATCCGCTGCGCCACGAGATCGAGACGATCGACGTCGACTCGCTCTCCCCGCGCGAGGCGCTCGACATCCTCTACCGGCTCAAGACGCTGGCGCGGGAAGCGGCGGAATAGAAGCTTCCTTTATCGCGTCGCTCGTCCAGCGGCGCCGTTGGTTGGTCGAAGCCCGCTTGTCCCGGAACCCGCACGGACCAAGGGTCGTCCCGCTTTTTCGGGAGGACCATCATGACCAGGCAGATCCGCCTTGCCGCCGGGGCGACGCTCGGCGCGCTTCTCGTCGGCGGCACCGTCGCGGCGATCGCGGCGGCGCCGACCGCGCCCTATACCGCCCCGGTTCCGGGAGCGCCCGAGGTTCCGCCGCCGCCGGCCGTCCCGCCGGTTCCGCCCGTGCCGCCGGCCCCGGCGATGGCGGCGATTCCGCCGGTGCCCCCGGTCCCGCCCGGCGAGAGCGTCGTCATCCGCCACGGCCGACTGAGCGAGGCCGACCGCGCCGAGATCCGCGCCGCCGCCGAGGAGGCACGGGCCGACGCGCGCGAGGCGGCGGCGGAGGCACGGCGCGAGGCGATGCGCGACGCCGAGGAAGCCCGGCGCGAGGCCGCCCAGGCCCGCCAGGAGGCACTGGCCGATGCGGCCGAGGCACGCCGCACCGCGTTCGAGGCGACAAGGGTGGTGCGCAGCGGCGAGGTTCGCGCCGCGCTGGTCAGCGCTCGTGCGTCGGTCGCCGGCGCGCGGGGCATGCACGAGGCCGACCGCCGGACGGCGCTCGACAGCATCGACCGGGCGCTGTCGAACCTCGACCGCGACGGCGGCCGGGGGCCGACCCTGCAATAGTCGGGAACCGTCAGGGCAGCGCGTAGCCCACGGTCGCCTGTGCGATCAGCCGCTCCTCGCTGTCCTGCCACAGCCGCACGTCGATCGTGGCCAGCCGCCGGCCGAGCTTGAGCAGCCGCGCATCGGCGATCACCGGCGCCACCGGACAGCCGCGCAGGAAGGAGATGGTCAGGTTGTGCGTCACCGCCATCGCGACCGGCCCGACATGGGCGAGCACCACCGCCCAGGCGGCGACATCGACCAGTCCCATCAATGTCGGGCCAGAAACGATATTGCCCGGCCGGACCATGTCCTCGTCGGGATCGAGCCGCAGCCGGGCATGGCCGGGCGCGATCGACACGAGATCACCCAGCGCGGGACGGGCCCTGGCCGGGAAGGAGCGGTCGATGAAGGCCGCGAGATCGTCGCGGTCGAACCGGAGCGGGGGGAAGGGGGAGGTCATGGTCCGCTCCTAGCGGGCCGGCGCCGCGCCGACCAGCGCGCGCAATCCCTCGAATGCCCGCGCCAGGCGTTCATGGCCGATCGCCCCGCCGATCGAGATGCGCACCGCGCGCTCGGCCGCCGCCGGATCGACCGCGAAGCGCTCGCCGGGGACGATCGACAGGCCCAGCGGGCTCAGCCGCGACGCCAGCTCGGCGGGCGCGGGGGCGGTCTCGGCCAGCCGCAGCCAGATATGATAGCCCTCGGGATGGGCGGCATGGTCGAGCCCGGCGAGCAGCGGCGCCACCAGCCGCTGGCGCACCACCCCCTCGGCGCGGACCCGCGCGACGAGATCGGCGAACACCCCTTCGCGCAGCCAATGGGTGACGAGCGCGGCGTTGAGCGGCGGCGCCATCACCGAGGTCTCGCTGATGTCGCCGACCAGCCGCCGCGCCGCCGCCGCCGAGGGCGCCCGGACATGCGCGACGCGGAGCACCGGCGAGACGATCTTGGCGACGCTCGCGACATGCCAGCTCCGTTCCGGCGCGAAGGCGGCGAGCGGCGGCAGCGGCCGGGCGGGAAGCTGGCCATAGGCGTCGTCCTCGACCAGGGTCAGGCCGTGGCGGCGGATGATCGCCGCCAGCCACAGCCGCCGTTCGAGGTCGAGCGTCGCGGTGGTCGGATTGTCGTTGGTCGGCACGACATAGACCGCCTTGGCGCCCGCCAGCGCCGCCGCCTGGACCGCGTCGGGATCGAGCCCCTCGCCGTCGCCGGGGATCGCGCGCACCGTCAGGCCGAAGCGGCGGGCGAGCGCGAGCAACCCCGGATAGGTCGATCGACCGGCGCAGATCACATCGCCGGGCGCGAACATCGTGCCGATGATCGCGTGGAGCGCGTTCTGCCCGCCCGCGGTGACGATCGCCTGGTCCTCGGCGGTCGCCATGCCGCGCGCGGCGAGCGCCTGCGCCGCCTCCTGCCGGTCGCGCAGCGCGCCGCCGCTCGGCTGGTACTGGAGCAGCGGCGACTGCCCCCCGGCGCGGAGCAGCTTCGCCATGCCGTCGCGCATCGCCTGGCCGAGCAGCGCGAAGCCCGGCTGGGGCGGCATGATCATCCCCGAATCGGCGGTCAGGTCGGCGAGCGGCAGCCCGGCGGCGTTGCGGACATAGGAGCCGAGCCGCCCCGCGCCCTCGATCAGCCCGGCGTCGCGGGCGAGGCCATAGGCGCGGGTCACGGTGGTCAGGTCGACGCCCAGTTCGGCCGCCAGTTCGCGCTGCGGCGGCAACCGCTCGCCGGGGCGCAGCGCGCCGGTCCGCACCGCATGGTCGATCGCGTCGGCGATGGCGAGATATTTGGGACCGCTACGGTCGGCGAGATGGTCGAGCCAGCTTTGCATGGAGGGGGCCGATCATTATGTATGGTTGTATCAGCCATACAAACTTCTATCTCGCAGACAAGACATTCGCAGGAGTTCGACATGGTCGATCAAGCCGCCGATAAGGAATGGCCGAAGCTGGAGCCGATCCGCACCGGCCTGCGCGGCCGCTGCCCGCGCTGCGGCGAGGGGCGGCTGTTCCAGGGTTTCCTCAAGCTCGCCGACGGCTGCGACCAGTGCGGGCTCAGCTACGACTTCGCCGATCCCGCCGACGGCCCCGCCTTCTTCGTGATCTGCTTCGGCTGCGTCCCCGCCGTCACCTTCGCGCTGATGCTCGAGATCTGGACCAGCGCCTCGCTGCTGACCCAGCTCCTCGTCACCGGGCCGATGCTGATCGCCACCTGCGTGCTGCCGCTGCGCCCGCTCAAGGGCTGGCTGGTGTGCAGCCAGTTCTTCTTCAAGGCGGGCGAGGGCCGGATCAGCCGCCCATGGAGCCCCTATGGGGCGGGCGGGCCGCAGGTGCAGCCGCCCAAGCGGCGCTGGTAAGCGCGCTTCTCCACGCGGGGACGCTTCCACCCCAGCCCATCACGCCTTATGTGGCGGATATGGCCACCAAGTTCGACCTGCTGCCGCAGCGGCGCGCGATCATCGACCGGCGCGAGGTCGCCGATACGCTGGCCGAGCTGCTGCCCGGCAGCAGCGACACCGCGGCACTGCGCGCGGGCGCGACCGCGACTCTCAAGGCGGTGCTCGACGCGGGCCGCTGCGAGATCGCCCGCCGCCTCGCCGAGCAGCCGACCCGCGGGTCCGAGACGGCGGCGGCCTATGCCTTCCTGACCGACCAGATATTGCGGCTGATCTTCGATTTCACGGTCGAGCGGCTCTACCCGATCAACAATCCGTCCGCCGCCGAGCGGCTGAGCCTGGTCGCGGTCGGCGGCTATGGACGCGGCGAGATGGCGCTCCATTCGGACGTCGACATCGCCTTCCTCACCCCCTGGAAGCAGACGAGCTGGTCCGAGCAGGTCATCGAATCGATGCTCTATTCGATGTGGGACCTGGGGCTGAAGGTCGGTCATTCGAGCCGCTCGCTCGACGACATGATCCGCATGGCGAAGGGCGACCTCACCATCCGCACCGCGCTGCTCGAGGGCCGCTTCGTGTGGGGCGACGCGGCGCTGTACGACGAGGCGAGCGCGCTGTTCCGCCGCGACGTGCTGACCGGCACCGCGCGCACCTTCGTCACCGAGAAGCTGGCCGAGCGCAACGAGCGCCACAAGCGGATGGGCGACAGCCGCTATGTCGTCGAGCCCAACCTGAAGGAGGGCAAGGGCGGCCTGCGCGACCTGCACACGCTGTTCTGGATCGGCAAATATGTCTACCAGGTGCTGTCGGTGCCCGAACTGGTCGACAAGGGGCTGCTGACCCGGGCCGAGCTGCGCCAGTTCCAGAAGGCCGAGAATTTCCTGTGGGCGGTGCGCTGCCACCTGCACATCGTCGCGGGCCGGCCCGAGGACCGGCTGACCTTCGACGTCCAGCCCGAGATCGCCCGGCGGATGCGCTATGCCGAGCGGCCCGGCAAGTCGGCGGTCGAGCGCTTCATGCAGCATTATTTCCTGATGGCGAAGCGGGTCGGCGACCTGACCGCGATCTTCCTGGCGCATATCGACGAGACCTTCGCCGCGCGCGGCCGCCGCTTCGGCCTGCCCAGCCTGCGCCGCCGGCCGTCGAAGCTCGACGGCTTCGTGCTCGATCGCGGCCGGCTCGCCATCCCGTCGGACGACTTCTTCGCGCAGGACCCGGTGCGGCTGGTCCAGATGTTCGCGATCGCCGACCGCCACGGGCTGGAGATCCATCCGCTGGCGATGCGCGCGGCCGGGCGCGACGCGAAGCTGATCGACAATGGCGTGCGCCGCGATCCGCGCGCCAACGCCTTGTTCATGGACGTGCTGACATCGCACAACACCCCCGACAAGGTGCTGCGCTGGATGAACGAGGCGGGGGTGTTCGGCCGCTTCGTTCCCTATTTTGTTGAAAAACTTGCGCTTGAAGTGGCGCTGAAGGTCTGATTCACTCTGCATAGGCGAGCGGAGATGATCCGATGATGGGCGAGCGGACGGTGGCGCAGGAAGCGCTGTTCTACAGCTTCAATCTGGAGCGGCATGTGCCGCCGGATCATCTGCTACGCTCGATCGACCGGTTCGTGGACCTGTCGGATATCCGCGAGCACCTGCGGCCTTATTATAGCGAGACGGGTCGGCCATCGATCGACCCAGAGTTGATGATCCGGATGCTGATCATCGGCTATTGCATGGGCATCCGGTCGGAGCGACGGCTGTGTGACGAGGTGCATCTCAACCTCGCCTATCGCTGGTTCTGCCGGCTGGGGCTGGAGGGCGACGTGCCCGATCACTCGACGTTCTCGAAGAACCGGCATGGACGCTTCCGCGACAGCGATCTGCTGCGGCAACTGTTCGAGATGACGGTGGCGCGCTGCATGGCCGAAGGACTGGTCGGCGGCGAAGGCTTTGCGGTCGATGCGAGCCTGATCCGGGCGGATGTCCACCGGCAACGGTCGGTGCCGGGTGAAGAGGGCTTGCCGCCGGAAGCGGTCGGTCGTGCGGTCGCTGAGTATCTGGACGTGCTGGACGATGCGGCGTTCGGCGGTGCAACGCCGGTGACACCCAAGCGGATCAATCTCACCGATCCAGCCTCGCGCTGGACCGCCGCCACGCGCGAGGCGGCCTTTTACGCCTACAGCACCAACTATCTGATCGACCTCGATCATGCGGTCATCGTCGATGTCGAGGCGACCACCTCGGTGCGGCAGGCGGAGGTGACCGCCCAGCGCAGGATGATCGAGCGAACGCAGGATCGCTTCGGCATCTGGCCCGAGCGCCTCGTGGCCGATACCGCCTATGGCTCTGCCCCCAACCTGGCCTGGCTGGTCGAAGAGATGAGCATCGAGCCGCATATTCCGGTGTTCGACAAGTCCGCTCGGACTGACGGCAGCTTCGAGCGCGCCGACTTCGTCTATGACCATGATGACGACAGCTACATCTGCCCGGTCGGCAACCGCCTACGGCGTTCCAACCGCAACTTCAGCACGCCCCGTGATCGCGTCGATAAGGACGGTTCGATCCGCTACCGCGCGCGTCAGCAGGACTGCCAGAGCTGTGCTCTGCGCCAGCGATGCACGCCCAACATGCCCGCTCGCAAGGTCACCCGATCGATCCACGAAGGCGCGCGCGATCTGGCCCGCGACATCGCCACCACCGACGCGTATCTCGTCTCACGTCGCCAGCGCAAGAAGGTCGAGATGCTGTTCGCCCACCTCAAGCGCATCCTGAAGCTGGATCGCTTGCGCCTGCGCGGCCCCAATGGCGCAAGAGACGAGTTCCACCTCGCCGCAGCGGCACAGAACCTCCGCAAAATGGCAAAGATCATCCCGATGGCCAGGCCCGCACCGGCCTGATCGGCAAAGGACGTCGCTCGCGTCCATCGCGAAGCGCAGTCAAACGGTCTCGCAGCTGACTTCTTCAACAGAATATTCCCGATTTCGGCCGGGTCGTCGCGCAGATGCAGTTCGACATGTACCATCACTATACGGTCGACGAGCATTCGATCCGGGCGATCGGCCTGCTCAGCCAGATCGAGAAGGGCGAGCTGCGCGAAGACCATCCGCTCGCCTCGAAGATCCTGCCCGGGCTGGTGCAGCGGCGCGTCCTCTATGTCGCGGTGCTGCTCCACGACATCGCCAAGGGGCGCGGCGGCGACCATAGCGTGCTGGGCGCCGAGGTGGCCGAGCGGCTGTGCCCGCGCTTCGGCCTGAGCCCGGCCGAGACCGAGACGGTCGCCTGGCTGGTCCGCTACCACCTCGTCATGTCGGACACCGCGTTCAAGCGCGACCTGTCCGACTTCAAGACGATCCTCGACTTCGCCGAGCGGGTGCAGAGCCCCGAGCGGCTCCGCCTGCTGCTGTGCCTGACGATCGTCGACATCCGCGCGGTCGGCCCCGCCGTGTGGAACGGCTGGAAGCGCCAGCTGCTCGGCGACATCTACGAGGCGGCGGAGGAGGTGCTGCGGCTCGGCCACAAGCAGACCGGCCGGCGCGAGCGGATCGGCGCCAAGCAGGCCCAGCTCCGCGACCGGCTCGGCTGGGACGAGGACCGCTTCGCCCGCTACGCCGCCCGCCTGCCCGAAGCCTATTGGGTCGCCGAGAGCGTCGCCATCCTCGAACGCAATGCCCAGCTGATCGAGGCGGCCGACGCCGACGGCAAGCCGCTGTCGATCTCCGCCTCGCCCGATCCCGATCGCGGCGCGACGCTGGTCAGCATCTATGCGGGCGACCATCCCGGCCTGTTCTATCGCATCGCCGGGGCGATCCACCTGGCCGGCGCCAGCGTGATCGACGCGCGCATCCACACGACGCGCGACGGCATGGCGATCGACAACCTGCTGGTGCAGGACCCGTTCGGCCAGCCGTTCGAGGGCGACGACCGGATGCGGCGGCTGAGCGTCGCGATCGAGGACGCGCTCGCCAACCGCAGCCGGATGGCCGACAAGCTGCTCGCCAAGCCGCTCGCCCGCCCTCGCGCCGACGCCTTCTCGATCGAGCCCGCCGCGCTGATCGATAACCGCGCGTCGAACCGCTACACGGTGATCGAGGTCAACGCCCGCGACCGGCCGGCGCTGCTCTACGCGCTGGCGCACGCGCTGTTCCAGGCGAAGGTGATGATCCATTCGGCGCATATCGCCACCTATGGCGAGCGCGCGGTCGACGTCTTCTACGTGGCCGACCTGACCGGCGACAAGATCACCAGCGCCGCCCGGCTCAAGACGCTCGAACGGCTGGTCCTCGACGCGGCGGCGGGCGCCCCGGCGCGCAAGGCGGCCTGACGCTCCGCGAAGAGGGTCAAGCCCGCATCGCCGCGACGATCCGGTCGGCGGCCTCGCCGGCCGGGGTCGCGCCGCTGTCGATCCGCAGGTCGGGCGCGGGCATCGCCGCGAGGCAGGCGGCGAGGCCGGGGCGCAGGCCGCGCAGCAGCTCGACCGAGCGGAGCTTGCCGAAGGCGGCCCGGTCCGCGGCGACGAGACGCCGCTCCTGCTCCGCGTCGGACAGGGTCAGCGCGACCTGGAGCACCCGTCCGCCCGCCGCGGCGACGATCGCCGACAGCCGTTCGGGGAAGTCGGCGGCGACGCTGGGTTCGGGCGCGAAGGTGAAGATCAGCGAGCGGCCCTCGCGCGCCGCCGCGGCGATCGTCTCGATCCAGAAATGCTCGCGCAGCCGGACGAATTCGGGCGAGCCGAACGGGAAGACCGCCGCCACCGCGTCGACCACCAGATGGTTGTGGAACAGCGCGATGCCGGTCCGCTCGGCGACCAGCCGGGCGATGGTGAGCTTGCCGGCGGCGACCGGGCCGTGGAGGAAGACGAGCTGCATCGCCCCGGTCTACCGGCCGCCGCCGCGCTTTACCACATCGCCGCCGTCCGCCGCATGAGATGGGTGCCGGGACCATAGGGCGAGGCCCCGTCGCGATCGGCATAGACGAAGCCCTGCGCCGCCCAGAAGCCGTCGGCGCCGCCGACCGCCGTCAGGGTGATGTCGTCGAAGCCCGCCGCCACGGCCTGGCGCAGGACCAGCGCCAGCGCGGCGCGGCCCGCCCCGGCGCCGCGGGTCGACGACAGCAGCGCGAGATCGTGGAGATAATAGCCGTCGGCATCGGCCGGAATCGCGCCGAGCGGCCGGTCGAGCGTCGGCGGATCGTCGCGCCGCCAGGGATGGCTGATCAGATAGCCCTCGACCGCGCCGCCGTCGTCGCGCGCGAACACATGGCACCCGGCGGGATAGAGCGCGAGCCGCTCGGCATAGATGGCGGGGCGCTCGGTATAGGCCATGCCATGGACGGCGTCGGAGATCGCCGCCACCGCCGCCAGGTCGTCCGCGCGCATCGGCCGCCAGCGGCCCGCCATCGCCTTGCCGGTCATAGGCCGAACCTCACCCGTCCCTCGTCGTCGATCGTGAAGCCGGGGTTCCAGGCGATTTCCCAGGCATGCTCGTCCGGATCGGCGACATAGCCGCGAAAGCCGCCATGCGACGGCGCATCGGCCGGACGCAGCAGCGCGCCGCCGGCCGCGACCAGCCGCTCCATCAGCGGCGCGACCATCGCGCGCGAGGCGACGTTGTGCGCCAGCGCGAAGGCGCCGCGCTGCTCGAGGCTGGCGCGGTTCATGTCCTGCTCCAGCGCGGCCTTGAGGAAGGTGCCGAGCACCAGCCCGTTCATCTGGTAGAAGATGATCTCCTCATTCTCGAACACCGGCGTCCAGCCGAAGCCGTCGCCGTAGAATCGCCGCGACCGGGCGAGGTCGGTCGTGCCGAGGGTGATCACCGAAACCTGCTGCATCATGTCCACAACCTTTCGTCGGCCGGCGCGGGATGCGCCGGCGTGCAAGGCCATGGGGCTCGCGGCCGGAACGCTGCTCCGGCGACGGCCAGGACCCGCGAGCGGCGGGGGCCGGGCCAACCGCACCGGCCTTTCCTTTTCTGACCGCTCCAGGATAGCGCCATCGGCGAAAGAAAAAAGGGCCCGCCCGGATCGCTCCGGACGGGCCCAGTCGCTTCTGGATGAACGTCCTACATCGCGGCGTGGGCCAGCGCGGCCAGCAGCAGCAGCGCGACGATGTTGGTGATCTTGATCATCGGGTTCACGGCGGGGCCGGCGGTGTCCTTGTAGGGATCGCCGACGGTGTCGCCGGTCACGGCCGCCTTGTGCGCGTCCGATCCCTTGCCGCCATGGTTGCCGTCCTCGATATATTTCTTGGCATTGTCCCAGGCGCCGCCGCCCGAAGTCATCGAGATGGCGACGAACAGGCCCGACACGATCACGCCGAGCAGCAGCGCGCCGAGCGCGGCGAAGCCGTTGGCCCGGCCCGCGACCTGCGCGATGACGAAATAGACGACGATCGGCGCCAGCACCGGCAGCAGCGAGGGGACGATCATCTCCTTGATCGCCGCCTTGGTGACCAGGTCGACGGTGCGGGCATAGTTGGGACGGCTGGTGCCTTCCATGATCCCCGGATTGTCGCGGAACTGCGCGCGCACCTCCTCGACCACCGCACCCGCCGCGCGGCCCACCGCGGTCATCCCGAAGGCGCCGAAGATATAGGGCAGCAGCGCGCCGAGCAGCAGCCCGACGATGACATAGGGGTTGCTCAGCGAGAAATCGACGTGGAGATCGGGGAAGTAGATGCCCAGATCGGTGGTGTAGGCGCCGAACAGCACCAGCGCGGCGAGGCCGGCCGAGCCGATCGCATAGCCCTTGGTCACCGCCTTGGTGGTGTTGCCGACCGCGTCGAGCGCGTCGGTCTTGACGCGGACGCTGTCGTCGAGGCCCGCCATCTCGGCGATGCCGCCGGCATTGTCGGTGACCGGGCCATAGGCGTCGAGCGCCACCACCATGCCGGCGAGCGCCAGCATCGCGGTCGCCGCGAAGGCGATGCCGATCAGGCCGGCGAGCTGATAGGCGACGACGATGCCGACGCAGATCACGATCGTCGGCAGCGCGGTCGATTCGAGGCTGATCGCGAGGCCCTGGATGACGTTGGTGCCATGGCCGGTCTCGGACGACTTGGCGATCGAGCGGACCGGGCGATAGCCGGTGCCGGTATAATATTCGGTGATCCAGACCAGCAGGCCGGTGACGGCCAGGCCGACGAGCGCCGAATAGAAGAGGTGCATCGCCGGGAAGCTGGCGGCGCCGACCGTGATCGGCGCGGAAAGATCGCCGAGCACCTGCTGCGTGGCGAAGTAGATCGCCGGGATCGACAGGATCGCGGTGGTCCAGAAGCCCTTGTACAGCGCGCCCATGATCGACTGGCTGGAGCCCAGGCGGACCATGTAGGTGCCGATGATCGAGGTGACGATGCAGACGCCGCCGATCAGCAGCGGCAGCGCCATCAGCTTGCCGATCCACGCCGCGTCGCCCGCGACGAGCAGCGCGGTCAGCACCATGGTGGCGCCGACGGTGACGACATAGGTCTCGAACAGGTCGGCCGCCATGCCGGCGCAGTCGCCGACATTGTCGCCGACATTGTCCGCGATGGTGGCGGGGTTGCGGGGATCGTCCTCGGGAATGCCGGCCTCGACCTTGCCGACCAGGTCGGCGCCGACGTCGGCGGCCTTGGTGAAGATGCCGCCGCCGAGACGCGCGAAGATCGAGATCAGCGAGGCACCGAAGGCGAGCGCGACGAGCGCGTCGATGACGATCCGCTCATTGGGCGCATGGCCGCCCGGGCCGGTCAGATACCAGTAGAACACCGCGATCGCGAGCAGCGCGAGGCCGGCGACGAGCACGCCGGTCACCGCGCCCGCGCGGAAGGCGACGGTCAGGCCGCTCTGCAGGCTGGCGCGCGCGGCTTCGGCGGTGCGGACGTTGGCGCGAACCGAGATGTTCATGCCGACATAGCCCGCGACGCCCGACAGCAGCGCGCCGATCACGAAGCCGACCGCCGAGGTCTTGCCCAGGAAATAGAGCACCAGCGCGGCGACGATGACGCCGACGATCGCAATGGTGCGATACTGGCGGCCCAGATAAGCTTGGGCGCCTTCCTGAATCGCCGCGGCGATGTCCTGCATCTTTTCATTGCCGGCCGATGCGGCCAGTACCTGGCGGCTGGTAAACAGCCCGTATAATATGGCGAGCAGCCCACAGCCGATCGCGACCTGTATGATGAGCATCCTGACTCCCTTCGCTCTGTAAGCGCGGGGATCGAGCTTTTCCGCCCTTTTTTGTCCCCCGACACGTGGCGGCCTTGTATGTCTGTGTTAATCGCCCGCCGCAAGGGTTCGAATTTCCGGCAGGCCGGAACCTGAGAAAGGGGCAGCAATACTTCCCGAACAGGGTGCTGGACTTGGCGGATTACCGCCGATGTTCATAGCCGAGCGTTCCCGGCAGCGGCACCGGCCCGTCGCGATCATGGAGATGGAGGCCCGAACCGGCCTCGAACCGTCCGATCACCACCGCGTGGTGCGCCGCCGCGGCCGCCGCGGCGGGCGGCACCGCGGCGATGAGCTGGTAATCGTCCCCCGCCGTCGCGGCGGCGAGCCGCGCGGCGCGATCCTCCCCAAAGGCGCGCGCCTCGTCCGACAGCGGCACCGCATCGAGGTCGATCGCGACGGCGAGGCCCGAGGCGGCGGCGATCCGGGCGGCGTCGATCAGCAGCCCGTCCGAGACGTCGGCCATCGCATCGGCGAGCGGGGCGAGCGCACGGCCCTCGGCGAGGCGCGGCATCGGCAGGCGATAGGCCTTGAGCAGCCGGCGCGGCCCCTCGACCTCGCCCCGCGCGATGCGGAGGCCGAGCCCGGCGTCGCCGACCGGCCCGGTCAGCACCAGCAGGTCGCCGGCCTTCGCGCCGCGCCGGTCGGGCGCGCCGCCGGCGGGCGCCTGGCCGATCGCGGTCAGGCCCAGCACCCGCGCCGCGCCGGCCGGCTGGGCGACCGTGTCGCCGCCGAGCAGCGGCACCCCGAAATGGTCGAGCGCGCGGCCGAGTCCGTCGACGAACGCCGCATCCCAGTCCGCCGCGCCGGTCAGCCCGAAGCCCATCAGCACGCCGAGCGGCTCCGCCCCCTTGGCGGCGAGATCGGACAGGTTGACCGCGAGCAGCTTCCACGCGACGTCGCCCGCCGGATCGCCGGGGAGATAATGGACGCCCTCGACCAGCATGTCGTGGGTGAGCACCAGGTCGCGGCCGACCGGCGCGGGCAGCACCGCCGCATCGTCGGCCAGCCCTCGCGCGCCCGGATGCCGGGCAAGGCCGCGCAGGCGGTCGATCAGGCGTTGCTCGTCGCTCATCGGGTCACCATTCCCCAACCGCAGACCTTTTCATAGTCCGTCATCCCGGCGGAGGCCGGAATCTCGGGAGAGGGGAGAGAAGGTCGAGGCAGGAGCCGCCCGAGATGCCGGCCTCCGCCGGCATGACGGCTTCTTCTCACCCCGCCAGCCGGCTCACCGCGTCCCAGCTCAGCTTGACCCCGACCAGCATGGTCAGCCCGTAGACCATCACATAGAAGCGCTCGGGATCGATCCGCCGCACCAGCCGCACCCCCGCGAAGGTCGACAGGGTCGCGATCGGCAGCAGCGCCGCCGAGGCGAGCAGGTTGACCGGGGTGAACTGGCCGAGAGCGACATAGGCGGGCACCTTGATCCAGTTCATCAGCGCGAAGAAGATCGCGGTGGTGCCGACCAGCACGTCGCGCGGCAGCTTCTGCGGAAAGACCCAGAGCTGGTAGGGCGGGGCGCCGGCATGGGCGATCTGGCTGGTCAGCCCCGAGGCGGTCGCGCACAGGAAACCCACCGAGTCGGGCAGCACCCGGGCGGGGGCGGGGGTGCCGCCGCGCTCGACCCACAGCCGCTGCGCGCCGAACAGGATCGAGATCAGCCCGAGCGCCAGCAATATCCAGGCCTCGGGCAGGCTGGCGGCGAAGACATAGCCGAGCAGGATGCCGAGCACCGCGCCGGGCAGCATCACCAGCATGACGTGCCGGTCCCAGCTGCGGCGGAACGCCCAGACGCCGACCGCGTCCTGCGCGATCATCAGCGGTAGCAGGATCGCCGCCGCCTGCACCGGCGGCACCGCCATCGCGACCAGCGGCATCGCCAGCGTGCTGAAGCCGATGAAGCCTCCCTTGCCGAGGCCGAGCAGGACGACCGCCGGGATGCCCAGCAGCCAGAACATCGGATCGTGGAGGATCGTGGTGTCGACCGTCACCCGCGTCGGGCCTAGACGCGCACGGCCTTCGCGATGCCGTCGAGCACACCGTTGACGAAGCCCTTTTCCTTCTTGTCGTAGAAGGCGTCGGCGACGTCGACATATTCGCTGATCACGGTCGCGGTCGGCACGTCGGGGCGGGCGATCAGCTCATAGGCGCCGACACGCAGAATCTGCCGCATCGGCCGGTCGAGCCGCTCGAGCGTCCAGCCGCTCGCCAGCCGTGCGCCGATCGCGGCGTCGATCTCGGCCCGGCGGGCGTCGACGCCCTTCACCAGATCGTCGAAGAAGGCGACCTCGGCCGCCGCATATTCGACGTCCTCGATCGTCGCGCCCAGCCGATGCTGGTGGAATTCGTCGAGCAGCGCGGCGAGCGGGGTGCCCTCCATCTCCTGCTGGTAGAGCGCCTGCGCGGCGGCGAGGCGGGCGGCGCTGCGCGAGCGAGCGCGTTCATTGATCTTGGCCATTGTCCTAAGCTTCCAGTCTGGCGGCGACCGAGGCCGCGTGCGCGGGCAGCCCTTCCGCCGTGGCGAGCGCGACCGCCGCCGGCCCGATCGCGGCGATCGCCGCCGCATCGAGCGCGATGAAGCTGGTCCGCTTCATGAAGTCGAGCACCGACAGGCCCGAGGCGAAACGCGCCCGGCGGCCGGTCGGCAAGACGTGATTGGGGCCCGCGACATAGTCGCCGACCGCCTCGGGCGCGTGACGGCCGAGGAAGACCGAGCCGGCATGGCGGACCCGGTCGAACAGCGCCTGCGGATCGGCGACCGCCAGCTCGAGATGCTCGGGCGCCAGCCGGTCGCTGAGCGCGGGCACCTCGTCGAGGCTGGCGACGGTGACGATCGCGCCGTTCGCGTCCCAGCTCGCCCGCGCGGTCGCCCCGGTCGCGAGCCGGCCGAGCTGCGCCTCGACCTCTGCCGCGACCGCGTCGGCGAAGCCGGCATCGTCGGTGAACAGGATCGACTGGCTGGTCGGATCGTGCTCGGCCTGGCTGAGCAGGTCGGCGGCGATCCAGGCGGGGTCGTTGTCCTTGTCGGCGACGACGACGATCTCGGACGGGCCCGCCACCATGTCGATGCCGACCACGCCGTAGAGCTGGCGCTTCGCCTCGGCGACCCAGGCGTTGCCGGGGCCGACCACGACGTCGACCGGGCGAATCCGTTCGGTGCCATAGGCGAGCGCGGCGATCGCCTGCGCGCCGCCGATCCGCCACACCTCGTCCACGCCCGCGAGCGCGGCGGCGGCGAGCACCAGCGGGTTGACGACGCCGTCGGGGGTCGGCGTCACCATGACGATCCGATCGACCCCGGCGACCTTCGCGGGAATCGCGTTCATCAGCACCGAGGAGGGATAGGCCGCGCGGCCGCCCGGCACGTAGAGCCCGGCCGCCTCGACCGCGCCCCAGCGCGCGCCCATGCGGACGCCGGCCTCGTCGGTGCGGCTGCTGTCGGCGGGGCGCTGGGCGGCGTGATAGGCGGCGATGCGCGTCGCGGCCAGTTCGAGCGCCTGGCGCAGCGCGGGATCGAGCCCGGCCAACGCCGTGTCGCAGGTGCTACGGTCGATCCGCCAGCCCGACGAATCGAGGTCGTGCCGGTCGAAGCGGCGCGTATGGTCGGCGAGCGCGGCGTCGCCCCGCTCGCGCACCGCCGCGACGATCGCCGCGACGTCGCGCGAGACGTCGGCATCGGCCTCGCGCCGGCCGTCGACCAGCGCGGTGAAGGCGGCGGCGAAGCCCGCGTCGCGGCTGTCCAGCCTAAGCGGCATTCTTGTCCTCCACCGCGCGGCGGAAACCCTCGACCAGCGGGCCGATCTCGCCCGCCCGCGTCTTGAAGGCGGCGCGGTTGACGATCAGCCGCGACGAGACCTCGGCGATCGTCTCGACCTCGGCGAGGCCGTTGTCCTTGAGCGTCCGGCCGGTCGAGACGAGGTCGACGATCCGGCTCGACAGGCCGAGCACCGGCGCGATCTCCATCGCGCCGTTGAGCTTGACGCATTCGGCCTGGACGCCGCGCGCCTCGAAATGGCGGCGGGTGATGTTGGGATATTTGGTCGCGACGCGGACATGGCTCCACTCGCGCGGATCGTCGCCGGCCGCCATCGCGACGGGCTCGGCGACCGAGATGCGGCAATGGCCGATGGCGAGGTCGACCGGCGCGTAGAGCTCCGAATAGTCGAACTCCATCAGCACGTCCGAACCGACGATGCCGAGCTGCGCCGCGCCATGCGCGACGAAGGTGGCGACGTCGAAGGCGCGGACGCGGATCAGGCCGATGTCGGACCGGTTGGTGGCGAAGCGCAGCAACCGGCTGTCCTCGTCGCCGAAGGCCGGCTCGGGCACGATGCCGAGCGCGGCGAACAGCGGCAGCACCTCCTTGAGGATGCGGCCCTTGGGCACGGCGATGATGATCTGCGCGGTCATGACGCGCCGCGCCTTAAAGCAGCGCGGCGCGGCTGACAACGGACCCGGCCGATTCGATCACATCAGCTCGCGCAGCGCCAGCACGCCAAGGATCGCGAAGATCGTCGCGGCGGCGATGCGCATCGCCTTGAGCGGCACGATCCGGGTGATCCGGTCGCCCAGGAAGACGGCGGGGACGTTGGCGATCATCATGCCGAGCGTGGTGCCGGCCGCGACCAGCCCGACCGCATGGTAGCGCGCGCCGAGCGCGACGGTGGCGATCTGGGTCTTGTCGCCCATCTCGGCCATGAAGAAGGCGACGACGGTGGTCAGGAAGACGCCGTAGCGGGCCGGCTTCACCGCCGCCTCGTCCTCGTCGAGCTTGTCGGGGACCAGCGTCCACGCCGCCATGGCGAGGAAGCCGAGCGCGACCGCGAGGCTGAACCAGGTGCCGTCGAGCAGCCCCGACACCGCCGAGCCCGCCCAGGCGGCGAGCGCATGGTTGACGATGGTGGCGGCGAAGATGCCGAGGATGATCGGCACCGGCGCGCGGAAGCGGCAGGCGAGGATGATGGCGAGCAGCATCGTCTTGTCGCCGATTTCGGCGAAGGCGACGAGCAGGGTCGAGGCGAGGATCACATCCATGCGACAATTCCGGGCCGGGCGGACTATGGACAGACGACACCAGACCCCCCGCCCGGCAGGCGGAGGTCGGGTGTCATCGGTCTTGCCAAGCTCGAAAGCTCGACCGCGCCATGAGGTCTCCCCCAAGCATGTTGACGCGATCCCCGCCCGATGGGCGGCCGGCTACTCCCCGGATGACGCGGTCGCGGTAGGGGAAGCGGGGGGAAGGGTCAACCTATTTCCCCCTCCCTTGGAGGGAGGGGGACGACGGGTCAGGCGTTCCGCGCCGTCTCGAACAGGAACCAGGCGCGTTCCTCGGCCTGGTCGGTCCATTCGTCGAGGATGCCGCTGGTGGCATTGTCCTTGGCGGCGTCGACGATGTCCTTGGCCTCGCGCAGCTTGGCGACGAGTGCGAGATTGTCGTCGCGCAGCTCCTTGAGCATGTCCTGCGCGCTGACGAAGTCGGCGTCATTGTCCTTGATCGACTGGCGACGGGCGATGTCGCCGACCGAGCGCAGCGTGGTGTTGCCGGTCTTGCGGACCCGTTCGGCGATGACGTCGGTGGTCGCCAGGATCTGCGCCGCCTGGTCGTCCATCAGCAGGTGATAGTCGCGGAAATGCGGGCCCGACACATGCCAGTGGAAATTCTTGGTCTTGAAATAGAGCGCGAAGCTGTCGGCCAGGATGCCGTTCAGCGCATCGGCGACGCTCATCGCGCTGTTGCTCGACAGGTCGGTGGGGGTCGCCAGGGCGGATTTCGCTTTCTTGGCCATGATCTCGGGTGCTCCCTTCTCGATTCGGCTCGTCAACGATCATCGTGGCAAAAGGTGTCGCCACCGTCGCCTGAAAATCATCGGTTGCAGAAATCGACCGATTCGATCAGCAGGTCGACCCGGGATATCCACAGCATCCTTGACTCCGGACCCGTTCCGCCATTAAGGGCCCCATCCGAACAGCGGCGCGCGACGCCGCTTTATTTTTTGCACAGCGATTAAGGGTTTCGGGTCATGGCCAAGCCGACCACCGTCAAGATCAAGCTCGTCAGCACCGCCGACACCGGCTTCTTCTACGTCACCAAGAAGAATCCGCGCACCCAGACCGAGAAGCTGAGCTTCCGCAAGTACGACCCGGTCGTGCGCAAGCATGTCGACTTCAAGGAAGCCAAGATCAAGTAAGCGCCGCGCGGGCTTCGCGCCCGTGGCCTTCTGATCGAAAGACACCCGCCTCCGGGCGGGTGTTTTCGTTTGTCTGGTTTTTTTGTTTGGCCCTCAGGCGCCGGGCGGCCAGCATCCGCTGGCCTTGGCTTTCCTCGCATAAGCTCGGGCGGCCGTTCGGCCTTGCGGGACGCTGACGCGTTCCGAGCCAGCCACCTTCTCCTCGTCATCCCGGCGGAGGCCGGGATCTCGGGCGGCTCCTGCCTCGAGCTTGCCTCCCCCCAGCTACCCCGCGCGGACGAAGCCGTCGAGCGTGCCGGCCAGTTCCTCGACCGCGAGCACGAAGCGCGACACCGAGATCGGCTTCGACACATAGGCGTCGGCGCCCGCCTCGCGCACCCGGCTCTCGTCGCCCTTGCCGGCATAGGCGGTCACCGCCATCACCGGGATCGCCTCGAGCTGACCGTCGGTCTTCATCATGCGAATCAGTTCGACCCCGCTGATGTGCGGGAGCTGGATGTCCATGATCACGAGCTGGGGCAGGAAGATGCGGATGGCGTCGAGGGCCTCGCGCGCGTCGCGAACCGTCCTGACCTCCGCGCCATGCGCTTCGAGCAGGTCGCGGAAGAGCCGGAGATTCAGCTCATTATCCTCGACAATCAGGATTTTTTTCGCCACGGCAGCCACATCTAACCGAGCGGCGAGCCTACGTCATGCCCTTCGCGGAATCAAATCCCGCAAATTCCCGTGGTTCCGGCGACGATGCGCCGCTGGTGACGGGGCTCAAGGCGCTGGCCTGGACGCTCGACGACCCGGCCCGCGCCCGCCGGCTGCTCGACCTCACCGGGCTGACCCCCGACGCGCTGCGCGCCGGCGCGACCGACCCCGCGATCCTCGGCGCGCTGCTCGATTTCCTGTCGGGGCACGAGCCCGACCTGGTCGCCTGCGCCGAGGCGATCGGCGCGACGCCCGCCGAGCTGATCCGCGCGCGAGAGGCGCTGTCGTGACGAACGCGACGATGGGCCAGCCCGGCGGCCGGCCGCTGCTGATCACCGACTGCGACGAGGTGCTGCTCCACATGGTCACGCCGTTCGGCGCGTGGCTCGACGAGGCGCACGCGATCGACTTCGCGATGGAGCGGCCCGACTTCACCGGCGCGCTCACCCGCCGCGCCGACAGCAGCCCGGTCGAGGAGGAGCATATCGGCCCGCTGCTCGACGCCTTCTTCACCACCGAGATGCACCGCCAGACGCTGGTCCCCCACGCCGCCCGCGCGCTGGCGACGATCGCCGAGCTGGCCGACATCGTCGTCCTCACCAACCTGACCGACCAGTTCCACGCCGGCCGGGTCGCGCAGCTCGAAGCGGTCGGCATCCGCCACCGGGTCCAGTGCAACCAGGGCGGCAAGGGCCAGCCGGTCGCCGGCCTCGTCGCCGAATATCGGCCGTCGGCGACGGTGTTCGTCGACGACCTGCCCCATCATCACGCCTCGGTCGCGCGCCACGCGCCCGAGGTCTGGCGGCTGCACATGATCGCCGAGCCGCGCCTCGCCCGCCACCGGGCCCCCGCCGCCGACGCCCATGCCCGGATCGACGACTGGGCCGAGGCGCTGCCCTGGATCGTGTCGCGCTTCGCCTGAAAGTCTGTTCGGAAATGCGCGGAAGGGCGCATTTCGAGGCCGCACCGGCGCATTCCCAAGCAGACATCGCGCCCTCCCCGTCAATAGCCCGCTTGACGCCCGGCGGGGACTACAGGAAAGAAACCCCATGACCATCGACAGCCGCCTCGCCGAACTGGGGATCGCGCTTCCGGCCCCCGCCGCGCCGGTCGCCGCCTATGTGCCGGCGGTCGAGGCGAACGGCCTGCTCCACATCTCGGGCCAGCTCCCCTTCCGCGCCGACGGCAGCCTGATCACCGGCCGGCTCGGCCAGGACGTCACGCTGGAGGACGGCGCCGAGGCGGCGAAGCGCTGCGGCATCATGCTGATCGCGCAGATCAAGGCGGCGCTGGGCGGCGACCTGTCGCGGGTCGAGCGGATCGTCAAGCTGGGCGCCTTCATCGCGTCGACCCCCGATTTCACCGACCAGCCCAAGGTCGCCAACGGCGCATCCGAGCTGATGCAGGCCGTGTTCGGCGACGCCGGCCGCCACGCGCGCAGCGCGGTCGGGGTTCCGGTGCTGCCGCTCGGCGCGGCCGTGGAGGTCGATGCCATTGTCGCCGTTCGGGCTCTTTGATCGCTGGCGATTTCCGGTCCCCGACGCCCGGCGCGTCGGCTTCCTGACGCGCACCCCCTTCGCCAACAAGGGCCTTCACGGCAGCCGCCATCCCGAGAACAGCCGCGCCGCGATCGAGGCGGCGGTGGCGATGGGCTATGGCGTCAAGGTCGACGTCCAGTTCAGCCTCGACGGGCTCGCCTATGTCATCGCCGATCCGACGATCGAGCGGATGACCGGAGAGACCGGCCAGGTCCGGCATTTGTCGAGCAAGCATCTCGGCGAGGTCCGCCTGCGCGACAGCGAGGAGACCATCCCCCAGCTCAAGGAGATATTGGGCCTGGTCGCGGGCCGCACCCCGGTGCTGGTCGAGCTCCGCACGATCGAGGGCCATGTCTCGCAGCTCTGCGTCGCCGTGCGCCACGCGATCGAGGGCTATCGCGGCGAGGCGGCGGTGATGTCGCTCCACCCCGAGGTGCCGCGCTGGTTCGCCTCGCACGGCAGCCGCATCACCCGCGGGCTGATGCTGTCCGACGACAGCGTCTACGCCAAGGAAGCGGGAACCGAGCAGATCAAGGCGATCTGGCGCTCGCAGCCCGAATTCCTGGCGATCGACATCCAGGACCTGCCGAGCCGCTTCGCCCAGCGCCAGCGCAAGCGCGGCATCCCGATCCTGGCCTGGACCGTGGGATCGGCCGAGCAGCAGGCGATCGCCGCCGACTGCGCCGACCAGATCATCTTCGAGGCGCCCGGATGGTAGAGCCCGTCACCGCCCGGACGGCGGAAGGGGTGACCAGCATCGACCGGGACGCCTGGGACGCCTGCGCCGGCGACGGCAATCCTTTCGTCTCGCACGACTTCCTGTCGATCCTCGAAGAGTCGGGCAGCGCCATCGCGCGCACCGGCTGGCAGCCGATCCCGATCGTCGTCGACGGCGCCGACGGCCGCCCCGCCGCGATCCTGCCCGCCTATGCCAAGAGCCACAGCCAGGGCGAATATGTGTTCGACCACGCCTGGGCCGACGCCTGGCAGCGCGCGGGCGGCGACTATTATCCCAAGCTGCAGATCGCGGTGCCGTTCAGCCCGGTGCCGGGTCCCCGGCTGCTGCTGCGCGACCCCGGCCTCGCCCCCGCGCTGATCGCGGCGGCGGAGGCGCTGGTCGAGCAGCACGGCCTGTCGTCGGCGCATGCCACCTTCGTCGCGCCCGAGCAGGTGCCGCTGTTCGAGGCGGCGGGCTGGCTGATCCGCACCGACCGCCAGTTCCACTGGGCCAATCGCGGCTATGGCAGCTTCGACGACTTCCTCGACGCGCTCGCGTCCCGCAAGCGCAAGGCGATCCGCAAGGAGCGCGCCACGGCGGTCGCGGGACTGGAGATCGTCCACCTCACCGGCGCCGCGATCGAGGAACGGCATTGGGACGCCTTCTGGCGCTTCTACCAGGACACCGGATCGCGCAAATGGGGGCGGCCCTATCTGACCCGGCGCTTCTTCTCGCTGCTCGGACGGCGGATGGCGGACAGGGTGCTGCTGATGCTCGCGCTGCGCGATGGCGAGCCGATCGCGGGCGCGCTCAACCTGATCGGCGCCGACACGCTCTACGGCCGCTACTGGGGCTGTACCGAGGAGGTGCCCTTCCTCCATTTCGAGCTCTGCTATTATCAGGCGATCGACGCCGCGATCGCGCGCGGCCTCGCCCGGGTCGAGGCGGGCGCGCAGGGCGAGCACAAGCTGGCGCGCGGCTATGAGCCGGTGCCGACCTTCTCGGCGCACTTCATCCCCCATGCCGGCTTCCGCAATGCCGTCGCCGACTATCTGGAGCAGGAGCGCCGCGCCGTCGCCGCGAACATCGAGGGGCTGGAAGAGTATACGCCGTTCCGAAAGGGGGGAGTGAGTCTTTGATTGGCCTCAGGCGCCGGCGGTCGCATCCGCGACCTTGGCTATCCTCGCATAAGCTCGGGCGGCCGTTCGGCCTTGCGGGACGCTGGTGCGTCCCGACGCAGAGCTGATCGTCGGAGCCCGCCAGGGCTCCGCAAGCGCGAACGCGCGCCCGAGCTTATGCGAGGATAGCCAAGCGGGCGGATGCCCGCGCCGGCGCCTGAGGCCAAACAAACTACGCCGCGAGCCGGTTTCCGAAGCCCAGCATCGCGCGCGCCTGGCGTTGCGCTTCGAGCACCTCGCGGGCGGTCATCTCCTCGGCGATCTCGGCGCGGCACTCGGCGGCGCGGAGGTTGCCGCCGATCGCGGCGATGTTGAACCATTTGTGCGCGGCGACGAGGTCGAGCGGACAGCCGTCGGCCCCCGCCGAGAAGGAGACGCCGAGCTGGAAGCAGGCGTCGATGTCGCCCGCCATCGCGTCGCGCAGGCGGGCTTCGGTCAGGAATTGATGCGACTTGAGACTGTGACCCATGTCTCGCTCCACTGTTCCCCCGGGAGCGACGGCAGTCTCTTGCTGGCCGACCGCGCCGTTCCCCAACAAGGTTAACGGCGCGGCGGGGACAGGCTTAAATTTCTTCCCCCCTCCCTTGAAAGAGAGGGGGATAGATCAGGGAGCCGGCTCCACCGCCAGATTGTCGATCAGCCGGGTGCCGCCGAGCCTGGCCGCGGCGATCAGGCGGGCGGGGCCGTCGAGGCGATCGATCGGCTCCAGGCTGGCCGCGTCGACCAGCGCGACATAGTCGATCGGGTCGAAGCCCGCCTCGGCCAGCCGCGCGATCGCCGCCGCCAGCGCCGCCGCGACGTCGCCGCCCCGGCCGATCGCCGCCGCCGCCTCGCCAAGCGCGCGGGGCAGGGTGCGTGCGGTGACGCGCTCCTCGGGGCTCAGATAGGCGTTGCGCGAGGAGAGGGCGAGGCCGTCGTCGTCGCGCTGGGTGGGGACGCCGACGATCTCGATATCGATGTCGAGATCGGCGACGAAGCGGCGGATCACCGCGAGCTGCTGGAAATCCTTCTCGCCGAAGAAGGCGATGTCGGGCTTCACCTGCTGGAACAGCTTGGTGACGACGGTCGCGACCCCGGCGAAATGGCCAGGGCGGGCGGCGCCGTCCCAGCGCTCGCTGACCCCGCCGACCGAGATGCTGGTGGCGAAGCCCGGCGGGTACATCGTCGCCACGTCGGGCGCCCAGAGCAGCGTCGCGCCCGCGCCGTCGAGCATCGCCGCGTCGGCCGCCTCGCGGCGCGGATAGGCGTCGAGATCCTCGCTTGGCCCGAACTGGGTGGGATTGACGAAGATCGACACCACCACCTCGCATCCGCGGCTGCGCGCGGCGTCGACCAGCGCGACATGGCCGCGATGGAGCGCCCCCATGGTGGGCACCAGCGCGACCGGCGCCCCACTTATCCTCAATTTTGCGACCTCCTGCCGGAGATCGTCTATGTTCCGAACGATTTGCACCGATTATAAACCCCGTTTAACGAGACGCTCCTTGGACAAGGCCGGCCGCCCGATCAAGCGCGGTGCGGCGAAGGGAAGATAGTTTGCCAAACGCCCATCTCATCACCTTCGCCAACGAAAAGGGCGGGTCGGGGAAATCGACGACCTCGGTCCATGTCGCGGTCGCGCTCGCCAGCGCCGGCCGCCGGGTCGCCGCGATCGACCTCGACACGCGCCAGCGAACGCTCGCCCGCTATCTGGAGAACCGGCAGGCGACCGCGCAGCGCACCGGCCAGCCGCTGCCGACGCCGAGCTTCGAGACCTTCGATCCGGCCAGGGGGCATCGGCTCGACGACCTGATCGACGGCTTCGCCGCCGATCATGAGGTCATCGTCATCGACACGCCGGGCCGCGACGACGAACATGCCCGCGCCGCGATCGTCCGCGCCGACACGCTGGTGACGCCGATCAACGACAGCTTCGTCGACCTCGACCTGATCGGCCAGGTCGATCCCGAGACCTTCAAGATCCGCCGGCCGAGCTTCTATTCGGAACTGGTCTGGGAAGCGCGCAAGGCACGCGGCCGGATCGACGGCGGCACGGTCGACTGGGTGCTGCTGCGCAACCGCCTCCAGCATCTCGAAGCGCGCAACATGCGCCGCGTCGCCGACGCGATGCAGGAGCTGGCGAAGCGGGTCGGCTTCCGCGTCATCCCCGGCCTGTCCGAACGCGTCATCTATCGCGAGCTCTTCCCCAAGGGCCTCACCCTGCTCGATCTCAAGGCGATCGGCAGCGAGGCCGGGATAGGCCATGTCGCCGCGCGGCAGGAGTTGCGCGAGATGGTCGCCGGCCTCGCGCTGTCGCAATGGCCCCAGCATCAGGCGCCCAGCCAGGCGGCGGCCGGATGATCCTGCTGCTGCTGGCGGCCGCCGCGGTCGCCTGGTGGCAATGGGGGCGGGGGCTCGACCGCCAGCAGCTCACCGCCGCCGCCTCGGCGCTGGGCGGCCTGCTGCTGCTGACCAAGGGCGCCTGGATGATCGCGCTGCCGATGTTCCTGCCCGGCATCTGGCTGCTGATGCGGCCGGCCGGCGCGCCCGGCGCCCGGCGTCCGGCGATGGACGGCGACGAGGCCCGCCGCGTGCTCGGCGTCGCCCCCGGCGCCGACGCCGACGCGATCCGGGCGGCGCATCGCCGGCTGGTCGCGCGGGTCCATCCCGACCAGGGCGGCTCGACCGAACTGGCCGGGCGCGTCAATGCGGCGCGCGACATATTGCTGGCGGAACTGCGGAAGCGCTAATCAGGTTGAGCACTCGCCGTCCGGCGCGCCTGTACCCGTCCCTCAACGGAGGATGATTTGACCCATCGTTTCGACCCGACCTCGCTGCGCGAATATGACATCCGCGGAATCGTCGGAAAGACGCTGGGGCCCGCCGACGCCCATGCGATCGGCCGCGGCTTCGCGACCCATGTCCGCCGGGCGGGCGGCACCCGGGTCGCGGTCGGGTGGGACGGGCGGGTCTCGTCCGAATCGCTGCGCGACGAGCTGGTGCGCGGCCTGACCGAGAGCGGCGTCGACGTCGTCCGCACCGGCCTCGGCCCGACCCCGATGCTCTATTTCGCCGAGGCGACGCTGGAGGTCGACGGCGGCATCCAGATCACCGGCAGCCACAACCCGGCCGATTATAACGGCTTCAAGATGGTGCTGCAGCACAAGCCCTTCTTCGCCGACCAGATCCAGTCGATCGGCCGCATGGCCGCCGAGGGCGAGTGGGACGAGGGCGCCGGCACCGTCACCGACGCCGACGTCGAGGACCTCTATGTCGACCGGCTGCTCCAGGATTTCGCCGGGCCGGCCTTCCGGATCGGATGGGACAACGGCAACGGCGCGGGCGGCCGCATCCTCGAGAAGCTGGTGAAGCGCCTGCCCGGCGAGCACCATGTCCTCTATGCCGAGATCGACGGCCGCTTCCCCCACCATCATCCCGACCCGACCGAGGAGAAGAACCTCGCGGACCTCAAGGCGCTGGTCGCGGAGAAGGGGCTCGACTTCGGCATCGCCTTCGACGGCGACGCCGACCGGATCGGCGCGATCGACGGCGAGGGCCGGGTGGTGTGGGGCGACCAGATCCTCTCGATCCTCGCCGAGCCGGTGCTGGAGGAAATGCCCGGCGGCACGATCATCGCCGACGTCAAGGCCAGCCAGGCGCTGTTCGACCGGATCGCCGAGCTGGGCGGGACGCCCTGCATGTGGAAGACCGGCCACAGCCTGATCAAGGTCAAGATGGCCGAGACCGACAGCCCGCTGGCCGGCGAGATGTCGGGCCATATCTTCTTCAAGCATCGCTGGTACGGCTTCGACGACGCGCTCTATGCGGCGGTCCGCCTGATCGAGGCGATCGGCCGGCTCGGCGGCTCGCTGACCGCGCTCAAGGACCGGATGCCGGCGCTGGTGAACACGCCCGAGATGCGTTTCCAGGTCGACGAGAGCCGCAAGTTCGAGGTGGTCGAGGAGGTGCTCGACCGGCTCGAAGCGGCCGGCGCCAACGTCAACCGCACCGACGGCGCGCGCGTTGACACGCCGGACGGCTGGTGGCTGCTGCGCGCGTCGAACACCCAGGACGTCCTCGTCGCCCGCGCCGAGGCGAAGGACCAGGCCGGGCTCGACCGCCTGCTCGCGCAGATCGACGAGCAGCTTGCCCTGTCGGGCCTGGAGCGCGGGGAACAGGTCGCGCATTGAAGCCGAGCCCGCCCGTCATCCCAGCGAAAGCTGGGATCTCCCTTCTTTCGCCTCGTTCTCCCCGCGCGAAGGCAGTGAGATTCCAGCTTTCGCTGGAATGACGGGGGCGGGTGGGCGATGACCGACCTCCCCCCACCCCTCGCCGGCTGGTTCGCGGCCAAGGGCTGGGCGCCGCGCCGTCACCAGATGGCGATGCTCGCCGCCGCCCGCGCCGGGCGGGACGCGCTGCTCGTCGCGCCGACCGGGTCGGGCAAGACGCTCGCCGGCTTCCTCCCCACGCTGGTCGAACTGGTCGAGGAACCGCGCGAGGGGCTCCACACCCTCTATGTCTCGCCGCTGAAGGCGCTCGCGGTCGACGTCCGCCGCAACCTGCTGACCCCGATCGAGGAGATGGGGCTCGACATCCGGGTCGAGACGCGGACGGGCGACACCCCGTCCGACCGCAAGGCGCGGCAGCGGGCGAAGCCGCCGCAGATATTGCTCACCACCCCCGAATCGCTCAGCCTGCTGCTCTCCTATCCCGACAGCGCGGCGCTGTTCGCGGGGCTCAGGACGGTGGTGATCGACGAGGTCCACGCCTTCGCCACCACCAAGCGCGGCGACCTGCTGGCGCTGTCGCTCGCCCGGCTCGGCAGCCTCGCCCCCGATCTGCGCCGGGTCGCGCTGTCGGCGACGATCGCCGATGTCGACGCCTATCGCGGCTGGCTGTCGGGCGACGGCGACTATGAAGCGGTGGCGCTGGTCGAGGGCGATCCCGGCGCGCCGCCCCGCATCGACATGCTGATCCCCGAGGGGCGCATCCCCTGGGCCGGCCATTCGGGGCGCTACGCCGCCGAGCAGGTGATGGCCGAGATCGAGACCCACGGCACGACGATCATCTTCTGCAACACCCGCAGCCTCGCCGAGCTGATCTTCCAGGACCTGTGGAAGGTCAACGCGATGAGCCTGCCGATCGGCATCCACCACGGATCGCTGTCGCGCGAGGCCCGGCGCAAGGTCGAGGAGGCGATGGCGGCCGGGCGGCTGCGCGCGCTGGTCGCGACCGCCAGCCTCGACCTCGGCGTCGACTGGGGCGACGTCGACCTCGTCATCCAGATGGGCGCGCCCAAGGGCGCCTCGCGCCTGCTCCAGCGGATCGGCCGCGCCAACCACCGGCTCGACGAGCCGAGCGAGGCGGTGATCGTCCCCGGCAACCGCTTCGAATATCTGGAAGGCCGCGCCGCGCTCGACGCGATCGCGGCGGGCGAGCTCGACAACGAGCCGTTCCGTCCCGGCAGCATCGACGTGCTCGCCCAGCATGTGCTGGCGATCGCCTGCGCCGGGCCGTTCCGCGCCGAGGAGCTGCTCGCCGAGGTCAACCGCGCCGCGCCCTATGCGACGCTGACCGCCGCGCGGTTCGACCGGGTGCTCGGCTATATCGCCAATGGCGGCTATGCGCTGAAGGCCTATGACAAATTCCGCCGCCTCGCCCGCACCCCGGACGGGCAGTGGCGGCTCAGCCACCCCGATTTCGCCGCCCGGCACCGGCTCAACGCCGGGATCATCGTCGAGGCGCCGATGCTCGACGTGCGCTTCCGCAACGGCCGCAGCCTCGGCAAGGTGGAGGAGGGGTTCGGCACCACCTTGTCGCCGGGCGACTGCTTCTTCTTCATGGGCATGGCGCTCGAGGTGCAGAAGATCGACCTCACCGACCTGATCGTCCGCGCCACCTCCAAGCCCGCGCGCATCCCCACCTATGGCGGCGCGCGCATGCCGATCTCGACCCACCTCGCCGACCGGGTGCGCGCCTATCTCCACGATCCGTCGCAATGGCCGCGCTTCCCCGACGACGTCCGCGAATGGCTGGAGATGCAGGACCGCCGATCGCGCCTGCCCGCGCCCGACGAGCTGCTGGTCGAGACCTTCCCGCACGAGAAGCGCCATTACATGGTGATCTACAGCTTCGAGGGCTGGAACGCGCACCAGTCGCTCGGCATGCTGCTGACCCGGCGGATGGAGAGCCAGGGCCTCTCCCCGCTCGGCTTCGTCTCCTCCGACTATGCGCTCGCCTGCTATTCGATCGAGCCGGTGACCGACCCCGCCAGCCTGTTCTCGCCCGAGATATTGGAGGAGGAGTTCGTCGACTGGGTCGAGGGATCGGCGCTGCTCAAGCGCGCCTTCCGCGAGGTGGCGGTGATCGGCGGCCTCGTCGAGCGCCAGCATCCCGGCAAGAAGAAGTCGGGCCGGCAGGTCACCTTCTCGACCGACCTGATCTACGACGTGTTGCGCCGCTACGAGCCCGACCATCTGCTGCTCGACGCCGCCTGGGCCGATGCGCGCGCGAAGATGACTGATGTCGGCCGGCTCGGCGCGCTGATCGAGCGCGCCGCCGAGCGCATCGTCCATGTCGCCCTCGACCGCGTCTCCCCGCTCGCGGTGCCGGTGCTGGTGCTGATCGGCCGCGAGACGGTGGCCCAGGGCCTTGCCGACGACGTGCTGCTGATCGAGGCCGACGCCCTCGCGGCGGAGGCGATGCGGGAATAGTCCCCCTCCCTTGAAAGGGAGGGGAGAACTAGCGCCGCGCGCACCCCAGCGCCGCCGCGTCGATCGCGGTGGCGACGCCCTGGAGCAGATAGCCGTCGGAGCGGTTGCGGCCGTCGTTCGACACCCAGGCGATCCGCATCGAGGTCGCGCTGCGCATCGCCCCGATGATCGCGGCGTCGGCGCGGGGGTCGGGCGCCCAGGCGTCGACGCTCGCCGCGACCAGCGCGAAGCTGCGGTCGCCGAAGATCAGCCGGACCGGGCTGTTCGGCCGGCGCGGCTCGCGCAGGCGGAAATGGACCTGGCCGCCGATCTTCTGGCGCGGCCAGATCGCGACCGACGCGAAGCTGCGCCATTCGCCCGAACCGCGCCGTTCCGGGGTGGCGATCGCGTAGCAGCGGGGCGGCTGCGCATCCCGAAAGGCGCCCCATCCCGAAAAAATTCCGAGCGGCGTCCGTCCGGGCGGGGCCGCCGAAACGAGCATCGGCAGGGCGAACAACCAGCAAATCCGCGCCTTCACCTGTCAACCCCTTGCCTGTTCGACTGTAGCAAAAATGCCACAATTTCCGTTGTTTATCTGGCGTTCATGCAACAGGTCGCGCTTTGGTGCACTAGGCCACCCACGTCTCCCGCACCCCAGGGGACGAAGTTAGAAATGGAGTTATACTATGCGTAGCATCGTTGTCGCCGCCCTCCTCGCGGCCAGCGCAGCCACCCCGGCCCTCGCCCAGGACAACGCGCCGTTCACCGGCCCGCGCGTCGAAGGCATCGTCGGGTGGGATCGCGTTTCCAACAACGGGCATGACGACGCCGTGACCTACGGTCTTGGCGCCGGATACGATTTCCAGATGGGCGGTGCCGTCCTGGGCGTCGAGGCGGAAGCCTCGGATTCGAGCGCCAAGAGCTGCATCGGTTCCGCCACCGCCGCCGATCCGCGGCTCTGCGCCAAGGCCGGCCGCGACCTCTATGTCGGTGGCCGCGTCGGCACCGTCGTCGGCGGCAAGGCCCTTCTCTATGCCAAGGCAGGCTACACCAACGCGCGCGCCAAGGCGACGCTCGACGACGGCACCACGGTGCTGCGCGACAGCGGCAACTATGACGGCGTCCGCGTCGGCGCCGGCGTCGAATATGCGCTCGGCACCAACGCCTATGTGAAGGCCGAGTATCGCTATTCGAACTACGAGCAGGGCTTCTCGCGCAACCAGGTCGTCGGCGGCTTCGGTTTCCGCTTCTGATCACCCGTTGTTCGTTGCGTAGCATGGAAGGGCCTGGCGTCACCGCCGGGCCCTTTTCCTTTGCCCGGAAGCCGGGGAGCGAGTACGCGACGAACGCCCGCGATTTATCCCCAGCTTTTGACGCTTTGGGCTGGCGGGGCCGCAAAGCCGCGCTATAACCATCCTCCATTTGACATCGGGGATACCGGGGCAGTCTATGAAGGCTACGATCGAACGCGCGACGCTTCTCAAGAGTCTGGGTCACGTCCAGTCGGTCGTCGAACGGCGCAACACAATCCCGATCCTGTCGAACGTGCTGATCGAGGCGACGGCCGAGGGCACGCTCCGGCTGATGGCGACCGACCTCGACCTGCAGATCGTCGAGGCCGTCCCCGCCGCGGTCGACCAGCCGGGCGCCACCACCGTGTCGGCGCACACGCTGTTCGACATCGCCCGCAAGCTGCCCGAGGGGTCGCAGGTCCAGCTCTCGGCCGCCGAGGGCAAGATGCAGGTCGTCGCCGGCCGCGCCCGCTTCAACCTGCAGACGCTGCCCAAGGACGATTTCCCGATGATCGCCGAGGGCGAGCTGCCGACCCGGTTCGAGCTCCCCGCCGAGACGCTCAAGCAGCTGATCGACAAGACCCGCTTCGCGATCTCGACCGAAGAGACCCGCTATTATCTCAACGGCATCTTCTTCCATGTGCAGGACGAAGGCTCGCCGGTGCTGAAGGCCGCCGCGACCGACGGCCACCGCCTCGCCCGCGTCACCATCGCCCGCCCCGACGGCGCCGAGGGGATGCCCGACATCATCATCCCGCGCAAATGCGTGGGCGAGCTGCGCAAGCTGCTCGACGAGGTCGACGGTTCGGTCGACATCACCCTGTCGTCGACCAAGATCCGCTTCGGCCTGGGCACCGCGATCCTGACCTCGAAGCTGATCGACGGCACCTTCCCCGATTACAACCGGGTGATCCCGACCGCGAACGACAAGCTGCTCAAGATCGATCCGAAGAGCTTCATGGAGGGCGTCGACCGCGTCGCCACCATCGCCTCGGAAAAGACCCGCGCGGTCAAGATGGCGCTCGACCGCGACAAGATCACCCTGTCGGTGACGAGCCCCGAGAACGGCACCGCGGCCGAGGAAGTCCCCGGCGACTATGCCGCCACCGGCTTCGAGATCGGCTTCAACGCCCGCTATCTGCTCGACATCCTCGGCCAGATCGACGGCGACACGGTCGAGGTCCACCTGGCCGACGCCGCCGCGCCGACGCTGATCCGCGAGAACGACAAGGCGCCCGCGCTCTACGTCCTCATGCCGATGCGGGTCTGACCGCGACGCGGGGGCGATAGCCGGGGAGGAGGACGCTGATGCCGGTCACGGTCGCGCCCGATCTCCAGGCCATCGTCGACCGCATCGCCGCGGAAATGGCCGGCCGCGAGGAGCGCGGCAAGGTCGCCGACTATATCCCCGGCCTCGCCCGGGTCGATCCGAAGCATTTCGGCATCGCCGTCGCCACCCATGACGGCCGCATGTTCGCGGCCGGCGATGCCGACATGGCCTTCTCGATCCAGTCGGTGTCGAAGGTGTTCGCGCTGACCATCGCGCTCGGCAAGGTCGGCGACGCGCTGTGGAAGCGGGTGGGGCGCGAGCCGTCGGGCAATGCCTTCAACTCGATCGTCCAGCTCGAGGCCGAGCAGGGCATCCCCCGCAACCCCTTCATCAACGCCGGGGCGATCGTCGTGTCCGACGTGGTCCTCGCCGGCCATGCGCCCAAGGAGGCGATCGGCGAGATATTGCGCTTCGTCCGCGACCTCGCCGGCGACGACGGCATCGTCGTCGACGACGAGGTGGCGCAGGGCGAGGCCGACACCGGCTTCCGCAACGCCGCGCTCGCCAACTACATGCGCAGCTTCGGCAATATCCTTCATCCGGTCGATCAGGTGCTGGGGGTCTATTTCCACCAATGCGCGCTGGCGATGAGCTGCCGCCAGCTCGCCCGCGCCGGCCGCTTCCTGATGCACGAGGGGCAGCATCCCGACACCGGCTTCAACATCGTCTCGCCGATGCGCGCGCGGCGCATCAACGCGCTGATGATGCTGTGCGGCCATTATGACGGATCGGGCGAGTTCGCCTTCCGGGTCGGCATTCCCGGCAAGTCGGGGGTGGGCGGCGGCATCCTCTGCGTGGTGCCGGGCATCGCCTCGATCGCGGTCTGGTCCCCCGGCCTCAACGAGCGCGGCAACTCGACCCTCGGCTCGCTCGCCCTCGAACGCCTCGCCGCCGCGACCGGCTGGTCGGTGTTCAACCAGCGCGAGCCGGGGTGACCCAGCCTCCCGTCATCCCGGCGGAGGCCGGGATCTCGGGAGAGAGGAGAAGAGGTAGAGGCAGGAACCTCCCGAGATCCCAGCTTTCGCTGGGATGACGGCGTGTTTTCGGCCTGCGCCTATTTCGTGTAGGGCACGAATTCGCCCAGCCCGCAGGCGCCGTAGGTGATCGGCGAGGTCGGCTCGGCGATCGTCACCAGGTCGTTGCCGCAGAGCTGGCTGGTGTTGGTATGGGTGATCAGCACCCGGTTGGGGCGGAGCAGCGCGCAGCGGCCGCCGTCGGGCTGGTTGACGTACCAGCGGCGCGACGATTCCTTGTAGATGATCGCCGTCTCGTCGACGATCCGGGTCGCCTGGATGCGGCGGAGCTGGACGCAGGACACCGGCGCCCCGGCGGTGCGGCCCGCCAGTTCCTTCTGCGCCTTTGCGGACAGCGGCTGCGGCGCGTCCGACGCGGCGATCAGCAGCGGCAATGCGAACAGCGGAAGGAGCGAACGGGCTCGGGGCATGGCGACTCTCCTCGATCTTCCGATCATAGACGGAATCACCCGCGGAAAACATCTTTCGCCGCGCGCCGCCGGGCCAGCTCCTCGACGCTGCCCGCGCGCATGAACGGGTTGGTCTCGCGTTCGAGGCCGATCGTCGTCGGCACCGTCGCCTCGCCCCGCGCGCGCGCCGCGTCGACCCGCTCCATCCGCGCGCGGATCGCGCCGTTGCCGGGTTCGGCGGCCAGCGCGTAGCGGCCGTTCGACTGGGTATATTCGTGCGCGCAATAGACGCGGGTCGCATCGGGCAGCGCCGCCAGCCGATCCATGTTCGCATGCATCTGCGCGGGCGTGCCCTCGAACAGCCGGCCGCAGCCCATCGCGAACAGCGTGTCGCCGACGAACACCGCCTGCTCGTCGGGCAGGTGGATGGCGATATGGCCGGCGGTGTGCGCGGGCACCTCCATCACCATTCCCTCGACCGCGCCGATCCGGACGGAATCACCCTCGCGCAGCGGCACGTCGAGCGAGGGGATCTTCGCCGCCTCGGCCGCGGGCGCGCTCACCCGCGCGCCGGTCGCCGCCTTGATCGCGTCGTTGCCGCCGATATGATCGCCATGCCAGTGGGTGTTCCAGATCTGGCCGATCGTCCAGCCGCGCCGCTCCGCCTCCGCCAGCACCGGCCCGGCCACCGCCGGATCGACCACGACCGTCTCGCCCGACACCGGCTCGTGCAGCAGCCAGACATAATTGTCGTCGAGCACCGGGATGCGGACGATCTCAACGCTCATCTCACCAATGGCCCGTATTCGGCATCGATGCCCAGGGCTCGGCGGGCGCGAGCCGATCGCCAGCCTGGAGCAGCTCGATCGAGACATTGTCGGGGGTGCGGACGAAGGCCATGTGCCCGTCGCGCGGCGGCCGGTTGATCGTCACCCCGGCGTCCAGCAATCGCTGGCAGACCGCGTAGATGTCGTCGACCCGATAGGCGAGATGGCCGAAGTTGCGGCCCTCGCCATAGCCCTTCTCGTCCCAGTTGTGGGTGAGCTCGACCTGGGCCTGCTCGTCGCCCGGGGCGGCGAGGAAGATCAGGCTGAAGCGTCCCGCCGCATTGTCCATGCGATCGATCTCGCGCAGGCCGAGCAGCTCGAAGAAGCGGATCGTCTCCTGGGGATCGGACACGCGGATCATGGTGTGGAGATATTTCATCCGCCCTATCTAGGACCCGGCGGCAGCGATGCAAAGAGGCGCGCGGGCTATCTTCCGGTTAGCGACGTTGAGCGCGACGGCTTCCCCTCCGCCCGCAAAATCGCCAATGAGGGGGCGATGACCGTCGCCCGCCTGATGCTGACCGACTTCCGCAGCTATGCGTCGGCGACGATCGCGGCGGGGCCGGGCTTCGTCGTGCTGACCGGCGAGAACGGCGCGGGCAAGACCAACATCCTCGAGGCCGTGTCGATGCTCGGGCCCGGCCGCGGCCTGCGCGGCGCGGCGCTGGCGGAGATGGCGCGCGAGGGCGGGGCAGGCGGCTTCGCGGTCGCGGCCGAGCTGTCGGACGAGGTGCGGCTCGGCACCGGCACCACGCCCGCCGCGCCCGAGCGGCGGCAGGTGCGGATCAACGGCGCGCCCGCCTCGGCCACCGCGCTCGGCGAATGGCTGTCGCTGCTGTGGCTGACCCCGGCGATGGACCGGCTGTTCACCGAGGGGGCCGAGGGCCGCCGCCGCTTCCTCGACCGGCTCGTCCTCGCGATCGAGCCCGGCCATGCCCGCCATGTCAGCCGCTACGACGCGGCGATGCGCGCGCGCAACAAGCTGCTCGCCGCCGAAGGGCCGCCCGACGCCGCCTGGCTCGACGCCTTGGAGGCGCAGCTCGGCCAGCACGGCCAGGCGATCGCCGAGGCGCGCGCACGCACCGTCACCGCGCTGGCGCTGCGCATCGCCGCCGAGCCCGACGCCCCCTTCGCCCGCGCGGCGCTGGCGATCGAGGGCTGGGTCCCATCGCGCCGACCGCTCGCCGAGGAGCTGCGCCACGGCCGCGCCCGCGACGTCGCCGCCGGCCGCACCCTATCGGGCCCGCACCGCCAGGACCTCGCCGTGTCGCACGCCGCCAAGCAGCAGCCCGCCGCCCGCGCATCGACCGGCGAGCAGAAGGCTCTGCTGCTCGGCATCGTCCTCGCCCATGCCGACCTCGTCGCCGAGCGACGCGGCCGGCGGCCAATCCTGCTGATGGACGAGGTCGCCGCCCATCTCGACCCCGTCCGCCGCGCCGCGCTGTTCGAGCGCCTCGGCCGGAGCGGCGGCCAGATCTGGCTGACCGGCACCGAACGCGCGCTGTTCGACGGGATCGGAGAGGCGACCTGGCTGGCGGTGCGCGCGGGCCGGGTGGAGGCGGCCTGATGTCGTCCGGGACGACATTCGCCGCCGGTCAGACCCAGCGGCGGGCGAGCAACAGCATCAGCGCGATCATCGCGAGCGACAGGATCAGGCTGGTCGCGACATAGCCGATCGCGGCGAGCGGCTGGCCGCGTTCCCACAGGGTGGTGATGTCGAGGGTGAAGGTCGACCAGGTGGTGAAGCCGCCGAGGATGCCGGTGGTGAGCAGCAGCCGCAGGTCGTGCCCCGCGAGCGTGCCGGCGGCGAACAGGCCGACGACGAGGCCCATCAGCGCCGACCCGGCGACGTTGATCGCCAGCGTCCCATAGGGGAAGGCCGGCCCCAGCAGCCGCAGCGCGACCAGCCCGACGAGGTGGCGGAGCGCCCCGCCCAGGCCCGAACCGATGAAGACGATGAAAGTCGCGCGCATGAATCCTCCTTCCGGCCACGGCGGCCGATCGGTAGGAATCATCGTCCCTTGCGAGGGCGGTTCGGCGCGAAGGCCCGGCAGGAATCCATTGCCGTGGGCCGGCCTATGCCGCGCCCGCGCCACCGCGTCAACGCGGGGCCGGCCCGGTCCGTCCGGTGCCTCTTTCTTTTGGCTTTTGCGGCAGCCGTCGCTATATAATCGGCATGACGAACGAAACCGAGAATTCCCCCAACGCGAACAGCTATGGCGCCGATTCGATCAAGGTCCTCAAGGGCCTCGACGCGGTGCGCAAACGGCCGGGCATGTATATCGGCGACACCGACGACGGGTCGGGCCTCCACCATATGGTGTTCGAGGTGTCGGACAATGCGATCGACGAGGCGCTGGCCGGGCATTGCGACCGGATCGTCATCACCCTGAACCCCGACGGATCGGTTTCGGTCGAGGACAATGGCCGCGGCATCCCGACCGGCATCCACGCCGAGGAGGGCGTCTCGGCGGCCGAGGTCATCATGACCCAGCTCCATGCCGGCGGCAAATTCGACAACACCAACGACGCCAACGCCTACAAGGTGTCGGGCGGCCTGCACGGCGTCGGCGTGTCGGTGGTCAACGCGCTGTCCGACGTGCTCGACCTGACGATCTGGCGCGACGGGGAGGAGCATTATATGCGCTTCCAGCGCGGCGACGCGGTCGCCCCGCTCAAGGTCGTCGGCCCGGCCAACGGCAAGAAGGGCACCAAGGTCACCTTCCTGCCCTCGCCCGAGACCTTCAAGATCACCGAGTTCGACTTCGACAAGCTCGAGCATCGCTATCGCGAGCTGGCCTTCCTCAACTCGGGCGTCCGCCTGTTCCTGGCCGACGAGCGCCATGCCGAGCGCAAGGAGATCGAGCTGTTCTACGAGGGCGGCATCGCGGCCTTCGTCAAATATCTCGACCGCACCAAGGTCGCGCTGATGCCCGATCCGGTCGCGATCATGGGCCAGCGCGACGATGTCGGCATCGACGTCGCGCTGGAGTGGAACGACAGCTATTATGAGCAGGTCCTCTGCTTCACCAACAACATCCCGCAGAGGGACGGCGGCACCCACCTCGCCGCCTTCCGCGCGGCGCTGACCCGTACGCTCAACAACTATGCGGAGAAGTCGGGCGCGCTGAAGAAGGAGAAGGTCAGCCTCACCGGCGACGACATGCGCGAAGGGCTGACCGCGATCGTCTCGGTCAAGCTGCCCGATCCCAAATTCTCGTCGCAGACCAAGGACAAGCTGGTCTCGTCCGAGGTGCGCCAGCCGCTGGAGAGCCTGATGGCCGACAAGCTGGCCGAGTGGCTGGAGGAGAATCCCGCCCACGCCCGCTCGATCATCCAGAAGGTGATCGACGCCGCCGCGGCGCGCGAGGCCGCCCGCAAGGCGCGCGAGCTGACCCGCCGCAAGGGGGTGATGGACATCGCCTCGCTGCCCGGCAAGCTCGCCGACTGCCAGGAGCGCGACCCGAGCAAGTGCGAGCTGTTCCTGGTCGAGGGCGACTCGGCCGGCGGATCGGCCAAGCAGGGCCGCGACCGCGTCTATCAGGCGATCCTGCCGCTGAAGGGCAAGATCCTCAACGTCGAGCGCGCCCGCTTCGACCGGATGCTGTCGTCCAAGGAGGTCGGCACGCTGATCCAGGCGATGGGCACCGGCATCGGCCGCGACGACTTCAACCTCGAGAAGCTGCGCTACCACAAGATCGTCATCATGACCGACGCGGACGTCGACGGCGCGCATATCCGGACGCTGCTGCTGACCTTTTTCTACCGGCACATGAAGCCGATCATCGAGAACGGCCACCTCTACATCGCCCAGCCGCCGCTCTATAAGGTCGCGAAGGGCCGGTCGGAGGTCTACCTGAAGGACGACGCCGCGCTCGACGAATATCTCGTCACCGGCGGCCTCGGCGCGATGATGCTCGAAACCCCGTCGGGCGCGCGCTCGGGCGACGACCTGCGCGTGCTGGTCGAGCATGCCCGCCGCATGCGCTCGCTGATGCGCTTCGTTCCCAAGCGCTACGACCCGGTGATCGTCGAGGCGCTGGCGCTGACCGGCGCGCTCGATCCCGAAAGCGGCGACGAGGGCCATCGCGCCTCCGCCCGCGCGGTCGCCGCCTGGATGGGCCGGATCGATCCCGAGGCCGCCTGGTCGGGCGACCTGGCGGAGGACGGCGGCTATCATCTCCAGCGGCTGTGGCGCGGGGTGACCGACCATCACCTGATCGACCCGGCCTTCCTGCGCTCGGCCGAGGCGCGCAAGCTCCACGCGCTCGCCGCCGAGCAGGCGGAGAGCTATGCCAGGAGCGCGCGGCTGGTGCCGCTGCGCAGCGCCGCCGCGCCGACCGGCGACGACGAGGACGAGCCCATCGTCGACACCCGCGGCACCGCGGTCCACCAGCCGTCGAACCTGCTCGACGCGGTGCTGGCGGCGGGCCGCAAGGGCATGTCGATCCAGCGCTACAAGGGGCTGGGCGAGATGAACGCCGAGCAGCTCTGGGAAACCACGCTCGACCCGGCCAACCGCGCGATGCTCAAGGTCGAGGTCGCCCAGGCCGACGTCGCCGACGAGATCTTCACCCGGCTGATGGGCGACGTGGTCGAGCCGCGCCGCGAATTCATCCAGGAGAATGCGCTCAGCGTCGCCAATCTCGACGTGTGACCTGCCCCCGCCGGAATCTCCCTTCTATTGTCTCGATAAAGGCAGGGAGATTCCAGCTTTCGCTGGAATGACGGTCAAGACGGGCTCGGCTTCCACAGCCGCCACACCATCGCCGCGAGCGCGACGACGCCGAGCAGCAGCAGCCCCCACAGCACCGCCTTGCGCGGGCTGAACAGGCTGTCGTCGGGCTGGGCGAGGTCCATCAGCGGCGCGGCCGAGGCGGCGACCGTCGCCCTGGGCAGCGCATCCTCCGCGCCCGGCCGGTAGCCGGGGACCAGCTCGCCGATCGCGAGGTAGCGGCTGTCCGCCCCCGCCGCTCCGGCGGCGAGCGTATAGGGCGGCTTGCCGTCGAACAGCACGGCGAGTCGGGCCGGCTCGAACAGCAGCGTCAGCCGGGGTGCCGCCCCGAAGCCCGGAGTACGGCGGTCGGCCTCGATCCGGTAATCGCTGAACGCCGCGCCCGACAGTTCGACCGGCGCGGTCGATCCGGCGCGCAGGCTGCCCGATCCGATCGGCGTCCAGGGCTGGTCGGGGGCATTGCGGCCGGACAGCGCGACCGGCACCAGCATCTCGCCCGCCGCCGGCGCGATCGCCACCGCCGCGAGCACCGCCGGATGGGGCAGGGCGAAGCGGATGTCGTGCGCGTCGATCCGGCGCGGCGGGCTGGTGGCGATGGCGGGACGATCGTCGGCGTCGAGCCGCCGCGCGACGCCGATCGTCGCGCCGCGCAGTTCGACCGGAGCGAGCAGCCGCTGCGGGCTCGTCCAGGTCACGCGCAGATAGCGGCCCTTGAGATCGACGTCGTCGAGCGGGATCGCCTCGGGCCCCAGCGCGCCGGCGCGGTCGCCCTCGCGCCGGTAGAGGATCTTGTCGCCCACCGGAGTCCAGTCGGCGAGGTCGGCGCTCGTCTCGACCGCGAAGCGCACCGGCTGCTGCGGGGGCAGCACCGCGTCGAGCCGCAGGCTGCGCGCCCGCGCCGTGATCGCGCGGGTGTCGAACAGCGCGCCGAGCGTGACCGGCTTCGACGGCGCGGCGGGCCCGCGCACCACGGTGACGACGCGGTCGCCGTCGCGCTGCTCGACGCGGAGCTCGGCTCCCTCGGCGGCAAGCGCCCCGGCCGGGCCGACGATCGGGAAGGCGTCGAGCCGCACCGAATCGAGCGCGGCGCGGCCCGCCGCCGGACCGGTGATCGCCATGGCGAGCGGGGTGCCGGCGCCGTCGAACACGCGGATGTCGGCGCGGTTGGGGGAGCGCAGCGCCGCCAGCGCCTCGGCCGGAAGGTCGATCCGCTGCACCGCGCCGCCCGCCGCCGGGGTCACCGCCAGCCGCACCGCATAGGCGGAGGGGTCGGCGGGGTTCGCCGCCTCCCGCCCCGAACAGCCGGCGAGCAGCGCCAGCGCCGCCGCCGTCATCGCCCGGATCATGCCGCGGCCTCCTTCGTCTCCGCGTCCTTCGACTCGTCTCCACGCGGCGGCAGCGGCGCGAAATAGCCGACCACCAGCATCAACGCGCCGACGACGATGAAGGTCACGATCCGCGCGCCGCCGCTGGCGTTCGACAGGTCGACGAAGAACAGCTTGAGCACCACGACGACGAGCAGCGCCGCCCCTGCGATCCACACGCCGCGCTGCGCCCGGCGATGCGCGAACAGCATCAGGCCGAGCGAGAGCAGCGTCCACAGGATGGTGAGCCCCGCCTGCACCACCGCCGATCCGAGCAGCGCGTCGGCATCCCAGGCGACGCCCAGATAGTGGTGGGCGAAGCGCAGCCACAGCATGTTGACGTCGACGAAGCCGAGTCCCGCCAGCGCCATCCACGCGCCGCGTCCGCCCACCCAGCCGAAGCCGGCATAGGGCGGGGCGACCGCGATCAGGCTGCGCCGCCACAGCACCAGCACCGCGAGCGCCAGCGCCAGGGTCAGCTCGACCGGATTGAGCAGCGGCATATAGGGCAGCGGCGCGGAATCGCCCTCGGCGAGCAGCGCGGCGGCGAGCGAGCCGCCATAGACCAGCGCCGCGACCGGCAGCGCCGCCTGCGCATGATAGCCGGCGAGGTGGCGGTCCAGCGGCCAGCGCCGCTCCCCGGCCGGCCGCCGTGCCGCGCCGCCCGCCCAGACCGCGAGCAGGGCGAGCACCGCCACCGCCGCGACGAGGAACACCACCCCCGCCCAGCTGCTGTCCCACAGCGCGGCGCGGTCGATCCCCAGCCACAGCGCGTCGGCGATCAGCGCCACCGCCAGCCACACCCCGCCGACATGGCCGAGCCGCTGGAGCAGGCGCTGGCCGGCGCCCTCCGCGTCATGGTCGTTGGCGTGGAGCAGGTGGAGGTGCAGGCCGACCGCGACGATCCAGGCGATCCAGCCGGGATGGTAGAGGACATGGTGGTTGAGCGCGGCCTGCCCGATCCACGTCCCGGCGAGCACGACCAGCGTGACCCGGCCGGGCCAGGTCGCGACCTCCCAGCGCAGCCGCCGCCCGACCAGGGCCGCGACCCACGCGCTGGCGACGAGCGCGACCATCGTCAGCAGCTGCTGCGTCGCCGCCGCGAACACCGGCACCGCGCCGCCGCCGGCCACCGGGGAGGGCATAGTGCGGCAAATCTCGGCGATCAGCGCCAGCGACCACAGCAGGAAGCCGGCGAGGAAGACGGGCTTGCCGAGCATCGCCTCCACCCCCGCATAGGCACGGGCGGGGCGCGATCCGCTGTGCGGCAGCGGCGGCAGGCGCAGCCACCAGGCGGTGAGCAGCGCCGGCAGCGCCGCGAGCAGCCCGGTCAGGAACACCGGATTGACGATCGGCAGCGCCTGCGGCCCGCTTTCGAGCAGGGCGAGGAACATCAGCGCGGCGACGCCCTGGAGCAGCAGGCCGAAGGCGCGCGGCATCCAGCGCGCCTGCCGCATCCCGACCCAGAAGGCGCCCGCGCCTTCGAGCGCCCAGGCCGATCCGGTCCAGCGCGCGCCGAGCGCGAGCGGAATGGCGAGGGTGACGAAGCCGACGCCGATCGCCAGCATCGTCTCGGCGAGCAGCCGGTAGCCGTCGCCGCCGCGCCGCCGCACCGCGACCGCGAGGCCGAGGTAGAGCGCCGCGAAGCCGAGCGCGGCGAAGGCCGCGCCATAGTCGAACGCCGCGACCAGCCCGGTCTCCAGCCCGAAGCCGGCGAGCGCGGTGCCGAACAGCAGGCTGCTGTCGACGAAGCGCCCGGCCCGGCTCTCGCTGTTGCGCGCATAGAGGATCGCGATGGCGAGATAGATCAGCACCGAGACGATCAGGAAGGGCTGCGCGACCGCATAATCCTGCGGCCGGTAGCTGGTCGCGCCCCACAGCATGGCGACGCCGAAGGTCGCGGCGAAGCCGATCAGGTTGATGCTGCGCCACGCCTTCTTCCAGGCAAGAGCGAGCACGCCGAGGTTGAGCAGCAGATGATAGCCGAACATCACCGCCACCGGCCCGCCATCGCCGCCGAGCAGCAGCGGCACCGCATAGCCGCCCGCGAAGGCGGCGGCGGCGAGGCCCTGCGCGTCCTGGAGCAGCGCCAGCGCGACGGCGGCGGCGCAGACCAGCACCATCAGCGCGAAGGCGGCGGGCAGCGGCAGGATCGGATAGAGCGCCGCCGCCGCGAAGATCGTCAGATAGAGGATGGCGACGCCGCCGCCCTGCAACGCCAGCGCGAAGCCGGGGCGCGCGGTCCGCCGGTTGAAGCCGACCGCGAGCAGCGCGATCCCCGCCGCCGCGACCAGCGCCAGCCGCGCCTCGATCGGCAGCAGCCCGGCCCCGGCCGCCCAGCGCGCGAGGAAGGCGAGGCCGATGAACAGCACGACGAGGCCGGCGCGGACGATGGTGTTGCCGCCCAGCAGCCAGTCGCGCGCCGCCGCGAAGCCGCGCTCGACGATGCCGGGCTCGGCCGGTTCGGCGGGGGCGGCAGGAGCGGCGGGCCACTCCGGCAGCCGGACGACCGTCGGCGGCTGCGGCCGTTCGGGCTCGGCCGGAGCGGGGGCCTCGACCGTCGGGCGCGGCGCCGCCGTCTCGTTGACGATCCGGACCCCGCCGCGTTCGGCCGGTTCGGCCGGAACGGAAGCGGCCTCGCCGCCGCGATCGGCGAGCATCGCCCGGACCTCGGCCCGCACCGCCGCGCGCAGGCCCCAGCCGGCCCCGGCCCCGACGATCGCGCCGAGGATCATGCCATATTGCTCGAAATCGGCGGCGAACAGGCCGAACAAGGCTCCGACGACCAGTCCCCACAGGATCATGCACTTCCCTCCGTTGGCCCGCGCTCAGCCTAACCGAGAAGATCGATGCGGTCGACCGGGTGCGAAACGGGGGATAACGGTGTCAGGACAAGGGCTTGGCAGCAGGCGGGCGGGCAGCGTCCGGGCGGCAGTCCTCGCTTGCGAAGAGAGTCTCGAAGGCAATGCCGCCGCCGTCGAAACCATAGACGTAGCGCACCGGAATGCCGAGACGGCGAAAGGCCTGGAAATCCGGTCCGCAATAATCGGACAGCAGCGTGGCGCGTCCCAACGCGAGATCGTCTATCTCGTTACGGGTGACCGGCGATCCGTCGCGATGGATCAGGGTATGTTCGACGCTCAACATGTCCAGATCGCGCCGATAATCGACGCGATCGAACCGGGTGACGTCATCGAGAAAACGCGGCAGGCCCTGGTTTATCTCGGGCAGCGCGGCGACGAGCGCGGCTCGTTCCCATTCGGGCTCGCGGGTTTCGAGGAAGCGGGCGAAAAAGACCGATCCGATCTGCAACGCGATCGCCAGCACCGCCACCGCCACGGTGCGCAGTTCGTTGCTACCGCGATCGACGACGCGCGTCCCGAGCTCCTCGTCCCAGCTCGTCATATCCTCGTTGAGCAGGCGATCGCGCGCGCGCACCATGGCGAAGAAACTGAGCAGCGGCAGGCCGAGGAACATGCCGTTGACGTAGACGCGCAGATTGCGCCGCAGCGCGAGGGCGCCGATCGGCCGGCCATCGAGCGTCTCGACCCGGATGCCGGCGAGCAGTTTGCCCGGCGTCGTGCCGAAGACGGCCAGGATGAGCGCATCGACGAACAGCGCGACCGGCAATATCACGAAACCGACGAGAAGATCGGTGCCGCTGCCGGACGGCAGGGGACTTTCGAGCAGCGTGGGAAAGAACAGCCCCGCCAGCCCCCCTATCAGCAACGACAGGACGGCAGCCAGCAGCCAGCAGCCAGCTATCGAACAGCCGCGCCCAGAGCCGTGCGGCCGGTATGGCCGGTTCGACCCATTCCTCCTCGGCCGGCCCGCCGCTCCCGGCTTCGATCGCTATCTCGGACATGCCATCTCCCCCCGTCCCCGGATCGATGCTAGCGAGATGGACGATGATGTTACAACCGCCTACCCGCATCGGGGCCCGTCGCTCGGTCCGTTTCGGATCGGATTCCCGCCGATGAGCGGGCCCATCCGCATCCTCGTCGACGCCGACGCCTGCCCGGTGAAGGACGAGATCTACAAGGTCGCCTGGCGGCACGGACTGCCCGTCACGCTGGTCAGCAACCAGCATCTGCGCGTGCCGCAGCATCCCTTGGTCGACAGGGTGGTGGTGGGCAGCGGCTTCGACGCCGCCGACGACTGGATCGCCGAGGCGAGCCGCCCCGGCGTGGTGGTGGTCACCGCCGACATATTGCTCGCCGACCGCTGCCTGAAGGCCGGCGCCGCCGCGATCTCGCCCGCCGGCAAGCCCTTCACCGCGGAGTCGATCGGATCGGCCGTCGCGACCCGCGCGATCATGGCCGACCTGCGCGCCGGGATGACGGGCGAGGGAATCGGCGGCCCGCCGCCCTTCTCCAAGGCCGACCGCTCGCGCTTCCTGTCGGCGCTCGACGAAGCGCTGGTGCGGCTGAAGCGGCTATTCCCTACCGCTTCTCCACCAGCGCCTTGAGCCGGGCCGCCTGGCCGCCCATCACCCCGTCGACCACCGGCGCCAGCGCCGCGCCGCCGCCGGGGATATGGCCGCCGACCGCATAGGTCTGGCGGAACTCGGTGCCGCCCGCGACCGGCTTCAGCTCCCAGCTCAGCGTCCCCGCCACCCCCATCGCCTGGAACGGGCCGAGCGCGCCGTCGAGCCGGATCATATGGTTCGGATCGATCGCGACCACGCGCATATGCGCCGATTCGCCGCCGGTCTTCGGCAGCTTCTCGCAGAAGCAGCCGCCGATCACCGGTTCGAGCCGCATGTTCGCGGCATCGCCCGACCAGCTATGTGCCGGGTCCCACCAGCGGCCGGGGGCGAGCAGCGCCGCATAGACCGTCTCGGGCGGGGCGGCGATCGTCAGCACGGTGCGCACCGCGAAGCCCGAGGCGTCGGCCGACACGACCTCGGCCCCGGCCGGCGCCGTTGCCGCCAGCAGCGCCGCGATCGCGACGACCCCCGCCCGCGCGGTCACGCCGCCACGCGCGGGCGGATGTCGAGCTCGCCGAGGAAATCGCGCTTGCCGATCGCCACGCCACGGTTGCGCAGGATCGCATAGGCGGTCGTCACGTGGAACAGCAGGTTGGGCAGGGCGAAGTCGCGGACATAGTTGGCGCCGGTGAAATGGAGGGCGAGGTCGCCGATCTCGAGGATGATCGGCACCTCCTCGCGCCCGGCGATCGCATCGGCGGGGACGCTGTCGAGATAGGCGATCGTCCGGGCGATCCGGTCGCGCAGCTCGGCGACGCTCGTCTCCTCGTCGGGGAAGCTCGGCGGGGTCTGGCCCGACAGCCGCGCCGCCGCGCCCTTGGCGCCGTCGCTCGCGATCTGGACCTGGCGGAGCAGCGGGTGCATGTCGTCGGCGAGCCGGTAGCCGAGCCATTCGTCCTCGGCGACGCCCGCCGCGCCGAAATGCTCGGCACCCTTGTCGAGCAGGGCCGAGAGATTGGCGAGGCTCCTGCGGATCACCGGAATCGAGGCCTCGTAGAGCGTGGTGGCGGTCATGGCATCCCCTTCGGACATGGTTCGCCTTCCCTATAGCCCGAAGCGAAGGCGGCCCAAAAGCAAACCGCCCGTTCCCCGCGAACGGGAAACGGGCGGCGCGGATGCTGCGGGAGGGGGGCATTGCCCGCAGCAACAGCTTGCCGGTCAGCGGGCGAGCATCGCCACCGCCGAAATCTGGCCGGGATGGAAGCCGAGCTCGATCAGCCGGGGCCCGAGATCGGACACGTCGGCCCGATCGCGCACCTGGCCGACGAAGCGCCGCAGCGTCTCGAGCCGCGGATCGGCGAGCGGCAGCTTGGGCCGCAGCCCCGCCGCCGAGCCGACCAGCCGGGCCAGCCAGCCGCGCCGACCGGCGCCGCCGTCTTCACCCGCCTCACGAATCGCCAGGCTGACGACCTTCCATTCGAGCGGCGAGAGCGGCGGAAAATCCGCATCGGCCCGAGCCCTGATCGCAACGGCAGTCGTCATCTCTTCCTCCTCGTGAGTCTCTGTCTACGACTCAGCCGACCAGCTTGGCTGTGATCTCGGCCACATGCCGGCCCTGGAATCGCGCGCCATCCAGATCGGTCGCGCTCGGCTGGCGCGAGCCGTCGCCGTCGGCGATGGTGGTGGCGCCATAGGGCGCGCCGCCCTTGACCTCGTCGACGCCCATCTGGCCCTGATAGGCATAGGGCAGGCCGACGATCGTCATGCCGAAGTGCAGCAGGTTGGTGATGATCGAGAAGAGCGTCGTCTCCTGCCCGCCATGCTGGGTCGCGGTCGAGGCGAAGGCCGCGCCGACCTTGCCGTTGAGCGCGCCGCGCGCCCACAGGCCGCCGGCGCCGTCGAGGAACGCCGCCATCTGGCTCGACATCCGGCCGAAGCGGGTGCCGGTGCCGACGATGATCGCGTCGTAATCCTCCAGCTCGGCGACGGTCGCGACCGGGGCTTTCTGGTCGAGCTTGAAATGATTCTTCTCGGCGATGTCGAGCGGCACCGTCTCGGGCACGCGCTTGACGTCGACCTCGGCGCCGGCCGAGCGCGCGCCTTCGGCGATCGCTTCGGCCATGGTCTCGATATGGCCGTAGGTCGAATAATAGAGGACGAGGATCTTGGGCATGTCGGTGACTCCGATGGGGATGAATGGATTTCCTTTTCCGTCACCCCGGCGGAGGCCGGGGTCTCGGGAGGCTCACGCGCTGCGCTGCTCCCGAGGTGCCGGCCTCCGCCGGCACGACGGAGGATGGTTGCTACGCCACGTCGACCAGGACGATCTCGGCATCGTCGATCGCCCTGACCTCGATCGTGTCGAGATCGGCGATCGCCACGCCGTCGCGCGGGTCGGCGGCGACGCCGTTGACCTCGATCCGGCCTTCGGTCGCGACCAGATAGGCCTTGCGGTCGCGGCCGATCGCGTGGGTCGCGGTCTCGCCGGCCTTCAGCGTCGCGCCGATCACCCGGGCATTGGCCCGGATCGGCAGCGCGTCGCCGTCGCCGGCGATGCCGCTCGCCAGGGTGACGAACTGGCCGGCGCGGTCGCCCCTGGGGAAGGGGCGGGCGCCCCAGCCGGGCTTGTCGCCCTGCCGATCGGGGATGATCCAGATCTGGAAGAGGGTGGTGTCGACATCCTCCTCGTTCTTTTCCGAATGGACGATCCCGGTGCCCGCCGACATCACCTGGACGTCGCCCGCCTCGGTGCGGCCGGCATTGCCCAGGCTGTCGCGATGGGTGATCGCGCCGCGGCGGACATAGGTGATGATCTCCATGTCGTTGTGCGGGTGCGGGGCGAAGCCGGTGTGCGGGGCGATGGTATCGTCGTTCCAGACGCGCAGCGCGCCCCAATGGACCCGCTGCGGATCGCGATAGTCGGCAAAGGAGAAATGATGCTTGGCGTCGAGCCAGCCATGGTTGGCACCGCCGAGCGACGAAAAGGGCCGAACTTCGATCATTGCGCTTACTCCCTCGGCCGCCACCTCCGGGCGGCCGCTTCGAAGACCAATCTAGGCTTGCACACCGACAAATAAATGGAGATGATCGAAACCCATCGTTTCCATTTATGACCCTCGGAGACCCTATGGCGCGCCTTCCCGATTTCGAGGCCTGGGCGATCTTCGCCAAGGTGGCCGAGCTGGGCAGCTTCTCCGCCGCCGCCGATGATCTGGCGCTGTCGAAGGCGACCGTGTCCAAGGCGGTGTCGCGATTGGAGCAGCGGCTGGCGGCGCCGCTGTTCCACCGCAGCTCGCGCAAATTGTCGCTGACCGAGAGCGGGCAGATGGCGCAGGAGCGCGCGGCGCTGCTGCTCGCCGAGGGCGAGGCGATCGAGGAGGCGATCTCCGAGCGCGGCGCGGTGCCGCGCGGGCTGGTCCGGCTGGCGGCGCCGATGTCGTTCGGCATCGCGCATCTGCGGCCGATCCTGCCGCTGTTCCACCAGGCCTATCCCGAGGTGGTGATCGACCTGCACCTGTCCGACGAGCGGGTCGACCTGATCGAGCAGGGCTTCGACGTCGCGCTGCGCATCGGCCAGCTCGAGGATTCGGCGCTCAAGGCGCGGCGGCTGTTTCCGGTGCGGCTGCCGCTGGTCGGCGCGCCTGCCTTGTTCGACCGGCTCGGCCGGCCGGCGCATCCGCGCGACCTGGTCCGCTATCCGGCCTTCGCCTACACCCATGTCCGCCATCCCGGCCGCTGGCATTTCCGCCATCCGGCCGAGGGCGAGCTGTCGGTCGAGATCAAGGGGCCGATCCGCGCCAACAATGGCGACGTGCTGATCGACGCGCTGCTCGCCGGCACCGGCATCGCCACCGCGCCCGACTTCCTCGTCTGGCGGGCACTGGCCGACGGCAGCCTCGAAGAGGTGCTGTCCGACTGGACCTCGGGCCCGAGCATCGCGCTCCACCTCGTCACCCCGCCGACCCCGCTGCGCCCGGCGCGGGTCAAGGTGCTGATCGACTTCCTCGCCGCCGCCTTCCTCAAGCCACCCTGGACCACGCGCTGAGCATCTTTCGTCATTCCGGCGGAGGCCGGACTCTCCGGAGATGAAGCGCCGCGCGACTCTCCCGAGGTTCCGGCCTCCGCCGGAACGACGCCTTGGCATGGGGATGGGAGCGGTTGAGCCCATGCCCAAAGCTGGCTAAAGCCGCCGCCACTCCATCCTGAACCGGACCGCAGCCATGACCGACACGATGCCCGACCGCCTCTCGATCAACCCGTCGAGCCCCCATTTCAACGCCGAGCTGCTCGAACGCGGCGTCGGCATCCGCTTCAAGGGGGTCGAGAAGACCAATGTCGAGGAATATTGCGTCAGCGAGGGCTGGGTCCGCGTCGCGGTCGGCAACACCCGCGACCGCAAGGGCAATCCGCTGACGATCAAGCTGAACGGCCCGGTCGAGCCCTACCTCAAGGACGCGGCCGACAACGGCGCGGACGGCGCCGAGGGCTGATCCGGCCGGCCGTTCCGCCCGGGCGGGAATGGCGATAAGAAGACCCGATCGATCGCGACGACGGGGAACGACATGCCGAAACGGCGCGGCCAGGGCCCGGGCTGGAAGCAGGTGACCGCCTATGGCGGCCTGCTCGCCACCGGCACGCTGGCGCTGCAATGGCTCGACTATCGCCGGCTCGCGCGGTCGCACATGGACGAGATCGCCATCGCATTGGTCGCGGGCGGCTTCCTGGTGCTCGGCATCGTCATCGGCATCCGCGCCTTCGCCCCCCGCGCCGCGCCGCCTTTCGACGGCAATCCGCAGGCGATCGAATCGCTCGGCATCACCCCCCGCGAACTTGCGGTGCTGCGCGAGCTCGCGGCGGGCCGGTCGAACAAGGAGATCGCGATCCGGCTCGCCGTCTCCCCCAACACGGTCAAGACGCACGTCGCCCGGCTGTTCGAGAAGCTCGGCGCCGCGCGGCGCACCGATGCGCTGGCCCGCGCCCGCGCGCTCGGAATCCTGCCCTGACGGCCCGATAATTCGGACGATCGCCGCGAAATCACCCTTTCGGGCGATTGCATCCGCCGCCCGGCTGCCCTTCGATGCGCGCGGGGCCCCGACAGGGAGGACGTCATCATGATCCGCACCATCCTGACCTATGGAAGCATCGCCGGCCTGATCGTCGGCATCCCGCTGTTCGCGATGGCGGTCGCGCTCGCCGGGCAGCCGCCGCTGCCCTATGGCGTGGCGCTCGGCTATCTGACCATGCTCGTCGCGCTCGCCACCGTCTTCGTCGCGATCAAGCGGCGGCGCGACGGGGAACTGGGCGGGGCGATCCGCTTCTGGCCCGCCTTCGGCATGGGCCTCGCGATCAGCCTGGTCGCCAGCCTCTTCTACGTGATCGCCTGGGAAGCCGCGCTGTCGGTGACGGGGATGGGCTTCATCGACGATTATGCGAAGGCCGCGATCGCCGAGCGGCGCGCCGCCGGTGCCGGGCCCGAGGCGCTGGCCCGGCTCTCCGCCGAGATGGAACGGTTCAAGGCCGACTATGCCGATCCGCTGTTCCGCCTGCCGATCACGCTGACCGAGATCCTGCCGATCGGCATCCTCGTCTCGCTGGTGTCGGCGGCGCTGCTGCGCAACCCGCGCTTCCTGCCGGCGCGACCGACAGGCTGACCTGGCCGGACAGGCAGCCCGGCCCAGCGGTAGAGCCAATCACCGCCGGGCCGGGCGCCACTCCAGAGAAGGTGGGGGCGATTCCCCTGCGCCCCCATACGCTTACGCAACCACTCGGACGCCATGCAACGCCGGACACCGGGCTACTATGGTTGACGGGGCGCGGCAGTGATGCGCGTCACAGTCGCGAAAAACCGTTGCGGACGATGGTTGACGCGGGTGCTTGACCCCGGGGCCGGCGCCACCCACATTCGGGTCATGGACAAGGTCGAACGCAGCGACGCCGAATGGCGCGAGAAGCTCAGCCCCGAGCAATATCACGTGCTCCGCCAGGCCGGGACCGAACGCGCCTTCACCGGCAAATATTGGAACAGCAAGGACGCCGGCGCCTATCGCTGCGCCGGCTGCGGCGAGCTGCTGTTCGAGAGCGACGCCAAATTCGACTCGGGCTGCGGCTGGCCCAGCTTCACCGCCCCGGCCGAGGGCGAGGCGGTGACCGAGCACCGCGACGCCAGCCATGGCATGATCCGCACCGAGGTCCGCTGCGCGCGGTGCGAGGGGCATCTCGGCCATGTCTTCCCCGACGGGCCCGGCCCGACCGGCCTGCGCTACTGCATCAATTCGGCGTCGATCGACTTCGAGAAGAAGTGAGGCGACGCTCCACGAATCGCAGCAACTCCGCGACCATTCATCGCCCCGTCATCGTTCCTGGTCGATAGGGCTTGCCGATCGGTCGAAATCGGGGGCGTTCCGCTTGGCAGAGTCGGGGATAAAGGCTAATCGGACGGTCGCGCATGTCGACCAAACCAAACCCCAGGAAAAAGCCTAGCCGCATGGGCTGGCTCCGCACCCTCTTCAAGATCGGCCTCTTCACCGCGCTCGCCGGCCTCGGCGCGCTGGTGATCGCGGTGCTGATCGCGATGGCCTCGCTGCCCGGCTTCGAGGAGCTGAAGTCGAGCCCGAACGGGCAGACGGTGCGCGTCCGCGCCGCCGACGGATCGGTGATCGTCGCGCTCGGGCCGAGCTATGGCGACTGGCTGCCGATCGCGCAGATCCCCGATCCGATGAAGAAGGCGATGGTCGCGGTCGAGGACCGGCGCTTCTACATGCACCCGGGCATCGACCCGATCGGCATGGCGCGCGCCGCCTGGGTGGGCATCCAGCGCAAGGGGGAGGGCCGCCGCCTGCAGGGCGCGTCGACGATCACCCAGCAGCTCGCCCGCAACATCTTCCTGACCAACGCCTACAGCTTCGGCCGCAAGTTCCGCGAGGTGATCCTGGCGCTGGCGATCGAGCGCAAATTCTCGAAGGAGCAGATCCTCGAGCTCTATCTCAACCGCGTCTATTTCGGCGGCGGCGCCTATGGCATCGACGCCGCGGCGCGCAAATTCTTCGACCATTCGGCGACCACGCTGAACCTGGGCGAGAGCGCGATCATCGCCGGGCTGGTCAAGGCGCCGTCGCATTATTCGCCGACCGCCGACCGCGAGGCCGCGATCGACCGCGCCAAGGTGGTGCTGGAGGTGATGCAGGACGCGGGCGCGATCACCCCGTCCGAGGCCGGGGCGATCGACCTCGATAAGGTCCGCCTCGCCCCCGAGCGGGACCAGAACGCGGTGCGCTACTTCACCGACTGGGCGCTCGCCCAGCTCGACGACCTGGTCGACGAGCAGGTCCAGCCGATCGACGTGTGGACGACGATCGACCCGGTGATGCAGAAGGCCGCCGACGCCGCGATCCGCGCCAACGCCCCGCCCGGCGCGCAAGGCGCGCTCGTCGCGCTCGACCGCGACGGCGCGGTCCGCGCGATGGTCGGCGGACGCGACTATGTCAGCTCGATCTACAACCGCGCGACCCAGGCGGAGCGGCAACCCGGCTCCGCCTTCAAATTGTTCGTCTACCTGGCGGCGATGGAGGCGGGGATGAAGCCCGACACGCCCGTCACCGACGAGCCGATCGACATCGGCGGCTGGAGCCCGCGCAACAGCAACCGCGAATATGCCGGCGCGATCGACATCCGCACCGCCTTCGCCTTCTCGGTCAACACCGTCGCCGCCAAGATCGGCCAGCAGGTCGGCTTCGACACCGTCGCCGACATGGCCCACCGCTTCGGCATCGGCACCAAGCTCAACACCCATCCGTCGATGGTGCTCGGCACGTCCGACGTCCGGCTGATCGACATGACCCGCGCCTTCGCGGCGGTCGCGCGCAAGGGCGTCGCCGTCGTCCCCTACGGCATCGTCAAGGTGACGACCGCCAAGGGCGACCTGCTCTACGAGCATCGCGCCGACGACAATCGCGTGCTGGTCGCCCCCTGGGTCGCCGCCGAGGTGACCGATCTCCTCCAGACCGCGGTCAATACCGGCACCGCGCGCGCCGCGCAGATCGGCCGGCCGGTCGCGGGCAAGACCGGCACCACTTCCTCGAACAAGGACGGCTGGTTCCTCGGCTTCTCCTCCGGCATCACCGCCGGAGTGTGGATGGGCCGCGACGACGCCAAGACCGTCGGCGGCCTGCAGGGCGGCCGCGCGCCCGCGCGCGCCTTCGCCGATTTCATGCGGGTCGCGGTCGCCAAGCGCCCGGCCGAGCCGTTCGAGACGCAGGTGACCCTGCCCGAATTCCAGATCGAGCCCGACGACGAGGCCTTCTTCGGCGCCCCCGACGACAGCTTCACCAACCCGGAGGGCCTGCCCGCCGACCAGGGCATCGAGCCGCAGGCCGACCCCGAGGACGGCTTCGAGCCCCAGGCCGCGGCACCCACGGGCCCGGCGGCGGCACCCCCACGCGTCCAGCCCGGCCCGCCGCCCGCCGCCCAGCCGCGTGCCCAGCCGGCGCAACAGCAGCAGCAACGCCCGTCGCTCGGCTCGGATTTCCTGAGCGGCATCGACCAGCCCCGCCGCAACGCCGACCGGCCGCGGCCCTGATCCTCCGTCAGGCCTCGCGCCCCAGCCAGTAGAGTTCGCGCCCATGGCGGCGCAACCAGCCGCGCTCGGGCATCGGGTCGCGGCCGAGCAGCCGTTCGACCGCGGCGTGGAAATCGGGGCTGTGGTCCATGTGCAGGCGGTGCGCGACCTCATGCGCGACGGTTGCCTCCAGCACCTCGGGCGGGGCGAGGATCAGCCGCCAGCTGTAGCGGATGTCGCCGCTCGCCGAGCAGCTTCCCCAACGCGCGCGCGGATCGCCGATCGAGACCCGGCCGATCGTCACACCGGCGATCGCCCCGAAGCGCGCCGTCTCCGCCTCCAGCCGGGCGAGCGCCTGCGCGCGCAGCCAGCGGATCACGCGAGGGCCGAGCATGTCGACCGGCGGCGGCACGACCAGCCGCTCGCCGACCCGGCGGACGATCCGCCCGCCGTCGCCGAGCTCGATCGTCAGCCGCTCGCCCGCCACCTCGATCGCCAGGCCCGGCACGATCGGCCGGGCGACCGGCAGCGCGCCGAGCGCCTCCTCGATCCAGTCGCGCTTGCTCTCGACCCATTTGAGCGCCTGGCGCAGCGAGGCGCGCGCGGGCAGCACCAGCCGGACCCCGCCGTCACGCGGATCGACGCTGAGCCGCATCCGCCGCGCCTGCGCCATGCGCCGCACCTCGAGCGGACGGCTGCGCCCGCCCGCTTCGAACAGCATCACCGGCTCGGGCTTGCGGCGGAAGATCATGCGCGGGAGTCTAGCGCCTTATCATGTCGGTTGGAATCGGCTCCCCACACGTCATGCCGAGCGGCCGATTTGCAGGGACCCTCGATCCCTGCAAAACCCGCTACAGTTGGCGGTCGACCAGATGATGTTCGAGGTCGCCGGCCTCGTCCTCCGACACCGTCCAGCCGCGCACCGACACACCGGCCTTGTGGACCGATTCGGGATCGCCGCTGACCAGTGGGTGCCAGTCGGGCAAGGGCTGTCCCTCGTCGAGCAGCCGATAGGCGCAGGTCGAGGGCAGCCAGTCGATCTCGCGCAGGACGCGAGGCGTCAGCCGCACGCATTCGGGGACGAAGGTGCGGCGATGCTTGTAATCCTTGCACAGGCCGGTGCGGCGATCGAGCAGGCGGCAGGCGACGTTGGTCGCCATCAGCTCGCCCGTCTCCTCGTCCTCCAGCTTGTGGAGGCAGCATTTGCCGCAGCCGTCGCACAGCGACTCCCACTCGGCCCGCGTCATCTCGTCGAGCCGCTTGGTCTCCCAGAACGGCTTGTCGCCGGTCATGTCAGCGCGCCCAGCGCTCGATGTCGGCGGCGACCGTGTCGGCGTCCTTGTCCTGCGCGACCAGCGCCAGCGGCTTGCCCTGCGGATCGAACAGCATCGCCTGGCGGCTATGGTCGACCAGATAGCCGGGGGTGCCGGGCGAGCCCTGCTGCTTCTTGTAGTAGATCGCGAATTCCTTGGCGACGGCGGCGATCTCGGCCTCGCTGCCGGTCAGGCCGATCAGCTTGGGATGGAAGGCGCGGACGAACTGCTTCAGCACGGCCGGGGTGTCGCGCGCGGGATCGACGGTGATGAAGATCGGCTGGATCTTCGCCGCCAGCGCCGGGTTCGACGCCTCGACCTTCCGATATCCCTTCATCAGCGTCTGCACGTCGACCGGGCAGACGTCGGGGCAGAAGGTGTAGCCGAAATAGATCAGCCGGTACTTGCCGGCGAAATCGCCGTCGCTGACCTTGCGACCGTCCTGGTCGGTCAGGGTGAAGGGGCCGCCGATCTTCGCGTCGGCCAGCGGCGGCGTCTCGCGCGCGGGGCCGCAGCCCGACAGCAGGGGCGGAGCCGCCAGCAGCAACAGCGCGGCGAGCGCGCGCGACAGGATCGGATTGTTCATGGTGCGGCCAGCCATGCTTTGCTATTGGCCCAGGCGCAAGGGCGTTTCATAACAGGGACATGCCACATATGATGATCCGCCGCCACCTGCTGGCCGCTTGCGTCGCCGCCACGATGGGCCCTGTCCTGCTGGGTCTGGCCGCCGCGCCCGCGGCCGCGCAATTCTCGGACAGCTATAATTTCCTCAACGCGGTCCGTCAGTCGGACGGAGCGAAGGCGACCAAGGCGCTCGAAGGCAATGGCGCGACCATGGTCAACACGCGCGACTATTCGACCGGCGAGACCGCGCTGATGATCACGATCAAGCGCCGCGACCTGACCTGGTCGAGCTTCCTGCTCGGCAAGGGCGCCAACCCCAATGTCCGCGACGCGCAGGGCAACGCCCCGCTCCACGCCGCGGCGCTGCTCGGCTTCACCGAGGGGGCCGAACTGCTGCTGGGCCGCAACGCCCAGGTCAACATGGCCAACAACAGCGGGGAGACGCCGCTGATCATCGCGGTGCAGCAGCGCAACGTGCCGATGGTCCGCCTGCTGCTGATGAACGGCGCCGACCCGAAGATCGCCGACCGCATCGCCGGCAAGTCCGCCCGCGACTATGCCTCGGAGGATCCGCGCGGCAGCGCGGTGCTCAAGGTGATCGACGAGACCAAATCGACCGTCGCGCCGAAGAAGAACATCGCGGGGCCGGGGCTTTAAGCCTGGGATAGCGGCCGATCGAGCAGCAGATGGACCAGCGGATAGGGGCGCCCCTGTCCGTCGCGGTCCGAGCGGCCGGTCGGCACGAAGCCGAGCCGCCGGTAGAAACCCACCGCCTGCCCGTTCTGCTCGTTGACGTCGGTGGTGACCGCGCCGTGCAACGCCGCCGCATGATCGACCAGCGCGCGGCCGACGCCGGCGCCGCGATGCCGCGGATCGACGAACAGCGCCTCCATGTGCGAATCGTTCATCAGCAGGAAGCCGATCGCGCGATCGTCCTCGCCGACCGCCAGCGAGAGCGGCGCGCCCGGCAGGAATTCCGCGACCTCGCGACCGATCGCGGCGCGATCCCCGGGCGTCAGGAAATCATGGGTGGCGTCGACCGCATCGCCCCAGATCTCCACCGCGCGGGCGCCTTCCCCGGGTCGCATCGGCCTGATCCTGATCATCGGCGCGGCTGATAGCGGCGCGGGCGGACGCCGGCAACGGGTCCGACGCCTCTCCTACACGCAGCTTTCCGGAAACGGGTCGAGGTCGCCCCACAGCCGGCGCGCGGCGCGGCGGGCGAAGCGGAGGGTTTCGGCCTTGCGACGTGCGCCGGGCAGCGGGCGGTGGAGCGGCTCGCGCAGGACCGCGGCCTCGTAGCGGTCGGCGACGATCAGCCCGCAGCAGTCGGGACGGAAGGCGTCGGTGCCGAACGGCGCCAGGTCGAACCCGCCGGGCACCGCCCAGAAGAAGCGGTCGCAATAGTCGAGGTAGAAGGGCCATTTGGCGTCGCCGAGCAGGTCGGCGCGCGACACCTTGATCTCGACGATGGTGATGCAGCCCTTGGCGTCGATCGCCATGATGTCGGCGCGCCGGCCATTGCCGAGCGGCACCTCGGGCAGCGGGGTCAGCTCGGCCTGGAGGAACATCCGCGCCACCCCGCGCGCGACGTCGGTCGCGACCATCGGGGCGAGCGAATCGATCGAGTCGGGGGCGCCGGCCATGGGTCTGGGATAGAACATTGCGGGAACGATGGAAAGGCCCCCGCCGGGTTAGAGCAGCACCTCGCCCGCGATGCGCCCGGCCTCGGGATGGTCGATCTCGACCGCCCAGAGATCGGGATCGGAGCGCCGCCGCCGCGCGACATAGTCGCCGGCCGCGCCCGGCTCGTTCGGATCGGCGGGGCCGACCCGTTCAAGGCCATGGCCGCCCTCGAACCGCCAGACCCGTTCGACGATCGCGCCGAGCACGCCGCGATCGGCGAGCAGCAGCAGGATCGCGCCGGCGATCGCATCGCCACGGTGGATCACCATCGCCGACCCGCCCTCGGCCTCGATCCGGCGAATCAGCGCCGAGACGAGCAGCCCGGCCGCCGCCCGCGGCTCGGTCACGCCCGTTTGCTCACAGCCGCTTGCTCACAGCCGCGCGTAACCCGGCAGGGTGGCGAGCGGGATGCGCGATCGCATGAAGGTCCCGGTGCCGCGCGCGACCTCCTCCCCCTCCGCGTCGATCAGCCGCGCGTCGGCGACCAGCACCCGGCGGCGGCCGTTGACCCAGCGCCCTTCGGCGGTCACCGGCCCTTCCTTCATCGGCCGGGTGAGCAACAGGTTGAAGGCGGTGGTGAGCAGGAAGAAGTCGTTGACCAGGCTGTTCGCCGCATAGAAGGCGGCGTCGTCGAGCATCTTGAAATAGGTGGTGCCGTGCGCCGCGCCGGCGGCATGGAAATGGACCGGGTCGACGGTGAAGTGGATGCGCGACACCCCCTCGCCGTCGATCTCGAGCCGCGACTGGAACAGCCGGTTGATCGGCGCCGCCGCATAGAGCGATTCGAGCGCGCGATAATGCGCCTCGGCCCCGGTCTCCCCGCTCATCGCGCCAGGCCCATCGGCGGCGTCAGGCCGCGTGCCGCGCCTCGCCGGCCGCGAACAGCGCGTAGAGCGCATCGTCCGACCCGGCGCCGCGAAGCTTGGCGACGAACGCCTTGTCGCGCATCCGCCGGCTGACCCGGGCGAGCGCCTTGAGATGCTCGACCCCCGCGTCGACCGGCGAGAGCAGCAGGAAGACCAGGTCGACCGGCAGGTCGTCGATCGCGGCGAAGTCGATCGGGTTGGCGAGTCGCGCGAACAGGCCGACGACCCGATCGAGCCCCTCGATCTTGCCGTGCGGAATCGCGACGCCGCCGCCGAAGCCGGTCGACCCCAGCCGCTCGCGCTCCACCAGCCGGTCGACGATCACCCGCGCCTCGCCGTCGACGAGTTTCGCGGCCACGCCGGCCAGCTGCTGGAACAGGGCTTTCTTGTTGGGGACGATCAATGCGGCCTGCACCGCCTGAGGCGATAGCAGGTCGCTCAGGTCGTCCATCGATTTGTTGTCAGTCATTCGACGGGGTTCGCTATTCCTTATCCGGCCGCCCGGCTCGGCTCCACCCAGCCGATCGTGCCGTCGGTGCGCCGATACACCATATTGAAGGCGCCCGTACCAGAATTTCGGAAGAGAAGCGCGGTCGTATTTCGGAGGTCCAGCATCATCACCGCGTCGGACACGCTGGCGTCGGGCACGTCGACCCGCGTCTCGGCGATGATCACCGGGCTGTCGCCGGACACCTCCTCCTCGGCCGGCGCCTCGAACACGGTGTAGCCGGCATTCTCGTCGATCGCGTCGACGAGCTGCGGCGTCGCGGGCGTGCGCGACTTGAGCCGGTTCATATAGCGGCGGAGCTGGGTCTCGATCCGGTCGGCGGCCTGGTCGAAGCAGGGATGGGCTTCCATCGCCTGGCTCGATCCCTTCAGGATCACGCCGTGCATGACATGGGCGACGATGTCGCAGGAAAAGCCGTTGCCGTGCTGGCCGCGCCCGAAGGTCACATGCGCGGACAGGCTTCGCGAGAAGAATTTGTCGGCGATCGCGTGGAGCCGGGTCTCGACATGGGTGCGGAGGGCGTTGCCCGTATCAACCTGATGTCCCGAAACGCGAATTTCCATGGCAATTCTCCAACTCTGGTCTGCCGGTGGTGGACCGCCTCGGGGCTTTCCGCCATCCGGACATTATCGGATTGTCTTCTCAGCCCGTCGCACCCTCCAGCCAGAGCGGCGCGTCGAGCTTCTCAACGAAAGCCTTGTGTCGTTCCAGTTCCTCCTCGCTTGCGAAATGGGGGCGGATCGCCCTTATGGTCCTGCTCGCCGCCACCGTCGCGCGCGGGGTGGCGACGACGACGACCTCCTCGACCACGGCCTCGCCCATCGACAGGCCGATCTGGCGACCGCCGGTCAGCTCGACATAGAGCTGGGCGAGGAGCTGCGCGTCGAGCAGCGCGCCATGCTTGACGCGGTGGCTGCGGTCGATCCCGTAGCGGCTGCACAGCGCGTCGAGGCTGTGCTTGGCGCCGGGGTGCATCTTGCGGGCGATCTGCAGCGTGTCGACCATCCGGCCCATGTCGACGATCGACCGGCCGCAGGCGCCCAGTTCCCAGTTGAGGAAGCCGAAGTCGAAGCTGGCATTATGCGCGACCAGCGGCGCGTCGCCGATGAAGGCGAGCAGCTCCTCGACCTTGTCGGCGAACAGCGGCTTGTCGCTCAGGAAGCGTTCGGACAGGCCGTGGACCTGCTCCGCCTCGAACGGCATCGATCGCTGCGGGTTGAAATAGCAGTGGAAGCTGTTGCCGGTCTCGACCCGGTTGACCAGTTCGACGCAGCCTATCTCGACCAGCCGATCGCCCGTGGCGGGGTTCAGGCCGGTTGTTTCGGTGTCGAAGACGATTTCACGCATGCCGGCAATATCGGACTCCGCGCGCGGTGAGGCAAGAGACGAGATGACGGACGGCCCCACGGGTCCGGTCGATCGCGCCGCCGGTGTCGATCACCATGTCGGCGCGGGCGCGCTTCTGGTGATCGGGCAGTTGCAGCGAACGGATATGCTTGAGTTTCAACGGATTCATCCCCGGCCGCGCGAGCACGCGGCGGGCCTGTTTCCAGGCCGGGGCCGACACCACCGCGATCGCGTCGACCTGCCGCCAGCCCTTCTTCTCGAACAGCAGCGGGATGTCGAGCACCACCAGCGGGCGCGATCGGTGCCGCCGGAGGAAGAGTCGGCGCGACTCGACGAGCGCGGGGTGGATGATCCGTTCGAGTCGGTGGAGCGCCGCCTTGTCGCCGAGCACCGCCTTGCCGAGCACCGCGCGGTCGATGCCGTGCGGCCCCGCCGTGCCGGGAAAGGCCGCCTCGATCGCCGCGACCAGCTTGCCGCCGCGCCCCTGGAGACGGTGGACCTCCGCGTCGGCGTCGTAGACGGGGACGCCGAGTCGGCGGAACATCGTCGCCACGGTCGACTTGCCCATGCCGATCGATCCGGTGAGGCCGAGGACGATCATCGCGATCCCGCGCTCAGGCGACCAGCAACGCGCGCAACGCATCGTCGGCGTCGCGCGGCGCGGGCCGGCCATAGAATCGCTCGAACGCCGCCGCCGCCTGGCCGATCAGCATGTGGAGTCCGTCGATCGTGCGCAGCCCGTGGCGCTTCGCCTCGGCGAGCAGCGGAGTCTCGAGCGGGGCGTAGACGATGTCGTAGATCACCGCATCGGGCGGGACATGGCTGAAGTCGAGCGCGAGCGGCGGCTGCCCGTTCATGCCGAGCGAGGTGGTATTGACGACGAGGTCGAGGATGCCCTCGCGGTCGTCGAACGGGAAATCGGTCGGGTCGGCGAAGATCTCGATCGGCGCGATCAGCCGCTCGTCGGGCTCGAACGCCTCGCGCAGCGCCCGCGCCTTGTCCAGGTCGCGGGCGGCGACGACGATGGTGAAGCCATGGTCGTGGAGCGCGAGCACCACCGCCTTGGCCGCGCCGCCGGTGCCGAACACCCGCGCCATGCGGAACAGGTGCTGCTGCGCGAGCAGCGGCCGGATCGGCTCCAGGAATCCGGCATAGTCGGTGTTGTAGCCGACCAGCTTGCCGTCCTCCGGCATCACCGTGTTGACCGCGCCGATCCGCTCGGCGGCGGGGTCGATCCGGTCGACGAGCTTCATCACCGCCTGCTTGTGCGGAATGGTGACGTTGCAGCCGCGCCAGGCGGGATCGCGGCGGCGTTCCTCGAAATAGATCCACAGGTCTTCGGGCTTCACATGCGCCGCGCGATAGTCCGCTGGGATTCCGGCCCGGTCGAGCCAGAATTTGTGGATCGTCGGCGACTTCGAATGGCCGATCGGATCGCCGATCACTTCCGCGAAAGCACCAGGCGCAAAAGGCAGTTCGCTCATGACGGCATCACCCCCCGAAGGCGCAGATAGTCGAGCAGCGGCAGCAGCGGCAGCCCCAATATGGTGAACTGGCTGCCCTCGATCCGCGAGAAGAGCTGGGCGCCGCGCCCCTCAATCCGATAGCCGCCGACGCAATGGCCGATCTCGGGCCATTCGGTGTCGAGATAGGCATCGACGAACGCCTCGCCGAGCGGCCGGACGTGGAGGGTCGCGCTGTCGACATGGCGCCAGACCGGCGCGCCGCCCTCGCAGATCACCGCGGCGCTGTGCAGCTTGTGGCGCTGGCCCGACAGCCGCAGCAGCAGATCGCGCTGCGCCTCGCGGCTCTCGGCCTTGTCGATCATCGTGCCGTCGTCGAACGCGACGGTCGAATCGCAGCCGAGCACCAGGTCGGTCGGATGGCGCCGCGACAGCTTGGTCGCCTTGAGCTCGGCCAGCGCGTCGGCGAGGTTGCGCGGCGACACACCCTCGGCGCGCAGGCCCGCCTTCATCGCATCCTCGTCGACCCCGGCCGCCATCGCCGTGAACGGCACCCCGGCCGCATCGAGCATCGCCCGGCGCGAGGCGGATTGCGAGGCGAGGATCAGCATGGGTGGGCTTCCCTGGTGAGGACATTCGAGAAGAGGGACGTACCTCTCCCATCGTCATTCCCGCCTTCGCGGGAATCCACCGGCGAGCGAGTCCCGAACCAACAGAGGCACGACCAGGCGGCCTGGTGGATTCCCGCCTTCGCGGGAATGACGGAGAGGAGGACGGCGAGAGACGCCCTCACTTCGCCTCCTCCTTCGCCGAGCGTTCGTTGACGAGGTTGATGATCGCCGCCGCCGTCTCCTCGATCGAGCGGCGGGTGACGTCGATCACCGGCCAGCCATGGTCGGAGAAGATGCGCCGCGCGAAGCTCAGCTCGGCGGCGACCCTCTCATGGTCGACATAGGCGGTCTCGGGCGACTGGTTGAGCGACAGCAGCCGGTTGCGGCGGATCTGCACCAGCCGCTCGGGACTGGTGGTCAGCCCGACGATCAGCGGGTGGACCAGCGAATAGAAGGACGGCGGCGGCGGGGATTCGACCACCAGCGGGACATTGGCGACCTTGTAGCCCCGATTGGCGAGGTAGATCGAGGTCGGCGTCTTCGACGATCGCGACACGCCGGTCAGGACGATGTCGGCCTCTTCCCAATCCTCGGAGGCGATGCCGTCGTCATGCGCGATCGTGTACTGGATCGCCTCGACCCGCGCATAATAGGCCGCGTCGAGGATGTGCTGGCGGCCCGGCCGGGCGAGCGCCTGCTGGCCGAGCAGTTGCGACAGCGCGTCGATCACCGGATCGAGCGCCGAGACGCTCGGCAGGCCGAGCGCATGGCAACGCGATTCGAGCCGCGTGCGGATGTCGTTGTTGACCAGCGTGAAGATGACCAGTCCCGGCCGCTGCGCGATTTCGAGGAGGATGCGGTCGAGATGGCCTTGGCTGCGCACCATCGGCCAGAAATGCTTGATCGTCTCGACCCCTTCGAACTGGGCGAGCCCGGCCTTGGCGATGTTCTCGAGCGTCTCGCCGGTCGAATCCGACAGGAGGTGGAGGTGAAGGCGGATCATGAGTTGTTTGATCCACTGACGTGGATCGCGGCACCGGCCCGCTCCCCCACCCGACCTCCCAAACAGCGTATCCTAGTGAGAGGCCGGGTGGGGGAGCGGGCCGGTGCCGCAGTTTCAGCAAAGCTGAAACTCTCGACAACGACACCCGGGGGGACGGATCTGTGGAAAACCATGCGGATGGAGCTAGCGGAAGGGCGGGGACGCTTTCAAGCGGCGGATTCATCCCCGCTGACCGCGCCGATCTCCGGCGATTCATCCACAGGGGACGGAATCGATCCACAGCCTGTGGATAATGGGAATGGCGCGAGGGACTCGGAAGGGTCTCGGGATTCCCCGTGAGTCAAGCTGTTGGCAATCGCGCCAACTGTGAATAAACCCCGGCTCGCGACGCCCTACAAACCCCTTCAATCTCTCTTTAAAGAATCAATAAGGAAGATAATGGCTGCCCTTCCCGCCGAGACGCGCCCCCTGCTCGCCGTGCTCCGGGGTGAGCGCCGCGATCCCCCGCCGGTCTGGCTGATGCGCCAGGCGGGCCGCTATCTTCCCGAGTATCGCGCGCTGCGGGAGACCAAGGGCGGCTTCCTCGAACTGGCCTATGACAGCGACGCCGCGGCCGAGATCACCCTCCAGCCGATCCGCCGCTTCGGCTTCGACGGCGCGATCCTATTCTCCGACATCCTGATCATCCCGCATGCGATGGGCCAGGACCTGCGCTTCGAGGCGGGCGAGGGGCCGCGCCTGTCGCCGACCCTGGTCGACCGGACGCTCGCCGATCTCGAACCGGTGCCGGCGCGGCTGGAGCCGATCTACGGCACCGTCCGCCGGGTGCGCGCGGCGCTGCCGGCCGAGACGACCTTCCTCGGCTTCGCGGGCAGCCCCTGGACCGTCGCCACCTACATGGTCGCGGGGCAGGGCAGCCGCGAGCAGGCCGAGACGCGGCGCAAGGCCTATCGCGACCCGGCAGGATTCCAGGCGATCATCGACGCGCTGGTCGATGCCACCGCCGATTATCTGTCGAAGCAGATCGAGGCGGGCGTCGACGCGGTGCAGCTGTTCGACAGCTGGGCGGGCAGCCTCGCCCCGCGCGAGTTCGAGCGCTGGGTGATCGCCCCCACCGCCCAGCTGGTGCGCCGGCTCCATGCGCGCCATCCGGGCGTGCCGGTGATCGGCTTCCCGAAGGGCGCGGGCGGCAAGCTCCCCGCTTATGCCCGCGAGACCGGGGTCGACGCGGTCGGGCTCGACGAGACCGTCGATCCGGCCTGGGCCCATGCCAACCTGCCCGAGGGGCTGACCGTGCAGGGCAATCTCGATCCGCTCGCGCTGGTATCGGGGGGCGAGGGGCTCGACACCGCGGTCGATGCGATCCTTGGGGCTTTCCCCGGACGCCCGCATGTGTTCAACCTGGGCCACGGAATCCTGCTCGATACGCCGATCGCCCATGTCGAGCGGCTGCTCGCGAGAGTCAGGGGATGAAGCCATGACGACGATGATGGGTTTCCTGGGCAATGCCTATCCGTGGGTGAAGGCCGCGCACGTCATCTTCGTCATCTTCTGGATGGCGGGGCTGTTCATGTTGCCGCGCTTCTTCATTTACCACCATGCCGCGGCGCCGGGATCGGCCGAGGATCGGGCATGGATCGAGCGCGAGCGGCGGTTGCGGTCGATCATCATCACCCCGGCGATGATCCTGGTGTGGCTGTTCGGACTGATGCTGGCGTTCGACCAGGCGCTGTGGAGCATCCACTGGTTCCAGGCGAAGTTCGCCACCGTTTTCCTGCTGTCGGGCTTCCACGGCTGGGCGGTCGGCTATGGCCGGCGGATGGCGGCTGGCTATCGCGCCCCGTCGGACAAGGCGCTGCGCTTCATGAACGAGATTCCCGGCATCGCCACCGCGGTGATCGTGATCCTGGTGATCGTCCGGCCGTTCTGACGCGATTCGATACGCTTCGAACGTCATCCCGGCGAGAGATTCCAGCTTCCGCTGGAATGACGGGAATGGGTGGGGACGGTTCGATCCGTCGCCGGACTCTTGACTTGGACCCGGGCCGCGCTTACCTCCCGGCCAAGAACAGGCCCGCCGTCCGAGCGGGGACCCTTTCTCCTGCCAGAAAACCGAAGCGGCTCCTTTCCCATCGCCGCCCGAGACTTCTCCCGACCGATCTGAAGACCCAGACCCAGGATTCTCCTCGATGCACTTGAAGGACCTCAAGAAGAAGAGCCCCGCCGACCTCGTCAGCATGGCCGAAGAACTCGGCGTCGAGGGCGCGTCGACGATGCGCAAGCAGGACCTGATGTTCGCGATCCTCAAGGTCGAGGCGGAAAATGGCGAGCAGATCATGGGCGAGGGCACGATCGAGGTGCTGCCCGACGGCTTCGGCTTCCTGCGCAGCCCCGAGGCGAACTATCTCGCCGGTCCCGACGACATCTACGTCTCGCCCAACCAGGTGCGGAAGTTCGGCCTGCGCACCGGCGACACCGTCGAGGGCGAGATTCGTGCGCCCAAGGACGGCGAGCGCTATTTCGCGCTGACCCGGCTCGCGTCGATCAACTTCGACGATCCCGACGTCGTCCGTCACCGCGTCAATTTCGACAATCTCACGCCGCTCTATCCCGAAGAGAAGCTGCGGCTCGACACGCTCGACCCGACCGTCAAGGACAAGTCGGCGCGCGTCATCGACATCGTCTCGCCGCAGGGCAAGGGCCAGCGCGCGCTGATCGTCGCGCCGCCGCGCGTCGGCAAGACGGTGCTGCTCCAGAACATCGCCAAGGCGATCACCGACAACCATCCCGAGGTGTTCCTGATCGTGCTGCTGATCGACGAGCGGCCCGAGGAAGTCACCGACATGCAGCGCTCGGTGAACGGCGAGGTGATCAGCTCGACCTTCGACGAGCCGGCGCAGCGCCACGTCCAGGTCGCCGAGATGGTGATCGAGAAGGCCAAGCGCCTCGTCGAGCACAAGAAGGACGTGGTGATCCTGCTCGACTCGATCACCCGCCTCGGCCGCGCCTACAACACCGTCGTCCCTTCGTCGGGCAAGGTGCTGACCGGCGGCGTCGACGCCAATGCGCTGCAGCGGCCGAAGCGCTTCTTCGGCGCCGCGCGCAACATCGAGGAGGGCGGCTCGCTCTCGATCATCGCCACCGCGCTGATCGACACCGGCAGCCGCATGGACGAGGTGATCTTCGAGGAGTTCAAGGGCACCGGCAACTCCGAGATCGTGCTCGACCGCAAGGTCGCCGACAAGCGCATCTTCCCGGCGATGGACGTCGGCAAGTCGGGCACCCGCAAGGAAGAGCTGCTGGTCGACAAGGGCAAGCTGTCGAAGATGTGGGTGCTTCGCCGCATCCTCATGCAGATGGGCACCGTCGACGCGATGGAGTTCCTGCTCGACAAGATGAAGGATTCGAAGACCAACGAGGATTTCTTCGACTCGATGAACCAGTAAGCGGGAAGGGAGCGGCGCTTGGGGGGGCTGACCGACTGGACCTACAGGCGCTTCTGGGCGCATGTCGAGCATCCCTATCGCCGCCTGCGCCGCCGCCTGCTCGAACTGGCCGTTCCCGGCCTGACCATCCTCGACGCGGGCTGCGGCCACACCGCTCCCAATCTCCAGGAGCTGCGCGACAGCGGCGCGAGGCTGGTCGGGGTCGACCTCGTCCATCTCGAGCCGCAGCCGGGCATGGAGCTGATCGAGGCCGATCTCGGCCGGATTCCACTGCCCGACGCCTCGGTCGACCTGATCTATTCGCGCTCGGTGATGGAGCATGTCGTCGATCCCGACGCGGTCTATGGCGAGGCGGCGCGGCTGCTCAAGCCGGGCGGGCGCTGGATCTTCCTCACCGCCAACCGCTGGGACTATGTCTCGATCGTCTCGCGGCTGACCCCCAACCGCTTCCACGCCGGGATCGTCCGCCGCTTCGAGGGACGCGACGAGATCGACGTCTTCCCGACCGCCTACAAGACCAACGACCGCGACCAGATCGCCCGTCATGCCGCCGCCCATGGCTTCCGCATCGATGCGTTCGAGCGGCACGGCCAATATCCGGCGATGTTCTATCGCGTGGGGCCGCTCTTCCTGCTCGCGACCTTCTTCGAGAAGGCGGTGATCAAGCTCCCCTTCCTCGCCGGCCTGCGCGGCTGGCTCTATGTCGAGCTGGTAAAGCGCTAGACACCTGTCCCGTCATTCCAGCGAATGCCAGGATGACGTCGGGAGCGCTCACGCCGCGCGCCGTCGCGCGTTGATCCGCAGGATCCGGCGGAATTTCGGGCATTGCAGCTGGTCGGGCTCGGGGCAGGCGGCGGCGTGGCGCAGGCCGTCGCGCAACATGCCGAGCCGGCGGATCATGCGGTCGAGCTCGTCCGCCTTGTCGAGCAGCCTCGACCGGTCGATCCGTGGCGCCGTGTCGGGGCGCACCATCGGCAGGATGTCGTCGAGCGAGAATCCGGCGGCGCGGCCGAGGGCGATGAGGTCGAGCCGCTCGAGCACGCCGGGATCGAACAGCCGCCGCAGCCCGCGCCGTCCGATCGCGGCGATCAGTCCGCGTTCCTCATAATAGCGCAGCGTCGAGGCGGGGACGCCCGATCGCTTCGCCACCTCCGATATGTCCAGGTCGCGCATGGTCTTGACCTCAAGCCGGCTTGAAGTGGCAAGCTAGGGCAAAGTCGATTCGCGGACAATGCAGGAGGAAGACATGACTGACGCCGAAACGGTGCGCGCCGAGCAGCAGGCGTTGTGGAACGGGATCGCCGGCGCGGCCTGGGTCGACGAGCAGGTGCTGCTCGACCGGCTGTTCGCGCCGTTCGCGGCGATGCTGGCCGAGGCGTCGCGCGAGGTTCGGGGCGGGCAGGTGCTCGACGTCGGCTGCGGGACCGGCGCGACGACGCTCGCCATTGCCGGGGCGCTCGGCCCCGGCGGGGAATGCGTCGGCGCCGATATCTCGGGCCCGATGATCGGGCTTGCCCGCGCCCGCGCCGAGCGGGAAGGGGCGGCGGCCCATTTCGTCCACGCCGACGTCGAAAGCCACGGCTTCGCCCCGGCGAGCTTCGACCTCGTCACTTCGCGCTTCGGGGTGATGTTCTTCGGCGATCCGGTGCGTGCCTTCGCCAATCTCCGGCGTGCGGTGCGCGACGGCGGCGGGCTCGTCCTGCTCGTATGGCGCGGGACCGACGAGAATGGCTTCATGACCGCGGCCGAGCGCGCCGCCGCGCCGCTGCTGCCGCCGCAGCCCGCGCGCGATCCCGATGCGTCGGGCCAGTTCGCCTTCGCCGATCCCGATCGGGTGCATGCGATCCTGACGGCGGCCGGCTGGACCGGTGTCGAGATCGCTCCGGTCGACGTCGACTGCACCATGTCCGATGCCGAGCTCGACGGCTATGTGGTCCGCCTCGGCGCGCTCGCCCGGGTCCTGCCGACCCTGGACGAGGCGCTGCGGGACCGCGTCGTCGCGGCCGTGCGCGCGGGCTTCGAACCCTATCGCCGCGACGGCCTGGTCCGCTTCACAGCGGCCTGCTGGATGATCCGCGTCCGCCCGGCCCGTCCGACGGGCTGATCACGGTAACAGGCTCGACAGCGACCCGCTTTCGGCTAGGGAGGGGCCATGATCGATCTCTGGAATCACATCGTCGCGGATTTCTCCAACATCACCAGCCCGGCGGCGATGGCCGCCTTCGTGCAGGTGCTGATGATCGACATCATGCTGGCCGGCGACAATGCGATCGTGGTCGGCGCGCTGGCGGCCGGGTTGCCCGCCGACCAGCGGCGCAAGGTGATCCTGATCGGCATCATCGCCGCGCTCGTCCTGCGCATCGTCTTCGCGGTCAGCGTCAGCCTGTTGATGGGCATCGTCGGGCTCGTCCTCGCGGGCGGCCTGCTGCTGCTCTGGGTGTCGTGGAAGATGTTCCGCGAGCTGCGCCACGCCGGCGCCCCGGCCGGCGCCGACCCGACCGAGCATGACGGCATCCCGCAGAGCAAGACCTTCCTCGGTGCCGCCTGGGCGGTCGCCGTCGCCGACGTGTCGATGAGCCTCGACAACGTCCTCGCGGTCGCCGGCGCGGCGCGCGAGCATCCCGGCATCCTCGTCATCGGCCTGCTGCTCTCGGTCGCGCTGATGGGCATCGCCGCCAATCTGATCGCCCGCTATATCGAGCGCTATCGCTGGATCGCCTATGTCGGCCTCGCGGTGATTCTCTACGTCGCGGTCAAGATGATCTGGGAAGGCAGCCATCAGGTCTGGCCGCTGATCGCCTGAATCCTCTTCAGCACTGGTTTTTTCGACGCGGGAAGGTGTTTTCTCGCGGCGATTCGTGTTGCAATGCTTTACGATTCTCGTCTTGGTTGTTCTTGTAGTATTTGTAGTAAGATTTAATTTTAACTATGTATTTACTGAAGTGTCGGATTTTTTTACAATCTCTCTCGAAGCTATCTGCGCGATATTGGCGCGGTAATGGCATTTATTACTGGAAAACGCTCCGTTCATCTGATAGGTGACGTCCAATGGCGCCGTTTGCGGCCCAATTGGTTGTAGGGATGAAGCGATGCGTGGGTTCCGTGCTTTTCCGATCATCGTCGCCGGCCTGATGGCCGTCGCCCATGCGGGGCAGGCGTCCGCCGCGCTGGTCGGCCAGTCGGTCTCGACCGGCATCGCCGCGCTGAAGGAATGGAACGTCGTCTCGTTCAACAACTTCACCTCGTACAACCATGTCGACGGGCGCGTGTTCGTGGGCGGCACCTTCAATGCCGGCGGCAACTTCACCATCCAGAACAACAATATCCCGTCGTCGAGCTATGGCACCCCGGCGCTGACCGTGGTCGGCAGCGCCGCGCTCAACGGCAGCGTCAACGCCGGCGGCGGCATCAGTGTCGGCGGCAGCGTCAGCGGGTCGTTCAACAACAATGGCCAGAACGTGGTCACCTATGGCGGCTCCAACAGCGCCTGGGCGAACAACACCACCTTCACCCAGGGCGCGCCCGACTTCACCAGCACGCTGCAGAGCCAGTCGAACGACATCAAGGCGTCGCTGATCAGCCTCAGCCAGAATCTCGCCGCGCTCGGCAACACCAGCGGCGTCAGCGTCGGCGGCGACAGCAACAACCAGCAGATCACCGTGACCGGCAGCGGCTTGCAGGTGCTCAACTGGTCGGAAGCGATGTTCGAGGGCAGCAGCAACCAGCAGCTCCTGGTCAGCCTGCCGAGCGACGCGACGCTGGTCATCAACGTCGCCGGCACCGACATCGACTTCGATCGCAACTTCAATCGCTTCAGCGGCGACAACCGGGTGCTGTTCAACTTCTACGAGGCGACCACGGTCGATATCGGCCGCCAGTTCAGCGGCTCGATCCTCGGCGTCTTCGCCGACATCACCGGCGGCAACAGCGGCAATATCGACGGCACGGTGATCGGCAACAACGTCCGCCAGAATTCGAACGGCGAGATCCACAACAATTATTTCCAGGGCGACCTGTCGAGCATCAACGGCCCTGTGTCGGTCGCGCCCGAGCCGTCGACCTGGGCGATGCTGATCCTCGGCTTCGGCCTGGTCGGCGCGATGATGCGCACCCGCAATCGCCGGACCCTGGTGGTCCAGGCCGCCTGAGTAGCTCCTGGACCCATCGAATCATAAGGGCTCGCCAGGGGGGCGGGCCCTTTTCTTTCCTCCTCCTTCATCGTCATTCCCGCGAAAGCGGGATCCATGGACGGTGGCACCTGCCGTCAAAAAGCGTCTCGTGACCGTGGATTCCCGCTTTCGCGGGAATGACGGCGGGAGGGCGATGGCACTGGGGCTTACGGCAGCAGGACGATCGACCCCGTCGTGCGGCGGCCTTCGAGCGCGCGGTGCGCCTCGGCGGCCTGGTCGAGTGGGAGGCGCAGGCCGATCTCCACGGCGATCTTACCGGACGTGATCATCGCGAACAGGTCGGCGGCGGCGGCGTCCATCTCGGCGCGGGTGGCGACATAGTCGAAGGCGCGCGGGCGGGTGAGGAACAGCGATCCGCGCCGGGTCAGCTCGAGCGGGCTGGTCGGCGGGACCGGGCCCGACGCATTGCCGAAGCTGACCATCAGCCCGCGCGGGCGCAGGCTGTCGAGCGAGGCTTCCCAGCTTGCCGCGCCCACCCCGTCGAACGCCACGTCGACGCCCCGGCCATCGATCGCCGCGCGGACGGCGGCGGCGAGCTCGCCATAGGGGCAGTCGAGCGCGACGCCGGCGCCGAGGCCGCGCGCGATCGCGGCCTTGTCGGCGCTGCCGGCATGGGCGATCACCCGCACCCCGATCGCCGCCAGCCATGGCACCATCAGCCGCCCGACTCCGCCGGCCGCGGCATGGACCAGCGCGGTCTGTCCCGCCTCCATCCGGGCGCAGCCATGGACGAGCGTCTGGACGGTGATCCCCTTGAGCAGCACTGCCGCCGCCGTCTCGTCGTCGATCGCATCGGGCAGCGCCACCAGGATTGCCGGATCGACATCGGCCCAGGTGGCATAGGCGCCGGGCTGGGCGGCCATGTAGACCACCCGCTGTCCGACCATGGCCCCGGCGACTCCCGCGCCGATCGCCTCGACCACCCCCGCCGCCTCGACCCCGAGCGGGGCCGGCAGCGGCTGCGGATAGAGGCCGGTGCGATGATAGGTGTCGATGAAGTTGACCCCGATCGCGCGGTGCCGGACGCGGACCTTGCCCGCCGCGACGGGCGTATCCGCCAGCGGCTCGGCCTCGATCACTTCGGGCCCGCCGAACCGGCGGGCGACGAGTCTGTGGTCGGACATGCCGATCAGGCCAGGTTCTGGGCGAAGAAGGCCTCGGTCCGCTCGTCGGCAAGCTGCGCGGCGGCGTCGACGCGGCGCTTGCCCATCGTCGTCGCGAAGCCATGGTCGACGCCGGGATAGTCGAACAGCGTCACCTTGGCGTGGCTGTCGAGTCCTTCATGCATCTTGCGCTGGATGTCGGCCGGCACGAAACCGTCGTCGCCCGCGATATGGAGCGCCAGCGGGTGGGCGATCGCATGGGATTCGCCGAGCAGCCCGTCGAGGCCGACCGCATAATAGCCGACGCTCGCGTTGATGTCGGTGCGCGCCGCGGTCATGTAGGCGAGCCGCCCGCCCAGGCAGTAGCCGACCGCGCCGACCTTGCCGCCACGCACCATCGCGCGGGTGTCGCGGATCGTCGCCTCGATGTCGCGGATGCCCTGGTCCTGGTCGAACTGGCCGAACAGCTTGAGGCCCTCCTGCATCTCCTCGGGCACGTCGGGATCGAGCTCGATGCCCGGGCGGATCCGCCAGAACAGGTCGGGCGCCACCGCGAGATAGCCCTGCGCCGCCCATTGGTCGCACTTGATCCGGATGCCCTCGTTCACCCCGAAGATCTCCTGGATGACGATGATCGCCGCCTTGGGCTCGGAGACGGGCTGCGAGGTGTAGGCGAGGAACTCGTCGTCGCCGTGCAAGGTCTTGATCTCGGTATAGCTTTTCACAGAAGGCCTCCTCGTCTCTCAGGGCGTCTCTCATGGTCGAGCAACCATGTCTTGGTGATGATCCCGCGTCCGCCGGAATAATGACCGATCGTGCCGCCGCTGCCTACCACCCGGTGACAGGGGACGACGATCGGGAAGGGGTTGCGCGCGCAGGCCTGGCCGATCGCGCGCGGCGCCGATCCGGCGATCCGCGCGAGCGCGCCGTAGCTCAGCGTGTCGCCGGCCGGGATCGCGACGATCGCGTCGCGCAGTGCCGCCCCGCGCGGGGTCGCGGCGGGGAGCAGCGGCAGGTCGAAGGCCGTCGCGCCGTCGTCGAAATAGGCCTGGAGCTGGCGGATCGCCTCGGCCGCCGGGCCCTCCGCCGGTGCGTCGTCGATGTCGTCGGGCGCGGTGCGGTCGCCGAGGATGTGGATCGCGCGCAGCCATCGTGCGTCGGCCTCGATCAGGATCGGGCCGAGTGGGGAGGGGAGCAGGGTCGTCGTCATCGGGGCATCTTCGCGGAGATCATGGGGGCCGACAATATGGACAGAGGCTTCGCGAAACTCTAGCCATGGGGCGGGACGTTTCAATGACCCGGAGGGCGCGCATGAAGATCACCGTCGACGTCGACTGCACGCCCGAGGAGGCGCGCCGCTTCATGGGCCTGCCCGACCTGTCGAGCGTCCATGACGCCTATGTCGAGAAGATGAAGAAGACGATCGAAGAAGGGGTGACCCCGGACACGCTCGACACGATGATGCGCAACTGGATGCCGATGGGCGAGGCCGGCATGAACATGTGGCGCACGATGTTCGACCAGATCGGCCGTGCCGCCGGCACCCCTGGAAAATAGCCCCGGCGCTTCGGCGTCCGACACGATCTTCGCGCTGTCGAGCGGCGCTCCGCCGGCGGGGGTCGCGGTGGTGCGGATCAGCGGGCCGATGGCGGGCGTGGCGATCGACCGGCTGACCGGCAGCCGGCCGCGCCCCGCCGCGCGCCGCGCGAGCCTGCGCGCCCTGACCAATCCCGATGGTGGCGCGCTGCTCGACCGGGCGCTGCTGCTCTGGCTGCCCGGTCCCGGCACCGCGACCGGCGAGGACATGGCCGAGCTTCACCTCCATGGCGGTCGCGCGGTGACGGCGGCGGTGCTCGCCGCGCTCGGCCGGCTGCCGGGCCTGCGCCCCGCTACGGCCGGCGAGTTCACCCGCCGCGCCTTCGAGACCGGGCGGATCGACCTCAACGAGGCCGAGGCGCTCGCTGACCTGCTCGCCGCCGAGACCGAGGCGCAGCGCCGCAACGCGATGCTGCTCGCGGGCGGGGCGCTCAGCCGCGCTCTGGAGGACTGGCAGCATCGCGTGCTGTCGCTGGCCGCGCGGCTCGAGGCGCAGCTCGACTTTTCCGACGAGGAGGACGTTGCGCCGCTCGATCCCGGCTTCGCCGCCGAACTGGCCGCGCTCGATGCCGAGGTCGTGCGGTGGCGTGGGCGGCTTCCCGTGGAACGACTCCGCGACGGCGTCCGGGTTGTGCTCGCGGGCCCGCCCAACGCTGGCAAGTCGACCCTGCTCAATGCCTTGGCCGGGCGCGAGGCGGCGATCGTCACGCCGATCGCCGGGACCACGCGCGACCTGATCGAGGCGCCGGTGGCCTTGGGCGGCATACCTTTCCTGCTCACCGACACCGCCGGACTCCATGAGGGGACAGGCGACGCGGTCGAGGCGATCGGCATCGATCGGGCGGGCCAGGCCATCGCCGCCGCCGACATCGTCCTCTGGCTCGGTGATCCCGGCTGCGCCCCGGCGGGTTCGGTCCGGATCGGTGCCCAGGCCGACCGTCGGACGCACGACTCCGCCGCGCACGACCTGCTCGTCTCGGCGCGGAGCGGCACGGGGATGGACGATCTCGTCGCGCTGCTGCTCGATCGTGCCGCGGGGCTGTTGCCGGGCGAGGGGGAGGCGGCGCTGTCGGCGCGGCAGCGCGCGGCGCTCGACCGGCTCGGCGAGGCGCTGGCGCTGGCGCGGGAGGAGGGTGATCCGATCCTCGTCGCCGAGGGGTTGCGCCTCGCCCGCGCTGCGATCGACGCGTTGACCGGGCGCGCCGGGACCGAGGATATGCTCGACGGGCTGTTCGGCCGCTTCTGCATCGGCAAATGAGCATGTTCCACGTGGAACATTTTTGACTCCGGGCGCGGGGTCGGATAGCGCGCTGGCCATGGCGGACAGCTTCGATGTGATCGTGGTCGGCGGCGGCCATGCCGGCTGCGAGGCGGCGGCGGCGGCGGCGCGGACGGGCGCGCGGACCGCGCTGGTCAGCATGCGTCGCGACATGATCGGGGCGATGTCGTGCAACCCCGCGATCGGCGGCCTCGGCAAAGGCCATCTCGTCCGCGAGGTCGATGCCTGCGACGGGCTGATCGCCCGCGCCGCCGATCGCGCCGCGATCCATTATCGCATGCTCAACAGCAGCAAGGGCGCGGCGGTGCAGGGACCGCGCGTCCAGGCCGATCGTAAACTCTACAAGGCAGCGATCCACGATCTGCTGGCCGAACTGCCTTCGCTGGAGATTGTCGAAGGCTCCGCCGAACGGCTGCTGCTCGACGATGTTTCACGTGGAACATCGGGGCTCGTTCTTGCCGATGGGCGGGAACTGAAGGCGGGCGCGGTGGTGCTCGCGACCGGCACCTTCCTCAATGCCCGGCTCCATTTCGGGATGGACTGCCGCACCGGCGGCCGGGTGGGGGAGGCGGCGGCGGTCGGACTCGCCGAACAGCTTCGCGCGCTCGACCTGCCGATCGCCCGGCTCAAGACCGGCACCCCGCCGCGTCTCGATGGACGGACGATCGACTGGGCCCGACTCGATCGCCAGCCTTCGGATGGGGAGGGCTGGACCTTCTCGGCGCTCACGCCTCACCGCCTCGTTCCGCAGCTCGCCTGCGCGATCACCCGGACCAACCAGCGCACGCATGACGTGATCCGCGCTGGGCTCGACCGGTCGCCGCTCTTCTCGGGCGCGATCACCGGAGTGGGGCCGCGCTATTGCCCGTCGATCGAGGACAAGGTCCATCGCTTCGGCGATCGCGACGGGCACCAGATTTTTCTGGAGCCCGAAGGCCTCGACGATCCCACCGTCTATCCCAACGGCGTCTCGACTTCGTTGCCTGAGGACGTCCAGCTTGCGATGCTGCGGACGGTGCCCGGCCTGGAACGGGTCGAGATCCTCCAACCGGGCTATGCCGTCGAATATGATTATATCGATCCGCGCGCGCTGACCGCCGGGCTGGCGTTGCGGGCGCTGCCGGGCCTGTTCTGCGCGGGGCAGATCAACGGCACGACCGGCTATGAGGAGGCCGCCGCGCAGGGGCTTGCCGCCGGGATGAACGCCGCCGCCTTTGCCGCTGGCCGCCCCGAAATCCATTTCGATCGCGCGACCAGCTATATCGGGGTGATGATTGACGACCTCACCCTGCAGGGCGTTTCCGAACCCTATCGGATGCTCACCGCCCGCGCGGAGTATCGGTTGCGGCTGCGCGCGGACAATGCCGGCACACGGTTGACCAGCTGGGCCGACGCGCACGGCGCGATCTCGGCCGCGCGGCGGATGTTCCACGTGGAACGCGAGGCGAGGCGGATAGCGATGGCCGATTGTCTCGATAGGCGCATCGCGGGATCGGCCGAGCTGATCGCTGCCGGCGCGGCGGTCGCCGCCGACCACGCCCGACGCTCGCTCACCGAGTGGCTGCGTTTCCCCGAGGTCGGCGACGCCGAGCTGACCGTGCTGGCGCCTGAGCTTGTCGACGTCCCGGAGGATGTCCGCGCCGAGGTGATCCAGGACGGTCGCTACGCGCCCTATCTTGCCCGGCAGGATCAGGAGATCGCCAGGCTGCGCGCCGACGAGCGAATCGGTCTCGCCGTGATCGTCGATTATGGTGCGATTGCGGGCCTGTCGAACGAGATGGTCGAGCGGCTCAACGCGGCGCGGCCCGCCGACCTTGCGGCGGCGGGACGGGTGCGCGGCGTCACCCCGGCCGCGCTCGCCGCGATCATGGTCCACGCCCGGCGGCTCGCGGCATGAGCATGACCGAGCAGGAGGCGCGCGCCTGGATCGAGGGGCGTGTTCCACGTGGAACAATGGCGGGGCTGGAGAAGCTCGTCGCGATGATCCTCGACGAGATGCCGCGCCAGAACCTCATCGCCGCATCGACCGCCGAGTCGATCTGGACGCGCCATATCGTCGACTCGGCGCAGCTCGTGCCGATGGTCGGGAAGGGCGGACCGCTGCGCTGGATCGACCTCGGTTCGGGTGCGGGCTTTCCCGGCATGGTCGTCGCGCTGATGCTGCCCGAGCTCCGCATGACCCTGGTCGAGTCGCGCCGCAAGCGGATCGACTTCCTGCGCTTCATGGCCGAATCGCTCGGCATCGCCGATCGGGTGACGGTGGCGGGCCAGCGGCTGGAGATGCTCGAATCGAGCCCGCACGACGTGATCAGCGCGCGCGCCTTCGCGCCGCTCGACCGGCTGCTGCCGCTCGCGCACCGTTTTTCGCACGATGCGACGCTCTGGCTGCTGCCGAAAGGGCGCAGCGCAGCATCCGAACTGGAAGCCGTAACCACTTCGTGGCAGGGTGATTTCCGGGTCGTTCCGAGCATGACCGACCCGGAGGCGGCGATCATCGTCGCGTCGCAGGTTCAGCCCCGTGGAAAAGGTCAAAAGGGACGCCGATGATCCGCATCGCGATCGCCAACCAGAAGGGCGGGGTGGGCAAGACGACCACCGCGATCAACCTCGCCACCGCGCTGGCGGCGACGGGCTGGCGGGTGCTGCTCGTCGACTTCGATCCGCAGGGCAACGCCTCGACCGGGCTCGGCGTCGACCAGGCCTCGCGCGAGCGGTCGAGCTACGAGCTGCTCCGCCGCGACTGCACGCTCGGCGAGGCGGTGGTCGCGACCAAGATTCCGCGGCTCGACATCGTCCCCGCGACGGTCGACCTGACCGGCGCCGAGATCGAGCTGATCGACGTCGAGAAGCGCACCCACCGGCTCCACGACGCGCTCGCCCAGGACGAGAATCGCTGGGACGTCTGCCTGATCGATTGTCCGCCCTCGCTCGGCCTGCTCACCGTCAACGCGCTGGTCGCGGCGAACATGATGCTGGTGCCGCTGCAATGCGAATTCTTCGCGCTCGAAGGATTGACCCAGCTGCTCCAGACGATCGAGCGGGTGCGCGCGCGCTTCAATCCGCAGCTCTCGATCCTGGGAGTCGCGCTGACCATGTACGACCGGCGCAACCGGCTGTCCGAACAGGTGGCCGCCGATGTGCGCGATGTTTTGGGGAATGTGGTGTTCGAAACGGTGATCCCGCGCAACGTCCGCCTGTCCGAAGCGCCGAGCCATGGCGTGCCGGCGCTGATCTACGACCATCGCTGCCCGGGGTCCGAGGCCTATATCGCCCTCGCGCGCGAGTGCATCGCCCGGCTGACCAACAAGGCGCAGGCGGCATGAGCGCCGACGGTCCGCGCCGCGGCCTCGGCCGGGGCCTGTCGTCGCTGCTCGGCGAGGTGGCGACCGAGCAGCCGATCGCCCCCGGCGCCGAGCGGCCCTCGGGCATCCGCATGATCCAGATCGCCGACATCAAGCCCAACCCGAGCCAGCCGCGTCGCCATTTCGACGACACGGCGCTGGATGAGCTCGCCGCCTCGATCGGCGCGCGCGGGCTGATCCAGCCGATCGTCGTCCGGCCCCATCCGTCGGCCGGCGGCTACCAGATCATCGCCGGCGAGCGGCGCTGGCGGGCGGCGCAGCGCGCCCGCATCCACGAGCTGCCGGCGATCGTCCGCGAACTGTCCGACGCGCAGACGCTCGAACTGGCGATCGTCGAGAACGTCCAGCGCCAGGACCTCAATGCGATCGAGGAGGCCGAGGCCTATCAGCGGCTGATCAGCGATTTCGGTCATACCCAGGAGGTGCTGGGCAAGCTGGTCGGCAAGTCGCGCAGCCATGTCGCCAATCTGATGCGGCTGCTCGACCTGCCCAAGCCGGTGCGCGACATGGTCGCCGACGGCCGGCTGTCGATGGGCCACGCCCGCGCGCTCGTCACCGCGCCCAATGCCGAGGAGCTGGCCGAGCAGGTCGTCACGCAGCAATTGTCGGTGCGCGATGCCGAGAAGCTTGCCCAGGCCGGGCGGCCCGGCGGCACCGCGCCCAAGCCCGCCGCGCCGCGCCCGGCGCAGCCCGCCGACGCCGACATCGCCGCGCTCGAACGCCATCTCGGCGACATCCTCGGGCTCAAGGTGACGATCGAGCATGGCGAGAAGGGCGGCCGGATCGGCATCGCCTATTCGACCCTCGATCAGCTCGACCTGGTCTGCCAGCGGCTGAGCGGCGAGCCGATCTGAGACGGCGTGCGAAGCGCCTCGGATGGGGTGGCGGTTCCCGTATTAAGCGATTGATCTACAATCCCTCTCCCTTGGGGAGAGGGAAGGGCCCGCCGCCGCAGACGGTGGGAGGGTGAGGGCACATGCGCCTCTCTTCCCACGGCATCTCAACATCGCACAGACATGGGCTCCGGCCTTCGCTGGAGCGACGGGTCAGTTGAGACTTTGGTCGAGCTACTTCAGACCCGGTCTCAGCGCCGCGCCGAGGCGGCGACCCGCGCGATGGTGAGAAGTTCCTCGCCGATCAATATCATGCCGGGCGATCCTGAGCGCTTATAGGCGCGTTCGAGCGCGGCGAGGCGGGTGGTGGCGGTGGCGATGCGGTCCGGCGACCAGCGCTGAAGAAGCCCGGCCACCACCTTCTGATCCTTCCAGAAGATCGCCTTGCCGGCACCCGCCATCACCGCGTCGACGCTCTGGCCGGCGGCGACCTCGGCGCGCAGCGGAGCGATCTGGGCGAGCCGGCGGAGCACCGCGCGGACCGCGCCGATCGCCTCGGGCGCGCCGATCAGCGCCAGTTCGGCCGCCGCCTGTTCGGGCCGTCCGCCCATCACCGCGTCGACGATCGCGCTGAGGTCGCTCTCGTCGTTGACCGCGCCGATCGTCTCGAAGGCGGCCGCGTCGGCGGGCTTGGGATCGTCGGGGCTCGCATCGAGGAACAGCGCCAGCTTCTCCAGCTCGCGCGCGATCAGCGCGCGGTCGGCATTGGTCGCGGCGACGATCGCCTGCGCGGCGCGCGGATCGAGCCGCAGCCCCAGTTCGCGCGCGATGTCGACCGCGACCTGGTCGGCGGCGCGGCCCTCGGGCAGGTAGGAGGCGAAGGCGAGCGCCATCGGGGAGGCGAGGGCGAGCTTCACCAGCTTCGCGTCCTTGCGCAGGTTCCCGGCGATCACGACCACCGGATTGCCGCCCGAGGCCGCCTCCAGCAGCGCCTGCGCGGCATCGATGATCTCGTCGCCAGCCGGATCGACCCGGATGTGGCGGGCGCCCCCGAACAGGGAGATCGAGGCGGCCTCGTCGGCCAGCCGGGCGGGATCTTCCTTGAGCTGGGCGCCGGCGAGGTCGATCCGTTCGGCCTCGGCGCCCATTGCCTTGTCGATCCGCGCGGCCAGCGCGCGCGATCCCGATTCATCGGGGCCGTAGAGCAGGATCAGCCGGACGGCGGGATCGGGTCGGTCGAGCGCCCGCTGGATCTGGCCGGCATCGGCTTTCATGACGGGCTCATCGGCATCGCGCGCTCACTGGCCCGCGCTGCGCCCCGCATAGGTGGCGAGGCGCGCGACGATCTGGTCGGCGAGATTCTCGGTCAGCCGTTCGAGCGCGGTCTGCTCGGCGGCGACGGTGGAATATTCGGAGCCGGTGACGTCGATGCCGGCATCGGCCGCGGCGGTCTGGTCGAGCAGAACGCCGCCGGTCGCCGCGTCGAGCAGGCGATAGCGCGCGCGCAGCGTCCGCCGCTCGCGGCTGACCGCATTGTCCTGGCGGATGCCGAAGCCGGTGATCTGGTCGTCGAGCTCGACTTCGAGCCGGAAGCGCGGCGTCGTCTCGCCCTGGCGGTGGAGCCGGTCGTTGAGCGCGTTGCGGATCAGCCAGCCGCTCTGCCCACCGACCGGCGCGACCTCGACCGCGCGCAGCGACGAGGCGACCGATCCGGCGCCGCCGTCGGCATAGAGTGGCCGGAGCGCGCAGCCGGGCAGCGCCGCGACCGCGCCGGCCAGGGCGATCAGGGCCGCCAGCCGCTTCATGCGACGATGTTCACCAGGCGGTCGGGAACGACGATCACCTTGCGCGGCGCGGCGCCTTCGAGCAGCCGGGTGATCTTCTCCGATTCGAGCGCCATCCGTTCGAGCGCGTCCTTGGGCGCGCCCTTGGGGGCGGTCAGCGTGTCGCGCAGCTTGCCGTTGACCTGCACCGCGATCGTCACCTCGTCGTCGACCAGCAGCGCGGGATCATGCGCCGGCCAGGCCGCATCGGCAACCAGCCCCTGCTCGCCGAGCCGGGCCCAGGCTTCTTCCGCCAGGTGCGGCACCATCGGCGCGACGAGGCGGACCAGCGCGCGCGCGGCGGCGGCGCGGCTCGCCGACGGCGCGGCCTTCTCGATCGCGTTGGACAGCTCGTGGATCTTGGCGACGGCGCGGTTGAAGCCGAGCGCCTCGATGTCGGCGGCGATGCCGGCGATCGCCTTGTGGAGCTTGCGGTCGAGCTCCCGGTCCTCGCCGTCCCCGGCCTCGGAAACGTCGGTGATCCGCCACAGCCGGTTGACGAAGCGCCAGCAGCCCTCGATGCCGCTCTCGGTCCATTCGAGGTCGCGCTCGGGCGGGCTGTCGGACAGCATGAACCAGCGTACCGCGTCCGCGCCGTACTGCTCGACGATCGGGGCCGGATCGACGACATTCTTCTTCGACTTGGACATCTTCTCGATGCGGCCGACCGTCGCCGGCGCGCCGGTCGCGACGACGATGCCGTCGGAGACCTCCTCGGGGCTCAGCCATTGGCCGGCCGGGTCCTTGTAGGTCTCGTGCGTCACCATGCCCTGGGTGAACAGGCCGGTGAACGGCTCCTTGACCCCGATCCTGCCGATCCGTTCGAGCGCGCGGGTCCAGAAGCGGGCGTAGAGCAGGTGGAGGATCGCATGCTCGACCCCGCCGATATACTGGCCGACCGGCATCCAGCTCTCCGCGACCGCGCGGTCGAACGGCTTGTCTGACGGCTGGCTGGCGAAGCGGATGAAATACCAGGAGGAATCGACGAAGGTGTCGAGCGTGTCGGTCTCGCGCCGCGCGGGCTTGCCGCAGCTCGGGCAGTCGACATGCTTCCAGGTCGGATGGCGGTCGAGCGGGTTGCCGGGGATGTCGAAGGCGACGTCCTCGGGCAGCACGACGGGCAGCTGGTCATGCGGCACGGGAACCGCGCCGCAGCCCTCGCAATGGATGATCGGGATCGGCGTGCCCCAATAGCGCTGGCGCGACACGCCCCAGTCGCGCAGCCGCCACACGGTGGTGCCCTGGCCCCAGCCCCCTGCCTCGGCGCGGGCGATCACCGCCGCCTTCGCCTCCTCGACCGACAGGCCGTCGAGGAAGGCCGAATTGACGATGCGGCCGGGCCCGACATAGGCCTCGTCGCCGATCGGCGCAGCGGCCTCCTCGGGGGAGGGAGCGACGACCCGCTTGACCGGCAGCGCATATTTGCGCGCGAAGTCGAGGTCACGCTGGTCGTGCGCCGGGCAGCCGAACACCGCGCCGGTGCCATAGTCCATCAGCACGAAATTGGCGACGAACAGCGGCAGCTTCCAGTCGGGGTCGAGCGGGTGGACCACCGACAGGCCGGTGTCGTAGCCCTTCTTCTCGGCGGTCTCGATCTCGGCCGCGGCGGTGCCGGTGCGCTTGCAGTCGGCGATGAACGCCTGCAGCGCCGGGTTGCCCGCGCTCAACGCCTGCGCGATCGGGTGATCGGCGGCGATCGCGGCGAAGCTGGCGCCGAACATGGTGTCGGGCCGCGTCGTGAACACGTCGAAGCTGGTCAGGTCACCCGCAGGCGCATCCAATACGAAGGTGAAGCGCATGCCCTGCGACTTGCCGATCCAGTTCTCCTGCATCGTCCGGACCTTTTCGGGCCACTGGTCGAGCGTATCGAGGCCGTCGAGCAGGTCGTCGGCGAAATCGGTGATCTTGAGGAACCACTGGTTGAGCTTGCGCCGTTCGACCAGCGCGCCCGATCGCCAGCCGCGCCCGTCGATCACCTGCTCGTTGGCGAGCACGGTCATGTCGACCGGGTCCCAGTTGACGGCCGATTCCTTGCGGTAGACCAGGCCCGCCGCGTAGAGATCGAGGAACAGCGCCTGTTCCTGGCCGTAATAATCGGGCTCGCAGGTCGCCAGCTCGCGGCTCCAGTCGAGCGCGAAGCCGATCCGCTTGAGCTGATCGCGCATCGCCGCGATGTTGGCGCGGGTCCAGTCGCCGGGATGGACCTTCTTCTCCATCGCCGCATTCTCGGCCGGCATGCCGAACGCGTCCCACCCCATCGGGTGGAGCACCTCGAAGCCCTTCATCCGCCGGTAGCGGGCGAGCACGTCGCCCATCGTATAGTTGCGGACATGGCCCATGTGGATGCGCCCCGACGGATAGGGGAACATCTCCAGCACATAGGATTTGGGCTTGGGACTGTCGTCGCGCGCCTGGAAGGTGCCCTGGCTTTCCCAGACCCCCTGCCAGTGCGCGTCCGCCTTGAGATGGTTGAAACGCGCGCTCACTCTGTATTCCGCTTCTATCCGACGCTGACGGTGGCGCGGCGCAGGTCGCGCGCCCTGGTCAGGATGATGTCTTCCAGCTTCTGCACCGTCGCCGCCTGGACTACGGCGTCGACCCAGTTGCCGTTCGACAGCACCTGGCGCTGCGCCGCGACGCGGACCGCGTCGGCGCGCAGGTCGGCGTCGAGGATGGTGACGGTCAGCTTCATGCGCTCGGCCGGCTGGTTGGGATTCACATACCAGTCGGTGACGATCACGCCGCCGTTCGAATCGGTCTGCAGCAGCGGCATGAAACTCAGCGTCTCGAGCGACGCCTTCCACAGATAGGTGTTGATGCCGATCGTCGTGGTCTTGGCCGCCGCGACGTCGGAGGCGAACTGCGCCTTGTGGCGCCCGCCGCCGCAGCCGGCCAGCAGGGCGACGAAGGCGATGGCGGTCGCGGTGCGGAGGGTGCGGCTGGTCATGTCCGGGGCGTCCTTGGGGATCGATGTCTCGCGATGCCGGCCGTTATAGTCGGAACCCCCGGCCCCGCAAGCGATCTTGACAGGATATGGCGCCGCGCGAGGCCCCGGCTGTGGAGTCCGTGCAACAATGACTTTTTTTCTCGGCAAGCGGGGAAATTCGCCGAAACGCGGCTGGTATCGACTCGGCTGCGATGCTAGGGCGACTGAATATAGAATAAAATCGAGTTGCGCAGGATGATGGCAAAGGGGGTCCGAGGAGTGCTGATTGGCGCCGCTGCGGCTGCGTCCATGGCCTTCGTCGCGCCCGCCGACTCCGCCAAGCCCGCGCCCACCCCCAAGGTCAAGATCGACAAGAAGAAGGCCCGCGGAATCGGCTTCTTCACCCCGACCGCGTCGGACCCGCGCCAGGCCGCCTTGTTCGATCGCGTCGGCGGCAGCTTCAACGATCCCGGCTTCCGCTTCACGCCGTCGGGCGGCAGCAGCAAGCGCGCGGTGACCGTCGCGATCCGCGCCCGCTCCAGCAACAAGCCGAGCGCCGGCGCGCTCGCCGCCGCCAACAGCTCGAACATCGCCGCCGGCCTCGCCCCCAGCGCCTACAGCCTGGGCGCCTCGGTCGGCTGGAAGCATTTCGCGCTGTCGGGCGACTTCGCCAAGATCGATGGCGGCGCGGTGCCCGAGGGCCGCGAGATGGCCGACATCGGCCTGAGCTATTCGGGCCGCAAGTGGAGCACCCGCCTGCTGTTCGGCGCCGAGCGCGCCACCGGCAACGCCACGATCGGCGGCCCCGACGAGGCGATGTCGGTCGATCTGGGCGGCTCCTTCTCGCTGACCCGCAACCTCGAGCTGTCGGGCGGCGTCCGCTACAAGTCGCAGCGCGAGCGCCTCGACCTGAGCAGCGACCAGCGCCGCGACAGCCAGGCGATCTATATCGGAACCGCCTTCAAGTTCTAATGCCGGGCTGGCGGCTGGTTTCCTGAGACATCAATCTCCCTCCCCTTCAGGGGAGGGATGTAAGGGTGGGGTACGGAGACGAGGGGCTCGATGCCCCTCGTCGGAGTTCTACGGGACGATCGAGCAAGGCTCGCTGCGCTCGCCACCCACCCCTTCCCCCTCCCTTGAAAGGGAGGGGCCTATTGAGTCCACGCATCGATCGCGGCCCAGCCATGGGCGCCGACCGCCATCGCCGCGCGGCCGCGCCGCCGGTCGATACCGCCCAGCGCGATCACCGGCAGGCGGGTCGCCCGCGCCATCGCCGCGAAGCGCATCCGGCCGAGCGTCGGGGCGCCGGGGTGCGAGCGGGTGGGGTGGAGCGGCGACAGCAGCAGCGCCGCCGCGCCGGAGCGCTCGGCCGCGCGGATCTCGCGCAGGTTATGGGCCGGGGCGGTGCCGGCGCGAGGCGGGCCCGGCCGGCGGTGATGCGCGCCGTCGGCGCCCCAGCGCCGTGCCTCCGCCTCATCGCCGGCCAGCAACAGGATCAGCCCGCGCCGGCGCGTGATCCGGCGGACCCGCTCGAACAGGCGGCGACGCTCCCGGTCCAGCAAGGATTTGTGGCGGAAGACGATCCCCGATCCCGGCGGCAGGCGGCGCAGCGCTGCCCACAGCGCCTCGCCCTGCCGCTCGTCGGTCATCATCCACAACGACGGAAGCTCGGGCTGGCGGGGCTGCATTCCGCCTCCTATAGCGTGGCCCATGTCCGATATCGACACCGCTTCCCGCCGCCTCGCCGACATCCGCGCGCGCATCGACCATGCCGCCGCGCTGGCCGACCGCGATCCTGCCGCGATCGAGCTGATCGCCATCTCCAAGACCAAGCCCGCCGAGGCGATCGCGCCGCTGATCGCCGCCGGCCAGATCGGCTTCGGCGAGAACCGGGTGCAGGAAGCCGAAACGAAATGGCCCGCACTCAGGGAAGGGCCATCGCTCCGCCTCCATCTGGTCGGGCAGCTCCAGTCGAACAAGGCGAAGGAAGCCGTCGCGCTGTTCGACGCGATCCATTCGGTCGACCGACCCTCGCTGATCGAAGCGCTGGCCAAGGCGATGGACGGCGCGAGGCGGCGGCCCGACTGCTTCATCCAGGTCAATATCGGCGCCGAGGAGCAGAAGGGCGGCTGCGCGATCGACGAGCTGCCCGCGATCCTGGCGCGGGCGCGCGACGCAGGGCTGCCGGTCGCCGGACTGATGGCGGTGCCCCCCGCCGATGTCGAGCCCGCGCCCTATTTCGCGCTGCTCGCCAAGCTGGCGAAGCGGCACGGGCTCGCCGGGCTCAGCATGGGCATGTCGGGCGACTTCGAGACCGCGGTGATGCTGGGCGCCACCCATGTCCGGATCGGCACCGCACTGTTCGGCCCGCGCTGATCAAGGGGGCGCTGATCAGGTCGTGAAGCGCTCCAGCGGCCGGCGGCCGGCGATGGCGCGGCGCCGTTCGGGCAGGCGCGGCAGGCGGTGTGCCGCCCAGCGGAGCAGCCGCCATCCGGCAAAGGCGGGCAGGGCCGCATAGCGCCAGCGATAGCGGAACAGCGCGGCGCGATAGAAGGCGTTGCCCGGGGCGAGGCGGATTGCCTGGCGGGCGGGCTTCAGCGCCTCCTTGGTCCGGCCCGACAGCCAGAGCAGATGGCCGAGGACATGCTGGACATGGGCCTGCTCCGGATAGGTTGCCGCCAGCCGCTTCGCCAGCGCCAGCGCCGCCGGCCGGTCGCCTGCCTCGGCGAGCGCCAGGGCATAGGGCAGCGCATAGCCCCAGAAATCGCCTGACAGCTCACACGCGCTGGCGTGCGACGATAGGGCTTCGACGGCCTGTCCCGCCAGTGCGAGCCGCGATGCGAGGACATGGTGGACCAGATCGACGCCGGGCGCCGCCGCGACCGCGCGGCGCGCCAGCGCGATCCCCAGCCGGGCGCGCGAGGCGGGCTGGCGGCGGGCGAGCTCGCACAGATAGACGGGATCGGTCTTGCGCGCGGCCATCACCCGCCGGCGGAACGGCGCCGGCGCGAAGCTGCCGTCGAGCACCGACAGCACAAGCTCGGGCAGCAGGCCGGTCGAGCCGAGGAAGGTCGTCGCCGGATGCGCGGCGTGGCGGATCGGCACCGCCCGGCATCGCATGTCGCAGGCGATCCGGCGGACATGCTCGCCATCCTCGATCGTCGGATCATAGACGATGACGGGATCGGCGGCGCAGCGGATCGGGCGATCCGGCTCGCCGCGCCAGTCGATCCGCCGGGCGTCCTCGGGCCAGCGCCATTCGAACGGCACCTTGGCCGGATCGTTCGAATATTGCGGCGAGATCGCGACGCAGCCATGCGCGCCCAGCGCGTCGGCGAAGCGGATCGCGGCATAGCCGCCCATGCTGGACCCATAGGTGATCACCCGGTCGGCGCGGAGCAGCGCCGATCGCGCGGCGGTGAGGGCCGCGTCCATGTCGGGATATTGGTACCAGTCGTTGCCGCGGCCGAGGACGGTGATCAGCGATATGCCGCGCGCCGCCAGGAACTCCTCGCCGAAGCCGGGCCGGTCGAAGCTGCCGGTGATCCCATAATGGTCGAAGGTGACGACCCAGTGCTTCCGGCACCGGCCGCCGCGCTTGCGCACGAGCAACGTGTCGCTGCGATAGATCTCCATGCCCCGCCCGTGCCAAGCCGGAGCGGCGCGCGCGACAGGAGCTTCGTTGGCGGGCGAACGGGCGAATGGGCGAGCGGGATGGCCGCCCGGCCCGTCAGTTGCGGAACCATCGCGCCGCGGCGAACCACAGCGCCACGCCGGTGCCGACCAGCAGGCTGAACCCCGTCACCGCCCAGAAGGATAGCGGGTGATGGGCATAGGGGATGCCGTCGACGTTCATCCCGAACAGGCCGGTGACGAAGGTCAGTGGCAGGAAGATCATCGCGACGATCGCGATGATCAGCGATCGGCGGTCGATCTTCTCGGCGCGCAGGTCGGTGATCTGCTCGTGGAGCAACGCCGATCGCTCGCGCACCGCCTCCAGCTCCTCGGCCATGCGCGCGAAGCGGTCGGCGGCTTCGCGCAGGTGGATGCGGTCGTCGTCCTCGATCCAGTCGAGTTCGAGCAGCGCCATCGCCTCGAGCGCCTGGCGCTGCGGCACGATGAAACGGCGATAGCTGATCGCGGTCGAGCGCGCCTTGGCGATGTGGCGGCGCAGGTGGAAGGTCTCGGACGACAAGGCCAGCTCGCAATCGTCGACCTGGTCGCCCAGGTCGGCGACCACCGGATCGAGATGGCGGGCGATCTGCACCGCCAGCGCCGCGATCAGGTCGCCGGGGTCGAGGAACTCGCCCTTGTCCATCCGGTCGCGCAGGTCCTCCAGCCCCGCCATCCGGCGATAGCTGACCGACACCAGCCGCCCGCGCTCGGCCCAGATGCGGATCGAGACCAGCTCGTCGCCCTCGTCCTGCTCGTCGCCGTGGCGTGGCCCGCGCAGGTTGATGATCACCCCGTCATGGAGCGGCTGGCAGCGCGGCCGGGTCTCGGCGGTGGTCAGGTTGAACCGCGCCGTCGGCGGCAGCCCGTGCGATTCGTCGTCCAGCCAGCACATCGCCTGCGCGTCGCGCCCGTCGAGATGGATCCAGCGGAACTGCCCCGCGCCTTCCTGCCCGATGGTCCAGCCCGGCGTCATGCGAATCCCAGGTCGATCGAGAGCCCCGGCCCCGGCGCGGCCGGCGGCGCGGCGCAGGCGTGCCGCGCGGCGTCGGCGCGGGCGCGGGCGAGGATCGCGGGCGGCGCGTCGGGACGGTGGTAGAGCCGGTCGGCCTGGCCGAGCAGCCGCGCCTCGCCCAGCGTCAGGTCGTCGGGATCGGCCGATCGCAGCCGGATCGTCACGATCCGGTCCGCTGCCTCGGCATGACCGGCGGCGAGCCAGCCGCCGACCGCATCGGCCGCGCCGTTGCCGAGCGGATCGAGCGGGCCGCCCTCGGCCAGCCCGCCGTCGATCGCGCGGCGTCGGCCGTCGGCATCGGGCCAGCGGGTGCGAATATGCGCGCGCGCCGCGAACAAAGCCTCGGCCAGCGCGCCCAGCCCGGCAGGGAGTAGCGCCTCGATCCGCTGGCGCAGCGCCTTGGCGAGCCCCGCCGATCGCCCGCCGGTGCCGATCGCGACCAGCACCGGATCGCGGTCGACGATCGCGGGCAGGGTGAAGTCGCACAGTGCCGGCCGGTCGGCGACGTTGACGATCAGGCCGCGCGCCCTGAGCCGCGCTGCCGCCGCCTCGGCGTCCGCATCGTCGGCGCAGGCGACGAAGGCGAGGCGCGCCTCGCGGCCCTCGCCCTCCGCCTCGTCGATCGGCCGGCCGCCCGCGCGCTCGATCAGCCGCCGCTTCGCCTCGGCGGCTTCGCCCTCGCCCAGCAGGACGACGGGCCGGCCGCGAAGATCGACGAAGATCGGCAGGCTGTGCATCGCACGCCTTGTCGCGCGCGGACCGGCTTTTGCCAAGCTGCTTCGCGTGGCAGAGGGGAGGGACGCAACCGGAAGGATGACCATGGCGAACAAACGCAGGCTCGGCCGCTTCTCGATCAACCCCATCGGCCTCGGCTGCATGAGCCTCAGCCAGGCCTATGGCCCGCAGCCCGACGAGGCGGCCTCCGAACGGCTGCTCCACCGCGCGCTCGATCTCGGCTGCGACTTCCTCGACACCGCCGCGATCTATGGCGACGGACATAACGAGACGCTGGTCGGCCGCACGCTCAAGGCGCGCCGCGCCGAATTCACCCTCGCGTCGAAATGCGGCTTCCGCGTCACGGCCGAGAATCCGCGCGTCGTCGACGGATCGCCCGCCTCGGTCGCGGAGACGCTCGACGCCAGCCTGCGGCGGCTCGGGCTCGACCATATCGACCTCTATTATCTCCACCGGCCCGATCCCAGGACGCCGATCGAGGAGTCGGTCGGCGCGCTCGCCCGCGCGGTCGAGGCGGGCAAGATCGGCGCGATCGGCCTGTCGGAGGTGTCGGCCGACCAGCTCCGCCGCGCCCATGCCGCGCATCCGGTGACCGCGCTGCAGACCGAATATTCGCTGTGGACCCGCAATCCCGAGATCGCCGTGCTCGACGCCTGCCGCGAGCTCGGCGTGACCTTCGTCGCCTTCTCGCCGGTGGCGCGCGGCTTCCTCGCCGGGGCGTTCGAAACGCCCCGGATGCTGGGCCGCGACGACATCCGCGCCGGCATGCCGCGCTTCCAGGGCGATGACTTTGTACGGAACCAGACGCTCTACGGTCCATACAAAGCGATCGCCGAGGCGGCCGGCTGCACCCCGGCGCAGCTCGCGCTCGCCTGGCTGCTCCATCGCGATCCGGCGCTGGTGACGATCCCCGGCACCCACGACATCGCGCATCTCGAGGAGAATATGGCCGCGAACCAGATTCGCCTGTCGCCCGACCAGATGGCCGCGCTCGACGCGCTGGTGAATCAGGAGACGGTGTCCGGCGGGCGCTACAACGCCGCGCAGCAGGCGACCGTCATGACCGAGGAATTCGCGTAGCCTCCCCGTCATCCCGGCGGAGGCCGGGATCTCGGGAGAGGGGAGACGAGGTCGAGGCAGGAGCCGCCCGAGATCCCGGCCTCCGCCGGGATGACGAGGGTGCTGGTTACACCAGCGTCCGGATGAACGCCCGCACCGAATCGGCGATCTCGGGCCGCTCCAGCGCCAGCGCGATGTTCGCCTGGATGAAGCCGGCATTGTCGCCGCAATCGTGGCGCTCGCCGTCGAAGGTCAGAGCGTGGAAGGGCTGGGTGCCGATCAGCTTGGCCATCGCGTCGGTGAGCTGGATCTCGCCACCGGCGCCGCGCTCGCCCTTGTCGAGCAGCGCGAAGATCTCGGGCTGGAGGATGTAGCGGCCGACGATGGCGAGGCGCGAGGGGGCGGTGCCCGCCGCCGGTTTCTCGACCATCTTGCGCACCTCGGTCACCGCGCCCTCGGCGGCGCCGGGATCGACGATGCCATATTTGTGGGTCTGGTCCTCGGGCACCTCGAGCACCGCGACGACGTTGCCGCCGGTGCGCGCATAGGTGTCGGCCATCTGCTTCAGGCAGGGCGACGCCGGGTTCCACAGCAGCTCGTCGGGCAGCAGCACCGCGAACGGCTCGTCGCCGACCAGGTCGCGCGCGCAGGCGACGGCATGGCCGAGGCCCAGCATCTGCTGCTGGCGGACGAAGGCGGCCTTGCCGGGCGACAGCCGGGTCGCTTCGAGCTTGTCGAGGAAGCTCGTCTTGTTCTTGGCGGCGAGATCGCTCTCGATCTCATAGGCCGAGTCGAAATAGTCCTCGATCGCATATTTGTTGCGGCCGGTGACGAAGATCATCTGCTCGATCCCCGCCGCGCGCGCCTCGTCGACGGCGTACTGGATCAGCGGCCGGTCGACGACCGGCAGCATCTCCTTGGGGACGGCCTTGGTGGCGGGCAGGAAGCGGGTGCCGAAACCGGCGACGGGAAAGATGGCCTTGCGGACGGGCTTCATGCGGGCTCCCTCTATGGCGGCTCCGGGACGGTATGATGAACCGCCGGCCCGGATATCCCTAAATCCTCACACCCACGGCGGGAGCTTGTCCGCCGCGATCAGCGCCTCGATCGGCTGCCTCTCCCGGACGACCGCCCATTGGTCCCCGTTCACCAGCACCTCGGGCGTCAGCGCGCGCGAGTTATAGGTGTTGGCCATCGTCGCCCCATAGGCTCCCGCCGTCATGAAGGTGACGAGGTCGCCGGGACCGACGGCGTCCATCGCCCGCTTCTTGGCGAAACTGTCGCCGCTTTCACAGATGGGGCCGACGATGTTGGCCGTCATTGCCGCACCGTTCGGCGTAACCGCGCGGATATCGTGCCAGGCGTCGTAGAGGCTGGGCCGCATCAGGTCGTTCATCGCCGCGTCGACGATGACGAACGGATCGGTGACGCCGGGCTTGACCCGGATCACCCGCGACAGCAGCACCCCGGCATTGCCGACGATCACCCGGCCGGGCTCGAAGACCAGCCGCGTGTTCCAGCCCGCCGTCACCTCGCGCACCATCGCGCCATAGGCGTCGGGCAGCGGCGGCACCGGCTTGGCGGGGTCATAGGGGACGCCGAGGCCGCCGCCCAGGTCGGCGGTGACGATGCGGTGCCCGGCGGCGCGCAGTTCGGCGATCAGCGCGCCGATCTTCTCGAAGGCGGCGCGCGACGGGCCGAGGTCGGTGAGCTGGCTGCCGATGTGGACCGCGACGCCGCGGACGTCGAGCCCGGGCAGCTCGGCCGCGCGCGCATAGGCGGCGATCGCGCGGTCATAGGCGACGCCGAATTTGTCCTCCGACCCGCCGGTCGAGATCTTGGCGTGGGTGCCCGCGATCACGTTCGGGTTGATGCGGAAGGCGACCGGCGCGCGCCGGCCCGTCGCCGCCGCGACCTCGGAGAGCATCTCGGCCTCGGGCTCGGATTCGATGTTGAACTGGAAGATGCCCTGTTCGAGGCCGAGCCGCATCTCCGCCTCGGTCTTGCCGACGCCCGAGAAGACGATCTTGTCGGCGGGGATGCCGGCGGCGCGCGCGCGCAGCAGTTCGCCGCCCGACACCACGTCGGCGCCGAGCCCGGCCCTGGCGAGCGTCGCCAGCACCGCGCGGTTGGGATTGGCCTTCACCGCGAAGGCGATCAGCGGCCCCTCGGGCCCCGATTCGACTGCGGCGAGCGCGGCCTTGAACACCGCGACATGCCGCTCGATCGTCGCGGTCGAATAGACATAGACCGGCGTCCCCACCGCCTCGGCGATCGCGGGCAGCGCCACGTCCTCGGCGTGGAGGACGCCGTCCTTCAGGTTGAAATGGTCCATGTCGTTTCCGTTGTCCGTCGCGGTGTCGGCGTCATCCCGGCGGAGGCCGGGATCTCAGGAGATGGGGTGGCTGATCCTCTCCCGAGATCCCGGCCTCCGCCGGGATGACGCTGTTGGAGGGGGCTCTCCCGCCTCAGCCCGGCGGGGGCAGGTTGAAGCGGTCGTCGGGGCGCTCCTCCGACCGGCGCAGCACGTCGTCGCTGCGGCCGGGGCGCGTCTCGACCGGCGGGGTGAGCAGCGCCGGCACGTCGGGCTGGGTCGCGGCGGTCGCCGGCTTGGGCGGCAGGCTGTGCCCCTCGGCCGGGTGCAGCGCGTCGCGCTTGCCGCAGGCGGCGAGCGCCAGCAGCGCGGTCGCGGCGAGAAGGGTGCGCATGTTCATCCCTCGATCCCCAGGGCGGCCTTGGCTTCGGCGATGCGGGCGCGGACCTGGTCGGGGGCGGTGCCGCCATAGCTCGCCCGGCTGGCGACCGAGGCGTCGACCGACAGCGCCTGGTAGACGCGCTCGTCGATCCGTTCGTCGATCGCCTTCAGCGCCTCGATCGGCAGCTTGTCGAGCGCCACGCCCTCGCGCTCGGCCAGCTTCACCGCGGTGCCGGTGATGTGGTGCGCCTCGCGGAACGGGATGTCGGCGATCCGCACCAGCCAGTCGGCGAGGTCGGTCGCGGTCGAGAAGCCCTGTTCGGCGGCCTGGCGCAGGCGCGGGGCGACGAACTCGACCGTCTCGACCATCCCGGTCATCGCCGCGATCGACAGGGCGAGCAGGTCGTGCGCCTCGAACACCGGCGGCTTGTCGTCCTGCATGTCCTTCGAATAGGCGAGCGGCAGGCCCTTCATCGTCATCACCAGCGCGGTCATGCAGCCGGCGATCCGCCCCGAATGGCCGCGCACCAGCTCGGCCGCGTCGGGGTTGCGCTTCTGCGGCATGATCGACGAGCCGGTCGAATAGCTGTCGGGCAGCTTGACGAAGCCATAGGGCTGGCTCGCCCAGATGATGAACTCCTCGGCCAGCCGCGACAGGTGCAGGCTGAGCTGGGTCGCCGCCATCAGATAGTCGAGCGCGAAGTCCCGGTCGCTGACCGAATCGAGCGAGTTGCGGGTCGGCGCGTCGAAGCCGAGCGCCGCCGCCGTCATGTGCCGGTCGATCGGGAAGCCGGTGCCGGCGAGCGCCGCCGAGCCGAGCGGGCAGCGGTTGAGCCGGTCGCGGGCGTCGGCGAAGCGGCTGCGGTCGCGGGCGATCATCTCGTGATAGGCCATCAGGTGATGGCCGAGCGTCACCGGCTGGGCGACCTGGAGATGGGTGAAGCCCGGCATCACGCTGGCGGCATGCTCCGACGCGCGGGTGACGAGCGCGACCTGCAGCGCGACCAGCCCCGCCTCGACCGAATCGATCGCGTCGCGGACCCACAGGCGGAAGTCGGTCGCGACCTGGTCGTTGCGCGAGCGGGCGGTGTGGAGCCGGCCGGCGGGCGCGCCGATCAGCTCGGCGAGGCGCCCCTCGGTCGCCATGTGGATGTCCTCGAGCGCGAGGTCGACCGGCACGCCCTGCTCGGCATATTCGGCGGCGACCGCGTCGAGACCCCTGGAAATCTCGGCCGCATCGGCCTCGGTCACGATCTTCTGCTTCGCCAGCATGGCGACATGCGCCTTCGATCCGGCGATGTCCTGTTGCCAAAGCCGCTTGTCGAACGGGATGGACGCGTTAATTTCGCGCATCACCGCGGCGGGCCCTTCTGCGAAGCGCCCTCCCCACATCTTGTTGGAGTTGTCCGTGCGGCCGTTGATCGCCTGTCTCCTCGCTTTGGCGCTGGCCGCCTGCGATAGTAAACCGAACGACGCCCCGCAAGGAGGCGTGCCCGCCGAATCGGTCGGCCGGGTCGATATTTCGCAACGCGGGAAGGAGATGCCCGCCATCCCCTTCGCCGACGAGAAGGGCGGCCCGGCGACGCTGACCCAGTTCCGGGGCAAGCCGCTGATGGTCAACCTGTGGGCGACCTGGTGCGCGCCGTGCATCGCCGAGATGCCGACGCTCGACAGGATGGCGGCCGAGGACGACCGCTTCCGGCTGATCACCGTCAGCGAGGACCTGGAGGGCGCCAAGGCGGTCGAGCCCTTCTTCAAGGAGAAAGGCTTCAAGGCGCTGACCCGCCATAGCGACCAGCAGAACGTGCTGATGACCGCGCTCGGCACCGAAACGCTGCCGACCACCGTGTTCTACGACGCCAAGGGCAAGGAGCTGTGGCGCGTCTACGGGATGATGGACTGGAACGGCGCGCCGGCGAAGAAGCTGATCGGCGACGCCGTCGGGGGGTAGGACACCTTCCCCCGCCGTCACCCCGGCGGAGGCCGGGGTCTCAGGAGATGGGGTTCCGCGCTAACCTCCCGAGATGCCGGCCTCCGCCGGCATGACGGTGAGAGGGGGTTACGGCACCCGGTACATCGCGCAGAGCTTGTTGCCGTCGGGATCGCGCAGATAGGCGAGGTAGAGCTTGAACGCGCCCATGTCGCGCACGCCGGGCGCATCCTCGCAGCTCGTGCCGCCGTTGGCGACGCCGGCCGCATGCCAGCGGTCGGCCTGCTCGGGCGAGTCGGCGGCGAAACCGATCGTGCCGCCATTGGCGTGGCAGGCGGACTTGCCGTCGATCGGCTTGGTCACCCCGAACATGCCGTTGGGCGCCGCCCAGAAGATGCGGTTCTTGCCCGGATCGTCGCGGCCCGGCTTGACGCCGAGCGTGCCGAGCACGGCATCGTAGAATTTCTTGGAGGCCTCGAGGTCGTCGGTACCGACCATGATGTGGCTGAACACGCGTCTCTCCTTTTCGACAGGTGGTGCCGTGGCTGATTGCACCAGCCCCGGCGCGATGTCGATGCCGCGATGGGCCTTCGCGGCTGCCTGCACCGGCATCCGTTCTTGAAATGCAACGACCGGCTGCCGATCTCTCACCCATGACGATGCGCCAGCCCAGCTTCTACATCCCGCATGGCGGGGGACCCTGTTTCTTCATGGACGATCCCGCCGGCACCTGGACCGGGATGGAGGCGTTCCTGCGGAGCCTGCCCGAGCGGCTGCCCGAGCGGCCGCGCGCGATCCTGATCGTCTCGGGCCATTGGGAGACCGATGGCTTCCGCTTCTCGGCCTCGCCGCGCCCGCCGCTGATCTTCGACTATTACAACTTCCCGCCGCACACCTATGCGCTGACATGGCCCGCCCCCGGCGATCCGGCGCTGGCCGAGCGGGCGGCCGGGCTGCTCCGCGCCGCCGGCCATCCGGCCGCGACCGATCCCGATCGCGGCATCGACCATGGCGTGTTCGTGCCGCTCAAGGTCGCCTTTCCCGACGCCGACGTCCCCGTGGTCGAAATGTCGCTCGACCACGGGCTCGACCCGGTGATCGCTTATCGGGTCGGCCGCGCGTTGCGCCCGCTGCGCGACGAAGGCGTGCTGGTCATCGGCGCGGGGATGAGCTTCCACAACCTGCGCGCCTATCGCGACGACCGCGCGACCGAGCCGTCGCTGGCGTTCGACGACTGGCTGGCCGGCGCGGTCGAGGGCGACGCGGCGGGCCGCGAGGAACGGCTGGGCGGCTGGGCCGATGCCCCCGCCGCGCGCTTCGCCCATCCGCGCGAGGAACATCTGCTGCCGCTGATGGTCGCGGCCGGCGCCTCCGACGGCCCCGGATCGCGCATCTATGGCGAGCTGGTGATGGACACGATGATCTCCGGGTTCAGGTTCGATTGATGGGATGACGGCAAAAGGAACCAGCGCCGCGCCGGTTCATTTTCCTGTGGCAATCGTCCGCGCGCTGCGCGATCGATCGCCGGAATATCGAAGGGGAAGCACCGAGTGAGCGAATCCGAAGAACCGCGGCGTTTCCGTTTCGAGGACGGCAGCTTCCTCGCCCTCGTCCTGATCGTCACGGTTGCTTTCGCGATGGTGATCGCGCCCTTCTTCGGCGCGATCCTCTGGGGGCTCGTCCTCGCGCTGATGTTCAGCCCGGTCCACCGCCGCATCCTCGACCGGATGCCGGGCCGCTCGAACGTCGCGGCGCTGATCACCCTGCTGATCATCATCCTGATCGTGATCCTGCCCGCCGCCTTCCTCGGATCGGCGATGATCCAGGAATTCCTGCATGTCTACGCGATGGTCCAGTCGGGCCAGATCGACATCGCCCGGATGTTCGAGCAGATGACCGGCGCGCTGCCCGACTGGGCGTCCCATTGGCTGGCGGCGCGCGGCCTGACCGATTTCGCCGCCGCGCGGCAACAGATCAGTGAGACGCTCAGCGGCAGCTTCAGCGCGATCGCCGCCCATGCGCTGCAGGTCGGGCAGGGGGCGCTCAACCTCGTCCTGATGCTGGGCGTGATGCTCTACCTGACCTTCTTCCTGATCCGCGACGGCGAGGAACTGGCGCGCCGGGTGATCGAATCGATCCCGCTCGATCCCGACCGGCGGCGCGCGGTGATCCGCAACTTCACCGTCGTCACCCGCGCGACGATCAAGGGCAGCCTGATCGTCGCGATCGTCCAGGGCTTCACCGGCGGCGTCACCTTCGCGCTGCTCGGCATCGAAGGGGCGCTGCTGTGGGGGACGATGATGGCGATCTTCTCGCTGATCCCGGCGATCGGCTGCGGCATCGTCTGGGTGCCGGTCGCGCTCTACCTGTTCGCCACCGGCGCGGTGGTGAAGGGGATCATCCTGGTCGTCGCGGGTGCGCTGGTGATCGGATCGATCGACAATGTGCTGCGCCCGCTGCTGGTCGGCCGCGACACCCGCATGCCCGATTATGTCGTGCTGATCTCGACGCTGGGCGGGCTCCAGCTCTTCGGTTTCCACGGCTTCATCGTCGGGCCGGTGGTCGCTGCGTTGTTCATCGGCACCTGGAACATCGTCACCGAGCAGCGCCGCGCCGCGAGCCGCTGACCGGGCGCGGTCAGCGCTCGGCGATCAGCTTTCGGCGATTTCGGGAGCGTGGAAGGGCGGGTTCATCCGCTCGCGCCGGCGCTGGCGGTGTCGCCGCCACAGCAGCCAGAGCAGCAGGCAGGTGCCGGGGATCGGGAAGGCGATCATCAGCTCGGTCTTGTAGGGCGCCAGCGCCGCGATGATGCGGTCGACGGTCGGCCCGAACAGATAGCCGATCGTGGTGAACACCGCCGACCAGAGCAGCGCCGCGACGATGTTGAGTATCGCGAAGCGGCGCAGCGGGATCGTCGACAGCCCGATCGCGATCGGACTGACCGTGCGGAAGCCGTAGACGAAGCGGAAGGCGAGGATGAAGCCGGTCGGATAGCGTTCGATGAAGCCGACCGCCTTGGCGAAGGCCGGCTTCTGCCGGACGTGGACGACGAACGGCCGGTCGCGGAAGCGGCGGCCGATCTGGAAGAAGATCTGGTCGGCGACGACCGCGCCGAAGGCGGTGGCGAGGAAGGCGGCCCAGAGCGGGAACAGCGCGCGATGTGCCATCACCCCGCCGGCGATCGCCGCGGTCTCGCCCTCGAAACCCGCGCCGAGCGCGATCGCCCAGGGGCCGATCGCCCCGACGAGCTGTCCGAAATCCATCCATCCACCTGCGCGGCCGCCCCGAGGCGGGGACCATAGCGGGGCAGGACGGGCGCGTCATGGAAGATTGTCCCGTCGTTCGTCATGCCGGCCTCCGCCGGCATGACGAGATAGGATGTGTTGATACGGTCACCCGGTTGCCCCGGGCGGATGCGGTCATTACATCGGCGGCTTCACTGCAAAGGGCTCCAGATGCTTGCCGTCCTGTTAGAGATCGTCGCCTATCTGCTCGGCGCGCTGACCTGGGTGATCATCATCCAGGCGATCCTGTCCTGGCTGGTCGCGTTCAACGTGATCAACACCTATAATGATTTCGTCCGGCAGGTGCTTTATGCGCTCAACGTGATCACCGAGCCGATCTACCGGCCGATCCGCCGCATCCTTCCCGACTTCGGCGCGCTCGACCTGTCGCCGCTGGTCGCGCTGCTGATCATCAACATCCTCACCCGGATCGTCATACCGCATGCCCAGGCGCAGGCGATGATGGCGGGCGTCTGAAAATCGGGGACCCCTGGACGGCGGTTGCCGACGGGCTCCACCTCGCGGTCCGCGCCAGCCCCAAGGCGGGGCGCGATTCGATCGAGGGGGTGGTCGCCGACGCCGACGGGCGGCGCTGGCTCTCGATCAAGCTCGCCGCCGCGCCCAGCGACGGGGCGGCGAACGAGGCGCTGGTGCGGCTGGTCGCCAAGGCGCTGGGCGTCGCGAAGCGCGACGTGACGCTGGCCAGCGGCGCGACCTCGCGGCTAAAGAGGCTCCATGTTTCGGGCGATCCCGCCGCGCTGGCGGCCGCCCTTCAACGCGTGATCGAATAGGATGGAACGGGTGGGCATGAACGGGGCTGAGATCATCGACGGCAAGGCCTATGCGGCGGGCTTGCGCGCCCGGGTCGCCACGGCGGTCCCGGCCTTCCGCGTCGCCGCCGGCCGCGCGCCCGGCCTCGCCGTGGTGCTGGTCGGCGAGGACGCGGCGAGCCAAGTCTATGTCCGCTCGAAGCACAAGGCGACCGTCGAGGCGGGGATGGAGAGCTTCGAGCACCGCCTGCCGGCGACCGCGAGCGAGACGGAGCTGCTCGCCCTGGTCGAGCGGCTCAACGCCGACGACCGGGTCGACGGCATCCTCGTCCAGCTGCCGCTGCCGCCGCACATCGACGAGAAAAAGGTGATCGCGACGATCGATCCCGACAAGGACGTCGACGGCTTCCACGTCGTCAACGCCGGGCGGCTGGCGGTGGGCGAGGCGGGCTATGTGCCGTGCACCCCGCTCGGCTGCCTGATGCTGCTCAAGGACCGGCGCGGCGACCTGTCGGGGCTGGAGGCGGTGGTGATCGGCCGCTCGAACATCGTCGGCAAGCCGATGGCGGCGCTGCTGCTCGCCGAGAATTGCACGGTGACGATCGCGCACAGCCGCACCCGCGACCTGGCCGAGGTGGTGCGCCGCGCCGATATCGTCGTCGCGGCGGTCGGCCGGCCCGAGATGGTCAGGGGCGACTGGATTCGCCCCGGCGCGACGGTGATCGACGTCGGCATCAACCGCGTGCCGGGCGCCGAGCCGGGCAAGACCCGGCTGGTCGGCGATGTCGCCTTCGCCGAGGCGGCGGCGGTCGCTGGCGCGATCACCCCGGTCCCCGGCGGGGTCGGGCCGATGACGATCGCGGTGCTGCTGCGCAACACGCTGGTCGCCGCGCACCGCCGCGCCGGCGTCGCGCTGCCGGAGGGCGCGATCGGATGATCGCCCTGTTCCTGTCGGCATTCGTCACCCTGTTCGTGGTGATCGACCCGCCCGGCTGCGCCCCGATCTTCGCCGGGTTGACCCGCGACGCCCCGGCCGCCCAGCGGCGCTCGATGGCGATCCGGTCGACCCTGATCGCGACGGTGCTGCTGTTCCTGTTCGCGCTGGTGGGGGAGAAGCTGCTCGACACGCTCGGCATCAGCCTCGACGCCTTCCGCATCGCCGGCGGCATCATGCTGTTCCTGATCGCGCTCGAGATGGTGTTCGAGAAGCGCACCGAGCGGCGCGAAGGCCGCGCCGACGAGATCAGCCGCAAGGCCGCCGAGGAACGCCGCCCGATCGAGGACATCTCGGTCTTCCCGATGGCGATCCCGATGATCGCCGGGCCGGGCTCGATCGCCACGGTCATGCTGCTGGTGTCGCGCAGTAACGGCATCGAGCAGACGATCCTGGTGCTGGGCGCGCTGCTCGCGGTGCTGGCGCTGACCATGGCCGCGCTGCTCGCCGCCGGGCCGATCATGCGGGTGCTGGGCCCCAAGCTGGAGGCGATGATCACCCGGGTGCTCGGCGTGCTGCTCGCCGCCCTTGCCGCGCAATTCGTGATCGACGGGATCAGCGCCGCCTTCGGCCTGCGCTGATCCGCCGGTTCAGTCGATCCGCCGCCACAGGCGGAAGGGCGAATTGCCGGGCAGCTCGACCGGCTCCAGCCAGCCGGGAATCTTCCCGTCCATCAGCTGGGTGTAGAAGCCGTGCGGCGCCCGCGCCTTGTAGATGGTCGATTCGGCCATGCCCGGGCAGAGCAGCAGCATCGTCGCGCCGCGGCGCTTCATCACTGCATGCGCCACCTCGGGCGATGTCGCGCGGAAGCTGTGCTGGACGTCGAGGATCGCGTCGCCGTTGCGGTGATAGGGGCCGGCGACCGCGCTGTGCCGGGTCATCGCGATCAGCCGCGGCCCCAGGTCGATGAAGGTCAGCATCGTCGCCGCCGGCAGCCGGTCGAGCTGGGCGAGCGCGGGCAGGGTGGTGCAGCGGCGCGGCTGGCGATCGGCTTCGGCGCGCGCCTTTTCCTTGCGGACCTCCTTGGCGGGCTTGGGGATCATCGCCACGAACTGGGCGACCTGCCCCGACAGCGCGAAGAAGACCACCAGCGTGCCGCCGACCCGGACCAGCGACGATGCCGAATCGAGCAGCCGGGGCAGCAGCCGCCAGCCGAGCGCGGCGGCGCCATAGACGCCCAGCAGCTGCGCCTGCGGGCCGAAGCGCGATTGCCAGGCGAGCCCCGCCGTCGCCAGCAGGCTGAGCAGCGCGATCGTCGCCCAGACCGGGGCCTGCTCGGTGCGCCGCGCCTGCCAGAAGGCGGCGATCGCTCCCGCCGTGCCGATCAGCGGCAGCCAGGCGGTCTGCAGCGCGTCGCGCCACGGCTTGGTGGTGAGCGGCTTCACCTCGCGGATATTGTCGAACCACAGCAGCTTGAGCTCGGGCGAGATGCTCTCGGGCGCGCCGAGGCATTGCGGGAAGCTGAGCGCGAAGAAGACGGCGATGGCCGCGCCCGCGGCGGCCAGCGCGGCGAGCCGCCGCCACGGCCCCCGGATGGCGGCGAGCGACAGTCCCAGCATCAGCGCCGAGGTCAGCAGCAGCGTCGACAGATAGACCGGCGACAGCACGTCGCACATCATCCGCCGGTTGTCGTAGGAGGCGAAGCCGGCGAAGGCGAGCGCGCAGCCGCCGCCCAGCGCCACCGCATAGGCGCGCAGCCGGCCTGCCTGTTCGCGGTCCCAGGCCCAGCGCAGCGCGATCGACGCGCCCGCCACCGCCATCATCGGGATCAGTTCGAGGCCGATGCCGAGCGACACCGCCGTGGCGAGGCCCGCGACGGCGCCGCCGCGCTGCGGGTGGCGGTCGGCGATCCCGGCGACGACCAGCGCCAGCATCGCGAGCTGCCAGCCATGATGGTCGATGCGCAGCGGCATCCACATGAACAGCGTCGTCTGCGCGCACATCAGCACCGCGAAGGCGATCGGATAGGCGCGCGGGTGGATGGTCCGCCGCACCGTCAGCACGATCGCCCACAGCGCCGGCGCCAGCGCCAGCAGCGGCGCCACCGCGCAGGCGATCCGCTCGGCGGTGAACTCGCCGACCAGCGGGCGGAACGCCAGGATCATCGCCGCGATCGGCAGGTCGACGATCCGCGACCAGTGGACGTTGAGGCCGCCCGGCGGGGCGAGCTTGTACTGGCGCAGGTCGAACCAGGCCTGCCCGCCGAGCCAGGCCTTGACCTCGGCGAGCCGGAGATTGTCGTCGGTGTCGCTCAGCGCCAGCCAGCGGACCTGGCCCCAGCGATAATAGAGGAGATAGGCGCAGGCCCCCAGGAACATCAGCCAGAAGACGGTGCGCCAGCGGCGCTCGATCCAGTCCATCAGCCGATCTTCGAACTGCGCGTCGTTCCGGTCCTGCATCGGGCCCCGATTACAGCATTTTCAGGAAAAGTGGATACCGGTTTTCCGTCTGGAAAGGCGTAAAGAAGCGCAGGTCTCCGGGCGCCTGGCCCGCTCGCCGCGATCGGCCGAAGGCCGGCGCCCGTCCCGTTCGTTCGGGCGAGGTTCAGCTTGGCCATGCTGTGTTCGGCCCATCCGGGAACGGATACGAAGGGAACGGACTGGCAATTTCCACCCTTCGGGAGGCGCTCCTTCGGGGTTCCCTTTCCCCGGGGAGCGTGTTCCCCCGGCGGCGTCTTTGCCGATGGCATTCCCTTGGCCCCCTTTTGGTCATCCCGGCGAAAGCCGGGATCTCACTTCTCTACGTCCCTCGTCTCCTGGAGACCGGAAAAGGCAGGGAGATCCCGGCTTTCGCCGGGATGACGGTGTGGGTGATGCCGCCGCCGCTACGCTCCAGCTTGAGCCGCCCCCGCTTTTGTGGAATGGCGCGCCGATGCCGGAGGCGCCCCTTCTTTCCCGCGAGCGGATCGTGCTGCTCGGCCAGCTCGTCCGCTATGCGGTCACCGGGGTGTTCGCCTCGCTCGTCAATATCGGCATCTATCACCTGCTGGTGAAGCTGGCCGGCTTCGATCCCAACCTCGCCTGGACCTTCGGCTTCGTCGGCGCGGCGACCACCGGCTATGTCGTCCACGGGCAGTGGAGCTTTCGCGGCCATGGCGGGCGCGACCGGCAGGGGGTGCGGATCGCGCGCTTCGCGATCGTCTCGCTGATCAGCTTCGCGCTCAACAGCCTGTGGGTGTGGCTGCTCGTCCAGCATATGGACCTTCCGATCTGGTCGCCCTATCCGCTGGTGCTGGGCGTGACGCCGCTCCTGGTCTTCTGGCTGAACCGCCAATGGGTGTTCGAATGAGCGAGACGCTGCCGGTTCCCCTGCTCTCCGTCCCCCTGCTGTCTGTCATCGTCCCGGTGAAGGACGAGGAGGATGCGATCGTCCCCTTCGTCACGCGGATGACGCGGGTGCTCGACGCGCTGCGCGATCCGCAGGGCGCGCCGATCGGCTGGGAGATCGTCTTCATCGACGACGGCAGCACCGACCGGACGATGGCGGCGATCCTGGTCGCGCACGATGCCGACCGCCGCGTCGCGGCGCTGTCGCTGTCGCGCAACTTCGGCAAGGAAGCCGCGCTGTCGGCCGGGCTCGACCATGCCCGCGGCGCGGTGGTGGTGCCGATCGACGTCGACATGCAGGACCCGCCCGAGGTGATCGGCGCGATGATCGACAAGTGGCGCGACGGCTATGAGGTGGTCTACGGCGTCCGGCGCAACCGGCTGACCGACAGCCTGCCCAAGCGGCTGACCGCCGACCTCTATTATCGCGCGCACAACTGGCTCTCGATGGACAAGATCCCCGAGCATGCCGGCGATTTCCGCCTGCTCGACCGCAAGGTCGTCGAGGTGATCAAGCGGATGCCCGAGCGCAACCGCTTCATGAAGGGCCTGTTCGCCTGGTCGGGCTTTCGCCAGACCGCGGTCGAATATGACCGGGCCGAGCGCGCCGTCGGCACCACCAAGTTCAATTACTGGAAGCTGTGGCAGCTCGCGATCGACGGCATCACCTCGGCGTCGACCGCGCCCCTGCGGGTGTGGTCCTATGTCGGCGCGGTGATCGCGGTGGTGGCGCTGGTCTATGCGGTCTATATCGGCGTCCGCACGCTGATCTACGGCGCCGACGTGGCGGGCTATCCGTCGCTGATGGTCGCGACGCTGTTCCTCGGCGGGGTCCAGCTCCTCTCGCTCGGCATCCTCGGCGAATATGTCGGGCGCATCCTGGTCGAGACCAAGAAGCGGCCGATCTACATCGTCCGGCAACGCATAGGCTGTGCTGAGCCCGAGATCGAGGACGCCGACTGATGGACCGCGCCACCTATGACCGCATGGCGGAGATCGACCAGGACCATTGGTGGTTCGTCGCCCGCCGCCGGATCATCGCCAGCCTGATCGAGCGCCACCGGCCGAAGCCGGGGCCGATGCGCATCCTGGAAGTGGGGGCGGGGACCGGCTCCAACCTCGCGCTGCTCCAGCGCTACGGCGCGGTCGACGCGATCGAGCCCGACGACGACGCCCGCGCCTTCGCCGAGCAGCGCAGCGGCCTGAAGATCAAGGGCGGCTACCTGCCCGACGTGCCGCTCGACGACGGCGCCTATGACCTGATCGTGCTGCTCGACGTGCTCGAGCATATCCCCGGCGACGTCGAGGCGCTGGCCTGCCTGAAGGACAAGCTGGCGCCGGGCGGGCGCATCCTCGTCACCGTGCCGGGCGCGCCGTGGATGTGGAGCGCCCACGACGTCGCCCACCACCACCAGCGCCGCTACACCGGGGCGCAGCTCCGCGCCGTGTTCGGCCAGGCGGGGCTGAAGCCGCGCTTCATGAGCCATTTCAACAGCGTGCTCTTCCCCTTGATCGCGGCGGTGCGGCTGCTGGGCAAGATCACCGGCAAGGAAGGCGGCGACGACGCGATGCCGTCGAAGCCGGTCAACGCGGCGCTGACGACGCTGTTCGGGGCCGAGCGCTTCTGGGCGGCGCGGGTGCCGGTGCCGTTCGGCGTCTCGATCGCGATCGTCGCGGAGCCGTAAGGCCCGAACGGGTCAGCGCACCGGCTTGAAGCGGAAGGGCGCGACGTCTTCCTGGATGCTGTAGAGCGCGCCGCGCTCGCCGCCGTTCCAGATCAGCTTGAGCGACGGATCGTTGATCGGCCAGCGATCGCGCGGGGCGTTGATCAGCCACAGATAGTCGAACGCCTCGCGCGGGAAGAGCGCGATCGAGCTTTCGATGCTGCGCGATCGCGGCGCGCGGCAGCGGCGCGGGCGCATCACCTGGGTCGGGTCCTCGGCATAGCCCTTGGCGGGGGCGTAGGTGATCGACAGCAGCTGCGCGCCCGCCATCGTCCATTGGCCGTTGACGAACGCTTCCCGCCGGACGATCGCCATCGCGCCGAGATGTTCGAGCCGGGGCGATTCCCAGCGCGACAGGCAGGGCAGGTCGACCAGCGCGAAGACGCGGGCGTTGCGGTCGACATGGTCGAGCGCGGCGAGCTGCTGCTCCTGATAGGCGGAGATGCCGGCGAACTGGACGGTCGCCTGCCACACGCGCACCCCGAAGATCGCCAGCGCGATCGCGGCGATGCTGCCCAGCGCGACCCGGTTGGTGGTGCGCGGCACCAGCCCGAGCACCCCGATCGCGACGACATAGGGGGCGAGCCGCATGTCGGCATAGGCCGAGCCGATGACGATGCGCGGCATCAGGACATAGGCGATGATCAGCACCAGCGTGGCGACGCCGAGGGTGCGGCGCATGTCGACGCCGACCTTGCGCCAGCCGATCGAGCCGATGCCGAACAGCACCAGCATGATCAGCAGCGACACCAGCCAGATGTCGAATTCCATCCACTGGGTGCGCAGCGAGGAGACCAGATAGACATATTTGGCCTTCCAGTTGAACCAGTCGGCGGTCTCCCCCTGCACGTCGCCCGATCG